>JACRNI010000071.1 GCA_016234925.1 Deltaproteobacteria bacterium | reverse complement strand
GATTACAATCCCTCTTATCCTTCTACCATGTGCAGTGATTAGCACATGGTAGAGGATTATGGGGGTTGGTTTATTAGAGGAGGACTTATATAATGTCAACGAACAATAAAAAGGGATTGTTGGTTATTTTAGGGGGTATAGGTTTTGTTGTCATCTTATCCTATGTTTATTTTGCCCATGTTGCAAAAATTACAAGTCCTTTTTTGTGCGAGTTTTGTCATAATACCTATTACGATTATCGTGAATATGCATACAATCCAAAGCCGACACCTGCGTCGTCTCCTCGCGGAGTTTTGTTTGGATGCGCTGAATGTCATCGCGGTCCTTTCAGGGAATTTAAGAATTCAGACCATTCAAAAAGCGAGAAAGATACAAGGCCAGGCTGTCCAAACTGTCACAAACCGCACAACGTAATTACTGCTGCCCGCTTTATGTTTACAACTTCACCGCTAATTGGCATCACAGGGGACGCAATGCAAATGGATAGCCGGGCATGGGATTCAAAGATGAAGCCGAGGCTGGATAAAAAGGTGAGAGATGGATTCTTAAAAAGCAACAGCAAGGCATGCACTGACTGCCATAAAGAAAAAGAGGTGGATTGGGATTTAGAGGCGCATCAAATCGCCAAGAAGGAAAAGATGACCTGTATAGAATGTCATTTTAATCTTGTCCATAAAGGTTCTCCATGGCCTGAAAAAGAGGAAAAGAAGGAAAAGTTGGGAATATAAGAAAATAAGTAAAAAATTAAAAGTCAAAAATCAAAGATGAGGAAGCTTTTTTAATTTTTAATTTTAATTTGTTATTTTGACTTTTGCATTTTGATATTTGATTTTTTAATATTGGAGGCTTCCAAATGAAGAAAGGTTCTTCTGATAATAATAACAAAAGAAAAAAAAGTTTTTCGGTATCACGCCGCAGATTTTTACAGGTAAGCGGTGGAGTTGCTGCTGCAGGTGTTTTAGGTGTGGTATCTAAAAAAGGGATTGCTTCTACACCACCTGCATCTGAAAAGAAGTTACCGCCTGTCAATCTTCCGATACCAGAAACTGCTATAAAAAAGAGTGTCTGTCATCAGTGTCCCGGCAGGTGCGGAATAGATGTTTATGTAACTGACGGCAAGGTTCACAGAATCTTTGGCAACCCTGAACACCCTATTTCTAACGGCAAACTCTGTCCAAAAGGTTACTTTGGAACACAAATCCTATATGACCCTGACAGGTTCAAGTCGCCGATGAAGAGGACAAATCCGAAAAAGGGGAGAAACGAAGACCCAAAGTTTGTGCCGATTACATGGGACGAAGCGCTTGATACAATAGCCAAACGTCTGAAGACATTAAGGGATAAGGGAGAGGCTCACCGCTTTGCCCTGATGTTTGGCAGAGGCTGGGGCGCATCAGATGTCGGGACAATTGAGACATTCGGAAAACTCTACGGCTCTCCTAATGTGCCGATTGGCCATGCATCCATGTGTTCAGAGGGTTCCAAGAGGGCAAAAAAGGCGACAGAAGGGAATGATTCATACAGCGCATATGACTATGATAACGCCAATTATATCTTGAGTTTTGGTGCAGGGCTTTTGGAGGCGTTCAGGCCCCTTAATTATGTTATTCAGAAATGGGGTAAACTCAGAGATAAATCACCCAGAGCAAGGATTACACAGGTTGATGTGAGAAAATCAACCACTGCAATAGCAGCAGACAGGTCTTTAATAATAAAACCTGGCACAGACGGCGCGCTTGCTCTTGCAATTGCCCATGTGATTCTTACAGAGGGGCTCTGGAACAGAAAGTTTGTCGGAGATTTCAAGGACAAAACAAACAAGTTTAAAACAGGGGAAACACTTGATGCAAAACAATTTGATGAAAAATGGGTAGCCGGTCTTATAGAGTGGTGGAATGCTGAATTAAAAGACAAGACGGCAAAGTGGGCATCGGAAATTTGCAGGGTATCCGCAGATGATATAACTGTTGTGGCAAGGGAATTTGCAACAGGCGGACCATCCATTGCCCTTATGGAAAGAGGCGCTACAACATATCCGAACGGTGTTTACAATGGCATGGCAATACATTCTTTAAATGCTTTGGTCGGAAATATGTTTGCCAAAGGCGGAATTATGTATCAGATGAAACCGCCGTATGGCGCGCTTCCTGCAAATGCAGATGATTACATAGATGGACAAGTCAAATCTCAGGCAGGCAAGCCAAGGGTTGATATGGCAGGCACATCCGAGTGGCCACTTGCAGGGACAATGCTGCAGGAGGTTGCAAAGAATCACCTTGCAGGCAAGCCTTATAAACTTGATACGGCAATGTTTTATCTCACCAACCCAATCTTTTCTGCGCCTGACTGCAAAAAGTGGGAAGAGGCGTTAAAAGATATTTTTGTAATAGACACATCACCGTATCCGGGCGAGACCGCAATGTATGATGATATAGTTGTCCCAGACCATACATATCTGGAGAGGTATCAGGATACGCCTATTTATCCGACATACGGTTACCCAACCACAAATTTAAGGACGCCTGCGATACAACCGCTTTATGATACAAAATACATTGGTGACACAATAATAGAGATAGGTAAGCGGCTGGGCGGCAAGACAGGAGAGTATTTCAATGCTATTAAGGATTCTGTAAATGTCCTTAAACACCTTGCAAAAGGTTTTGAAAGCGCCCCCGGAGATAATGGCGTTAAAGATTTTAAGGGATGGGAAGAAAAGGGTTTTTGGGCAAAGAAGCCTTACCATTGGAAACAGGTAGACGGTGAGTTTTATGAATGGGACGGCAAAGACTATAACAAAAAGATGACCCCAGCAGAGGTAAAGGAAAAACTCCTCAAAACACCTTCGGGCAAATTCGAGGTAAAATCCAATCTGCTTATTCAGCATGCTGAATATATCAGCAAGAAGCATGGCATTGCTGCTGACAGGGTTGGCTTCCCGCAGTGGGTTGCGCCTAAATATACAGGCGCAGGAGACCTTCACCTCATAGTTCCAAAATACGCATTCCATGCAGAAGGCAGGGGCGCAAATCTTCCTTTAAGTATAGAACAGTTCCAGCCTTATGTTGGAGGCAGGAAAGGCACATATCTTGAGATGCACCCAAAGACAGCCATAGCAAGGAAAATCAATGAAGAAGACAGGGTTAAGATAACAACCCCGCTTGGCTCCATAGAGGCAAAGGTAAGATATTATGAAGGCTGTCAGGAGGATGTTGTGGTTCTTCCATTTGAGTTTGGACACTGGGCAATGGGCAGATGGGCAAAAGGGAGAGGCTCTGCAAACTCCAATGAGATTATAGAAAATGTCTCCGACCCTATATCGGGTCTTGCAAGTTATAATGCAAGTTTGTGCAAGGTGGAAAAAATTTGATAATCAAGACTAAAGTCTTGAGTTACAGTAATAATCAAGACTAAAGTCTTGAGTTACAGTAACTCAAACCTTTAGGTTTGATAGGATAAATCTGAGGAGGATAAAAATGTCAAGATGGGGAATGGCAATAGATTTGGCAAAATGTGTGGGCTGTCAGGCATGCAGCGTTGCCTGCAGCATGGAAAATACAAGGGTTCCCGGAGAAAACTGGCATAAGGTCATATTTATGAATGAAGGGGAAACCGGGACAAAGAAGTTTACATGGTATCCCCGTCCCTGCCAGCACTGCACAGAGGCCCCTTGCACAAAGGTATGTCCTGTAAGGGCTACATGGAAGAGGAAAGAAGACGGCGTGGTGCTTATAAACTGGTATAAGTGTTTGGGATGCCGCTATTGCGTTATGGCATGTCCTTATGGCGTGAGATGTTATCCTGAAGTAAAACCTTTATTAGAGCCTGATATTAAAGAGGTCTATCATGGACGAAGGGCAAAACTATGGGATCCGCCGTATCAGTTGTCAAGAGAAGAACAGGACGGCAAGCGAGGGACAGGCATACCGCCTAAAGGTGTTGTAACAAAATGCACATTCTGCGCCCACAGGACAGATAGGAAAGAGATGACCCCTGACAGAGACCCTGTAAAAGACAGGGACTTTACACCTGCATGTGTTATTGCGTGTCCTGCATCAGCAAGGTATTTTGGGGATATTGACAACCCTGAAAGTGAAGTAAGTAAGAGGGTGGAGAGAAAGGGCGCTTATCGTTTAAGAGAGGAACTTGGCACAAAGCCGCAGGTTTTTTATGTGAAATAAAAAAACCGTGATGAATGAAATAACAAAAAGGAGATTATAACCTATGAGCAATCTATTTAAAGTATGGATAGGGCTTTTAGCGCTTGGTGTTTTACTAGGTCTTTATACTACATTTCAGATATTCACAATAGGGCATGGCGAACTTGCCAATACAACGCAGCTTCTGCCGTGGGGCTTGCAGGTTTCAACATACATATACCTTGCCCTTACAAGCACAGGGTGCAGTTTTGTCTATTGTCTTGCAACACTGGGAGGCGTAGATAAACTTAAACCGATTGTTCCACGGGCGGTTTTGCTTGCCCTTTTGACAATTATAGCAGGTTTCACGAGTTTGAGCCTTGAAATCGGAAGGCTGGAGAGGTTAGCAATAGAATTTATTGTAAATCCAAATCTTACCTCCCCTATGTGGTGGATGGGTGTTTTCTATACAATGTATATTGTTGTGCTCATGATTGAATTAGCCGCGATGATATTCCATATTGAATGGCTGATGAAGGTCGGCAGCGTTGCAGTTCTGATTACTGCTATAGCAGGGCACTCAACACTTGGCAGTGTTTTTGGCGTATTAGAAGGCAGAGGATATGGTTTTGGGGCGCTTACTCCGATATACTTCCTTATGATGGCATTTTTAGGCGGTGCATCTCTTATACTTTTGGTTTCATGCCTTATAAGCATATTTAAAGGGTCTAACAAAGAATTTGACGAGGCAGTTACTACACTCCGCAAGGTATTTCTGGCATCAGTTGCAATAGCATTTCTTGCAACAGTATGGCGTTATGTGGTTGGTGTATGGGTTTCAGACCCGTACTATGATTTATTTGACCTTGGGTTTAATAAATTTTTGAAATTCAGTTTATTGCTGGGCATGATTGTGCCTGTTCTTATTGTTGTATTTCAAAAGAAGGCAGGCATTGGACTTGCCCTTGCCCCAATAATTGTCCTTGTTGTTCAGTTTATTGACAGAAATACACTTATAGTCGGCATACAGAAAATCGCACTTTTGCAAGGGGTGTGGGAGCCGCGCATACTTCCATATACACCCGCGCCTGTTGAGATTAGTGTAGTAATATTTGTTATGTCTATCATCGGCATTATCTACTCGATAGCGGAACAAAGAGGTTTTCTTGAAAAGATAAAACATTGAGCATGTAACTCAAACCTTCAGGTTTGATAATCAAGGCTGAAGCCTTGAGTTACAAAAACTTCTATGAATACAGAAGCCTTACATAACTATCCTATTGTCAAACAGGAATACTGTGTCATGCGTTATAAGTGTGTGAACTGTGTTGCGGTATGCAGGGCAAGGGCTGTCAAGGCAGTGCCGTATTATGCTGATTCTGACTGCGGTGCAACCGTTGACAGGCTGGAAAGCAAAAAGGCGGCGTTTATCGAGCAGGAGTCATGTGAAAGGTGCGGCGTATGTTATCAGGTATGCCCCACAGGAGCGATAGAGGATAAGAATGCAGAGGCTTATATGAAAGAGGCTCTTTCATCAGCAGGTGAAGGTAAAAATATAGTGTTTGCCTGCACACATACAGGACTTACCACAACCCTCAACTCCGAACTCCAAACTCTGAACTCTGAACTTATTTTTGTCCCTGACCTTTCAATAATATCATGGAGGGATGTTTTCAAGATCATGTCAATGGGCAGCCCTGTAATGATGTTTGGGTGCGAGGATTGCGCGCAGACAAGCCATTTTAAGCAGATGGAAGATATATTTGCCAATAGTTGCTATGAAGGGGTATTCAGGTTCTATGACAATAAAGAGCAAGTGTCAGGCATCGGGTATCAGGAGGTATCAGATAAAGGGCATATTTTAGATGAAAATATCCTTGAACAGGTAATCACCTCATACACAGGCAAGATACCATTTCCCGGAACTGCATGGGTGGATATAGGCGAAAGATGCACCCTTTGCCGAAACTGCGCAAATGTATGCCCCACAGGAGCGCTCAGAACCAAAATGAAAGATGGCAAGACCGCGCTTTTGTATGAACACAACCTCTGCAAAGGGTGTCCAATATGTGAAAAGGCATGTCCTGAACGATGCATAACAATAGACAGGAGATTGAGACCGGACAGTCTTTTTACCGTAGATAATAAATGCGAGAAGAATCTCTTATTATGCAGGGGATGTGATGAAATTATAGCAACTGATGCTGTTTTTGAGAGGATAAGAAATATCTTGACAGCGCATGGACAGAGTGCAGAACAGTTGGAATACTGCCCTGATTGCAAGGCAAGGGGGCTTGGAGCGGGAAGGAATAGTTCAAGGGTTGAAGAAAACTCCGCAACTTTGATGTAAAATCGAAGGGGTTGTTTTTTCAACCAAGTAAAATTAAATTAAATACAAAAGGAGGTGGTGATTTAGATAGTGTTTTGGAAAGGAAGCAGAAACAGAAAATAATCGTTTAATTCACTAAGGAGGTAAATTATGGCAAGAATGACTTTTGTAATGGATGCAACGCGCTGTATAGGCTGTCAGGCATGCACAGTTGCTTGCAAAGCGGAAAATGATGTGCCGCTTGGGGTGTGGAGGACGCAAATCAGGGCAAAGGAGACAGGCAAATATCCAAATGCCAGACGACACTTTTATCAGTGGATATGCGCCCAGTGTGGAAACTGTGCTGAGGCATCATCAAACAATGGCGTTGGCGCTGTTTCCAGAAGGCCTGACGGCATAGTTGTAGTTGATTATGAGAAACTTACAAAGGGCAGAAGCAAGAAGCAGATTGATACAGAGGTAGATGCTGCAATAGAGGCGTGCCCAATCGGCGCATTCTCAAGGAATCCATTGACAGGACTGCCGGAAAAATGCACACAGTGCGCTCACAGGGTTGACCAAGGACTTGTCCCTGCATGCGCCCAGACCTGCATTGGAAGGGCAAGAATTTACGGCGATGCTGATAATCCGAAGAGCGAGGTTGCAAGGGTTTTAGCGACATCTGATGCAAGACCTGCTCCGCCAAATGACTGCGGCGACCCATATGTATTTTACATAGGGCTTGACGGCAGACTGGTTGACAGAGGCGCATTAGAGGGCTTTGCTCAGGTAAAGACTGAAGACCTTGTTTCTGGTAAGATAAATCAGGTAACAAACAGTCTTGGCGGGAAGTAAAAAGATAACTAGGTAACTCAAGGCTTCAGCCTTGAAAAAAACTCAAACCTAAAGGTTTGAGGGACAGTTTGCTAAAAAATTAAGGAGGTAAAATCTATGGAATTAACCAGAAGAAGATTTATGCAAATAGGCGCTGCTGCTGGCGCAACTGTAGCCGTTAGCGGTCTGTTTTCAGAAACAGAGGCAATGGAAGTAGAGCTCGGCGGCAAAGGTGTTGCAGTTGATAAAGGCGCTGGTATAGGAAGCAAGGGGAGCGGTTTTGATAAGGTGGTTCCTTACACCTGTCTTGTGTGCAACATAGAAGACGGCGGTCTTGCCTATATTAAGGACGGAAGGGTAAAGAAACTGGAAGGTAATGACAAGCATGTTTCAACAAGGGGCAGGCTCTGCGCAAAGGGCAATGCTGGCATAGGACATGTATATGACCCAGACAGAATCCTCTATCCTTTAAAGAGGACAGGTCCAAGAGGAAGCGGACAGTATAAGAGGATTTCATGGGATGAGGCTATCTCTGAGGTTGCTGCCAATCTAAAAAAGGTAATTGACAGCGGTCATCCAAATGAAATTATGGTCCATTGGGGCAGGGACAGAAGCGGCGGCGCATATGGCAGGTTTATGAAGACACTTGGAACAAGCACAGGCATAAACCATACATCCACATGCGAATCCTCAAAGAAAATCGGCATGGAGCATACATGGGGTCCTGACATTGAAACACCTGACTTTGCCAATACAAAGTATATCCTGAACTTTGGCAGCAACATCCTTGAGGCAGCATACTTCCATAATCCGTATGCCCAGAGGGTTGTAGAAGGAAGGGCAGAGGGACATGCAAAACTGGTAACAGTTGACTGTCGTCTTTCCAACACAGCAGGCCGCTCAGACGAGTGGTTATCTGTATTCCCGGGCACGGATGCTGTAGTTGCATTGGCAATGGCAAATGTGATTATGTCAGAAGGGCTGGCTGACACAGAGTTTATAAACAACTGGACAAACTATCCGGCAGACAAACTTGCTGCTCATCTGAAGCAGTATACGCCTGAGATGGCTGAGAAGTATTCAGGCGTTCCTGCGGCAGACATCAGAAGGATAGCCATAGAATTTGCCAGTGTAAAGCCGGCAACAGTATATACCTACAGAGGACCTTCAAAACACCTCTACGGCTCATATGCTGAAAGGTGCGTAATGCTCCTCCCAATCATCACAGGCAATGTGGAGAAAAAAGGCGGATACAACCTGCCAAGGGGTATGGGTTATGGACAGCCCGGCGATGGACCAAAAGGCGGGAGCGAGCCAAGTTTCCTCTCCTCGCACCCTGATTATCCATTAGCAGGACACAAGGTTTCGCATCTTGTTCCTTTCTGGATTAAGGAAGGGAAGCAGAAGGTCAGCGTGTATATAAATTATATGACCGCTCCTGCATATACATACCCTGCTGCAAGCGTATGGAGAGAGGTTCTGTCTGATGAGAATCTATTCAAATTCAATGTTACATTCTCAAATCAGATGAATGAGAATACAGCGCTTATGGATATAATCCTGCCTGATGGTTCATATCTTGAAAGGTGGGACCCGGAAAGCATGCCTTCAAGCGCATGGCCATGGGTTGGCATTAGACAGCCTGTTATAAAACCTCTGGGCGAGGCTATAGAGGTTAGAGGGGTTTTCCAGAAAATCATCCACAAGATTGACCCGGACGGCAGCAAGGGCATGAAGAAGTCATGGAACTTCAAGGATGGCGAGGATTATGTAAAACAGCAGTTCGCAGGCGTAAAAGGGCTTGATTGGGATAAGTTCAAGAAAGACGGCGTATTCCCGATTTATGGAAAACTTGACCCTGCAACAGGCAAAATTGCAGGGAAAGATGGAAAGCCGATTACAGCCCAATTTGGCGACCCATACAAAGAAACCTCGGATGGCAAGGCGAATGTTGGCGGTAAAAAGTATGCGGGCTTTGGCACAGGAGATGGGAAAATCAACATCTATGCAGAAGGATACAAGAAGTATGGATTCAATCCTCTGCCTGTGTTTAAGGCAAATCCATTGCACTGGAATATGGATGGCTCATCTAAACTCTCCGGAGACCAGATGATACTTACAACATTCAAATGGAATGTCCATGTCCAGTCAAGGACGCCTAATGTCAAGTGGCTGACTGAGATGGTTCACAGTAATCCTGCATGGCTTAATGCAGGGACAGCGGCAAAACTTGGCGTGAAGAACGGCGACTTAATCAGGATTACCAGCGGCGTTGGCTACATAGTAACAAAGGTAAGGGTTACAGAGGGGATTCATCCGATGGTTATTGCAGTATCCAATACATTTGGAACCAAGTTCGGCAGATTTGCAACTGCAAACAAGATGGGCGGAGAAGGTCAATTTGGCGCTGGAGATGACCCGGATTTAAAGAATATCTGGTGGAAGTCAGAGGGTGTGAACCCCAACTATATCATCCCTGCTATGGCTGACCCGATCGGCGGAAGCGCATCATGGTATGATACAGTTGTAACTGTAACTCGTGCGCAGTCAGGGGACAATCTTGGGGACACCAAGGCTGACAGTGCAAAGCACTTTGACCTCTACAAAGAAGGCATGAGGTATGCATACACAGGCGACAAGCATCTTGAGATGCATCCTGAGTCAAAGGGGATGAGTCTGCCAAAGCCTGAAATGGGAAAAGGGCATTAAGAGCAGTTAAGAGTGTTGAGTGAAGAGTTTTGAGAAAAACTCTATCCCGAAGCAAACAAAGGTAGGGCAAGCCCATGGTAGATTCTTATCAGGGTTTGCCCTATTTTTTCTTGAAAAAAGTTCTGTTGTCAACAAATAGATGTCCGCGCAGCTTCTTTCTTCTCCTTTGCCCTAATCTTCCCCTTGCCGCTTCTTCCTGTGCCTGTCTGCCTTCGGCACAGGCAGATAAGATGTCTTTCTGTCCATGTCCCATATATCTCTTCAAATCTCATCAACAGAACCTCCTGTAACATCTCTGTCCGTCTCATGGTCTCCTCCTTAATTTATAGGAAACCACAAGTAGGACAATTCATGTGCTACAAATGAGGACAGTTTATGTGTTACTGACATTTCAAAAATTTTACTTGACAAGTTTAAAAATAATGTTATACTTAAACTGATTTTAAAGTTAAGTTTAATTTTGTAATGCAACTATTTACTATAAGTGAATATCTAGATTGGCAAATAATAAGGAAATCTGATGGGCATAAAGACCCCTGACCTCTTAAAACTAATTGATATACCAAGACAAAAACTCTACTACCTTGAGCAAAAGGGCTATATCACCCCTCAAAAGATTGTAATAGGTGAAAAGGAATTCAGGCAGTACAGCGAGGAAGATGTAAAAAGGATTACATGTATCTGGGGGTATCTCAAAAAGGGGTTTAAATATAAGATAGCGTATGAAAAGGCAACTGAGGAATTGAGCAACCCGCAGATGGACCTGATAAAAATAGAGAACTCAACAAAAGAAAAAGAGGAGGAAAGATGATAGAGCCTGCAATGAGTGCAGAACCCCCCAGTAATAACGCACTTAATCTGACGATTGAAGATGAACTTTTAAGAGATACTCACCCCGCTTTCTGGAATGAATGGCAATGGCAGGTCAAAAACCGTATTACAACACTTGAACAGATAAAGCCTCTTATAAAACTTACCCATGAAGAAGAAGAAGGCATCCAAAGGTCAGGCGGCAGGCTGGCAATGGCAATAACGCCATATTTCTTTTCACTCATAGATAAGGAAGACCCTGACTGTCCTATAAGAAAGCAATCCATACCACTCATAGATGAGTTCAGGATAGAAAATTGCGATATGGTTGACCCATGCGGCGAGGATAACCATTCTCCTGTTACGGGTCTTGTCCATCGCTATCCTGACAGGGTTCTTCTCCTTGTTACAGATTCGTGTGCTATGTATTGTCGTTACTGCACAAGACGAAGGATGGTGGGCGATGAACATCCACCGATGTCCATTGAAAGTTTTGAAGAGGCTTTTAAGTATATCAAGTCAAAACGCACCATAAGGGATGTGCTAATATCCGGCGGCGACCCATTGATGCTGAAAACAGAACACCTTGAATATTATCTTCAAAAACTTCATTCCATCTCCCATCTGGATATTATAAGGATTGGCACCAGAGTCCCTGTAACACTGCCAATGAGGGTGGATGATGGACTTATTGCAATGCTTAAAAAATATCATCCTGTTTATATGAGCATCCATTTCACCCATCCAAAAGAGATAACACCTGAAGTAACTGCGGCATGTTCAATGCTTGCTGATGCCGGCGTACCACTCGGAAGCCAGACTGTTCTCCTCAAGGGTATAAACGACAGACCTGCCACAATGAAAAGGCTTGTGCAGAAACTCTTATCCATAAGGGTAAGACCTTATTACTTATACCAGTGCGACCTTGCTGTTGGCACAGGGCATTTCAGGACACCTGTGTCTGCTGGAATAAATATAATTGAAAAACTGAGAGGACACACAACAGGTTATGCAGTGCCTACATTTGTTGTTGATGCGCCGGGAGGCGGAGGAAAGATACCTGTTGGTCCTACATATCTAATCTCTCAGGCAAAGGGTAAGGTAACCCTTAGAAACTACGAGGGGAAGATATTTGAATATTTTGAGCCTCAATGATTTTTGTGTAGTATAAATCCCGATTTGGTTTTCTAAATCGGGATTTGGGTAGATAGGTTGTTTGATGGTGTTGGTTCATTGTAAACCCCGTTAGAAAATGCCATTCTAACGGGGTTTACATTTTATCCCTTTATCTGCAAGACAGTAATTCCAGTTCAAGAAGTTTTTTCTTTATTTCTAATCCGCTGCTGTAACCACCAAGCCCTTTATCTGATGCTATTACCCTGTGGCATGGGATTATAATAGGGATAGGATTTTTGCCGCATACATTTCCAACAGCCCTTGATGCATTGGGTCTATTTATCATCTGTGCAACATCTTTATATGAAACTGTCCTGCCATAAGGGATTTTTAGTAGTGCATTCCAGACCTCTTTTTGAAATGATGAGCCTTGAGGACAAATTCTAAATTTCATAAAATCAACACAGACCCCTTTAAGATATTGCTTGATGGCACCTGCAACAGGTTCCATAACAGCATCATTCCTAACGACAGATAGTCTTTGTGATTCTTTCAACTCTTTTTTGAAGTCCTCTAAACTACCGTTAATTATAAGCCTGCAAATACCTTTAGAGGTTGCTGCTATAAATATCTTGCCAATGATAGAATTAAAGGAGGTAAACACGATTTTCTGATATATGTCTCCTGCCATGAATATTATTCGCTTACAGATTCAAGCATTGGGAGGGATTTAATAATAATCTCTTTTCGCTTTATATCTATGATACCAGCATCTTTAAAACCTTTAAGAAGTCTTATTGAAGTTTCCTGAGTGATGCCCAGTAACTCCGCTATATCAAGACGGGAAAGGTTTAGATTTAGTTTGATCTTGCCGTCCTTTGGAACCCCATAGTCTTTAGCAAGGGTTGATAAGAGATGAGCCATCTTTTCCCTTGCAGTCTTTAAGCCCATTTCACCTATCTTGTCATATGCTGTTTTGAGTTCCTTGCTCAAGGCAACAATTATCTTTTTAGATATTACAGGATATTCTTCCAATATCTTAAAGAATGCCATCTTTTCTATAAAACACAACTCACAGTCATCCATTGCTGCAGCAGTATTTGTATACCGCCTCTCATCATAAAATACCTCCATGCCTATTATCTCGCCTGGTTCGGCTATCTTTATAATCTGTTCCTTCCCGTCCTTTGATGTCCTTATTATCTTGATTCTTCCTGATTTGACAATGTGAAAACCATGGCACGGGTCACCCTCCCAGAAAATCACATCCTTTTTCTTGTGAAGGGATAATATAATTATATCCTTAAACCTTTCAATCTGTTTATCAGAAAGGTCAGAAAACAATGTATTGTCTTTAACAACACATTTGCAAAGATGACATACTGAATTCATAAAACCCGTTTATTTTTTAATTATCATTGAAGGCTCTAAACCTTGCTCACAAACCCCTTTTGGCACAATGTATGTATCAGGATAGTCACTGTATATTTCATCATCGGAATTTTTTTTTACATCTGCAGTCTTTTGAGGTTTTTCAGTCTTACCGCTGTTTTTAATCCATCCGTTGATTCCGCCTTCAAGGTCAATGATGCCTTTTATGCCCTTTCCAGCAAGTATCTTCTTTGCCCGCATGCTTCTTACACCCACAGTGCAGTAAAGCACAACATTGTCCTTGTGTGGGAAATCTCTCATATCGTAAAACTTATCAACAGGCAGATTTATCGCACCCGGAATATGTTCTTCATTGTATTCTTCAGGGGTTCTGACATCTATAAGTGTAATCTTCCCGCCCTTTTCTATCATAGATTTTAATTCAGAGGCAGTAACCCTCCCTGATTCAGCATAGATAGTTGTTAAAGGCAGTAGTATAAAAACAAAAAAGAATAAGGCTGTAATCTCCCCTCTATTTTTTCCTACAAGTTTCATATGCATCAAGCCTCCTCAATAATATGAGATAATTCTGATATTTTTATATATAATAGCATAAATTTAATATAATTAGCAAATTTTACCATCATCGGTTTTCATCATCGGTGGTAAAAATCGTTGTATCAAGAAAATAGTTTCGTGGCATTTTTTATGCTATATTTTTTTCTTGCATATTGTAAAAAATTTTGTTAAGTATTTAGTTTATGCTGATTTTACCTGTCTGCATATAGGTAATTAAGTCTATTCTATGGTACTGGTCATCTTATTGAATTCAGAGGAAAACATCTTGCATTTTACCTGTGGGTGATGACTGTACTGTAGATAAAATGTGTTTATAAATAAACTTTGGAGGGGTACCCGAGTGGCCAAAGGGGGCAGACTGTAAATCTGCTGGCGCTGCCTACGGAGGTTCGAATCCTCCCCTCTCCACCAGGAAAGTTTGGAGTTGAGAGTTTAGAGTTATTAGAAAAATAATGGTTTTAAGATTTCACTCTTAACTCCAAACTCATAACTCTTAACCGTATTTTTGCGGGTGTAGTTCAATGGTAGAACTCCAGCCTTCCAAGCTGGATGCGTGGGTTCGATCCCCATCACCCGCTCCAGAGAGACAGTTATGAGACAGGAGTTCAGAGTTAGGAGTAAAAGATAAAAGCAGTTACTCCCAACTCCAAACTCCGAACTGTAGTTATGCCCATGTAGCTCAGTTGGTAGAGCACTTCCTTGGTAAGGAAGAGGTTCACCGGTTCAATCCCGGTCATGGGCTCCAGACGACATTCTACGAATGTCTCATTGGAAATTGAAGATTGCAAATTATAAATTTTAAAATTCAAAAGCCAAATCTACAATTTAAGATTTACAATTTTCATTTTACAATTCTCACGAAGTGAGTAACAGGAGGTTTTTATGAGCAAGGCTAAATTTGAGAGGACGAAGCCGCACATAAATGTAGGGACTATAGGGCATGTAGACCATGGGAAGACCACACTAACAGCGGCGATAACAAAGACATTAAGCCAGAAGGGATTTGCT
>JACRNI010000089.1 GCA_016234925.1 Deltaproteobacteria bacterium | reverse complement strand
TATTACTTTGGCAACCCTTTGGCAATAGACCCATCAGATAATGTATATGTTACAGGGGTTACTCAGTCATCAGACTTTCCAACGACCCCTGGCGCTTATGATACCACCCATAATGGTCTTGATGATGTTTTTATATCAAAGTTTAATTTTGGCGCTTTGCCTTCTATCCCTTCCCAATCACAAGGTCAAGGCTCTGGGACTAACAATCACGGCACAAGCAATGCACCGGGGCTTAAAAATGCCCCTGGCATTCAAAATACCCCAGGGCTTCAAAGGAGGTAAAACAAGTGGAGGCTTGCTTGAAAAAAATATTTTTTATTACGGCGATAATATTATTCTTTTTTGCCTTTTCTCTATCAATATTTAGGGCAGATGCCTTATCCATTGTCCCCACCCATGCAGATAGAACAAAGGTTAAAAAGGGGTGTGGAGGATGCCATATCCCTCATAAAGGCAAAGGACCTTCGCTTCTGGAAAAGGAAAGGGAAATGTCCTGCGCGAAGTGCCATGATGCAGTGATAGAGAAGAAGGTTAAGACTGATGACATTGGCGATGGCAAAAATCCAAAAGATGTTTATACATCTATAAGAAAGTCGTCAAACCATCCTGTGCTTACAACCACAAAATATCACAAGTTTGGCGAGGTTCTGCCTGAAACAGATATTACAACCCCGCGTCATGCTGCATGTTTTGACTGTCATAATGCCCATGTACTTACAACAGATGATAAATTTAAAGGGCTGGAAGGCGTTACAGTAGCAGGCAGCAAAAAAATTAAAAGGATGAAGATAAGCAATGAATCAGAGATATGCTACAAATGCCATGGGGACAGCGCAAATCTTCCGGCAAATCAGAAGAATAAAAGGCTTGAATTCCTGCCTGCCAATGCGTCATATCATCCTGTCGAGGATGTGGGCAAAAGAACAACTGTCCCAAGTTTAAGAAAGCCGCTTACAATCTCAAGCACGATAACCTGTTCTGACTGCCACGGCGATGATGACCAGCAGGCCGCAAAAGGCCCGCATGGCTCAAACTTTGCGCCTATACTCAGATATAACTATGCAACAGATGACAATCAGCCTGAAAGTTATTATAGATATGAATCGTGCTATAGGTGTCATGACAGAAACTCTATACTTGCAGATGAGAGTTTTAAGGTTACAAATTCTTCAGCGCAGTTAAGAGGGCATAACTACCATATTGTTACAGCAAAGACATCTTGCTATGCGTGCCATAACTCGCATGGGAGCGCGAGATACAAGGACTTAATAGATTTTGACAAAACGATTGTTGTGCCTAACCAGAACGGCAGGCTGGATTATGTCCATGAAGGCAATGTAATAACCTGTTATCTAAAGTGCCATAATAAACAGCACGGGCTGTAGGGGCTTGATTTATCAAGCCCGTTTACATCGGGTTCAATAAATCGGGATGGGTAAGGAAAAAGTTATTTATCCGTCCCATGAACCCCTACATCTTACTTTTCCTTTTCCCCTTTTCCCTTCAAAACTTCCTTTAATCCAACAAGTTTTTTCTTGAATTCCTCTGTTACTGTTAATGCCTCTTCAGGTGAGTTGACTACATGGGGTGTTATGAAAAGGACAAGTTCGGTTTTATCTATTTTATCTGTTGTATTTCTGAATAAATAACCAAGTATAGGTATCTTGCTTAATAGAGGGATGCCTGAATAGTTTTTAGTATTCTCTTCTTTTATCAAACCTCCAATAATGATAGTCTGTCCACTTGAAACTATAACAGAGGTTTCAGCCAATTTTGTAGAAAATGATGGATAACTTTTTTCAGCCACAGTAGCGCCTGCCCCAGAAGAAGTTACCTCTTCTTTTATATTCAAAAGAACTGTCCCGCCTTCGCTTATTTGCGGGGTAACTGTGAGGATTACGCCTGTTTTCCTGTATTCAATATTCTGCGTTGTGCCTGTTGTTGTTGATGTTGTTGTTGATGTTGCAATAGGCTTATCCTCACCAACATTTATATATGCCTTTTCATTGTTTTTTACCATTATATGTGGATTGGAGAGGACATTTACTGTATCTTCTCCTGTAAATGCCTGAATTGCAGCAAAGAATTTATGTTTATCACTAATAAGAGCAGAAAGCCCTGATGACAATGTTGTTGTGGCTGATACGCCCGTGTCTATTGTTGCCGATATTACACCTGTATTTTGTTGAGTAATCACCTTGTTGTTATCAAACGCCCCAATGATTGACCATTGAATTCCGAATTGTGTTTTATCAGTTAAACCTACCTCTGCAATTACAGCATCAATCAAAACCTGTTTTACAGGTTTATCAAACTGTTTTAATGTTTCGCTTATTGTTTTAAAGTCTTTTGCAGATGCCTGTATAATCAGGGAATTTGCAATATCATACGAAATTATCTTTATACTAGCAACGTCCTCAAGCCCTAATTTTGGAAGGAGTTGGTCAATTATATTTTTTAGATTCGCTGCCTTGTCATTTTTTGCATAATATGTATAAACCCTTGAATTATTCGGCTGGTCAAGTTTTTCTATCCATTCTTTTACAGAATTTAAAAGTTGCTTGTTTGCGGCAAATATCAAAAGATTATTGAGCCTTTCAAGGGGCATGAATATGAGCTGCTTTGATTCCCTTTCAACGCCGAGTGCAACAAGCAAGTCATTTAATTCTTTATTTAATGATTTTATATCCAAATTTTTTGGCGTATATGAATACATCTCCATCCTTTTGAACAGGTCAACATCAAAGATGTTTATTATATCCATTACTTTTTTTACATTTGAGAGTATGTCTGTAATGATGAGTATATTTGATTTTGGATACGGTGTAATATTGCCGGCAGGGGAAAGAAGCGGCGCGATAATCGGCGTAATATCATTAATAGATATAAATTCTATTGGAACAATATGCATTGCAATCTTGTCGCCGAATGGAAGCGCATTTGCATCCCTGCCTTTAAGGATTTCAAGGCTTTTCTGTCTTGCTGTTGGACTTGCAACGATTTTGTAAAAAGGCCCTGTTTTTACTGCTGCAAGACCGTTCATCTCAAGTATGGATTCAAATATGCCGAACACATCCTTTGTCTGAATTGACTTTGATGTCTGGATTGTAATCTTTCCGCCTATACCGGGGCTGTACATGAAATTCTCGCCCGTGATTTCTCCAACAGTTTGTAAAATATCTTTTAAATCAGCGTCCACAAAATTTAATACAATTGTCCCTTCAGCAGGCTGTGCAATGCCCTCTTGGGTTGGCGGCTGTGGAGGTTTTTCTGGTTGAACAGGCTGGATAGGTTTAAGAGGCGCCAAAGGCGCTATCTGCGGCGGAACCTCTGCAGGCGGAGGGGGTTCATTTGGAGTTTGGGCAAAGATGGAGGTTTCTGTCCAAAATAATGAAACCAGTGTAATAAGTATTATAAATCTTTTAATGGTCATAGGTATTTTTCAGTCTAATATAAACACTTCTTGCGTTTTGGTCAAGTATTTTCATTACCTTGTCCTCGGCGGCGCGGGTATAATTCTTATAGGCGGAGCGCCGGGTGGACGCGGCGGCTCAGGAGGCGGAGGCGGTTCCTTTTCTTCCTCTATTGGCTGCTGCGCTGCGGACTGCTTTGCCTTTGAAAAAGATTTAAACGGCAGCATTTGTATTATCCTTGGTGTTTTTAAACCCACCTCAATCCTTTCGCCATCCCTTTCCATAATCACCTTGCTGCTCAATATATCCGCCACTTTAAAGCCTTCAATATCATCCCCTATTTTTACAGAGGATAATTTTTTTCCTTCAACACCAAGCAATGCCCTTTTTTTATCGCCCACAAGAAATATGCCTGTAACATTAAATTTTGGCGGCGGCGGTTTTAATGCCGCCTCCAATGGCTTTATCCTTGACGGCCTGAAAATGTCCTTATCAATAATGACCTGATAATCAGGCGGAGGCGCAGGCTGTGCTAGGATTGGCTCTGATACTGGTTTTGCAGAAACCTTTGCCTGCTCATTTGTTTCTATTTTAGCAGGGGTGAGCCATATTGCTGCCATATGCCGACCAAGCAGGATGGCAATTATTATTAAATGGGATGTATCGTTTGAACATAGTGTCCTAGATAAAGGGTTCAAGGGTTAGAGGGTTCGAGTAGCGTTGCCCTTTATGGGCAACGAATTCGTCGGGGATAAACCCCGACGCTACTTGACCAGCGCCCAGAGGGCACCCGCCTTGACCCCAAATTATCTTTGTTTCTCCAAAACCCCTTTTATAATCCCTTCAATATTCATTGTCACATAAATGTCCTTCGGGTCAGGGACATTTGTTACCCTTACGCGCAGTCCAATAATAAAAAGCGTATTCTGGGCATGCTCAATCTCAGATATAAGGTTTTTTAATTTTGCAATCTGGGTTTCAAATTCCATCTCAATCGGGACTTCAATGTAGCCGTCTTTTCCTTCAGGCGGAAGCGCCCTTTCAGCCTTTATATCTATTCCATTGTTAGCAGCCATTGTTTTTATTATTTTCTGCAGTTCTGCTGCTGCAACAGGCGGCTTGTCGCCGGGAAGGAATTTTGTCTCCAATTCATTCAACCTTGCTTCTTGGGTTTTAAGCCTTTCATTCAACATGCCTTTTTTTGCAATGTTTGCAAGAGATTCTTCGTAAATATCCTGCTTTGATTTTATATCAAGCCTTACTGCAATCTGGCTTTTGTATGCAGGCTCTAAGATAAAGGCATACAAGAGTATTGCAGCGATAATAACAATGCCAATGGACATGGTTCTCCTGTTTTTGGCAGTCATGCCTGAATATATTTTTTTAAAATCAGCGAGAGGAGCCAATCTTTACCCCCGTTATCCGCATCTTTATCCTGAACCGTTCTTTGCCTTCCACGCCTGATGTTATTGAGCCGACAAACTCGGCATTTTCAAATATATTAGAGCCTTCCAGTATTGACAAAAGGTTTGACGCAGAGCCTGAAAGACCGCTCATGTGCAGTTCGCCTTTTGTATATTCCATATTTGTAACCCATGTGTCTGTAGGCAGTATATTTGCAAGTTCTGCCATGATGTCAAGTTTTGACACATCCTTCTTTTTTATTGCGTCTATTGCCTTTAATTTTGTTTCTATTTCCAAGACCTTTTTTCTTAATGTATTCACTTCATTTATATCAGGCTTTAATGCGGCAACTTTTCTGTCTATATCCCTGAGTGTAAGCCGTTCTTTTATGAGTGCGCTTAAAATATCGCCTGCGCCTATTATGGCAATTAAAGATACGAGTATGAGCGCGGCGATAATGCCGCCCCTGCCTTCCGGTTTTCTATAAGCAGGCGGAAGGAGATTTAATCTTATTCTTCCTTTCCCAAGCCCCTTTAATGCAAGTCCTGCGGCAGTTGTAATGGACGGCAGGGCTTCTGCATCAAAACTGCCTTTGATTATGTCTTTAAGCGGATTTTCAATGGACGCATTTGCATTTAAGGCGTCTCTTATTTTTTCAGGGATTTTTTCAGGTATCTTTTCAGGGATTTCCTTGTCAGGCGCGGATGATATAATGAAAATGTGGTCAAATCCCCGCTTACTACCCCTGCTTACTACTGCTGGGGCAGGCTCTGCGGGGACAAGTTTTTTTTCATCTGCATCCATTCCGAGCGGCAAGGCCCTTATTATGTTTTCAAGATGTTTCAGCCACATGCCCTGTTTATCAATCGGCAGCATCCTTGTGGCCGAAGCCGTGCCATTCATCGCTGTATGTATATTTATATTATCAGGCTCTATGCTGATGACTGCCGTATTCCTGTCCTTCCGCAGTCTGCCTGCGGCTGCAAATCCGTTTAAAAGTCCAAATGTGTTTGTATAAAAAATAGAGGGTTTGATCTCTATCCTTTCAAGGAGTTCTAAATATCCGTCAACAACTGTTTTTCTGGCAATTGCAATCATAACTAAAAACTGACTGCCTCTTTTTTCAAGGATTTGATAATCGTAGTAAGCCTCTTCTATGGGGAATGGTGTGTGCCTTTCTATCTCAAACGACATAATTGACGGGATGTCTCTTTTTTTCGCTGCTGGGATGTTTATGGTTTTATAGATGACATTGGATGAGGGCAGTCCGACAACAATATTATCAGTGTCAACCCCTGCTTCAAGGAAGAACCTTTCTATTTTGCTTAAAAATTCCTTTTCCTCGTCTTTGTCTATAAAGGGGAGTTTTTTTGCCGGTATTGCTGCATGTCCGTAGAGTGTAATGGTCGTAAAGGTTTTTCCAAGATATGCAAGCGTCCATGAATCTTCATTGATTTCTATGCCCAGCGCTGTTGAAGATATAAGGTCTATCATATATTATCGTTCCAATACCTTATCCTGATTTCAGGTTTTTGTTTTTGTCCTGCCCTTTTTTCTACAACTGCCTTTATTTGATGGAATGCCTTTTCATCTGCCGCATAGCCCTTTGCAATAATGGTGAACGTAGTTGATTTTACAATGCCGCCGCCGCCGTATGATGGCGGCTGCTGAAAAACCATCCCGTCTTTTCTTTGAGAGATTATCTGCTGGCTTACTGCTGTGCCGAGCCTTGCCTCAAGCGCCTTTTCTGACGCAGTATTTATATTTATCTGATGTGCGCCGAATGATGTAATATAGTTATGGATGCCGCTGAAATCGCTGTTATAATCCTCTGGTGTTTTTGTTTCTGCGTTTGTTTGTAAATTAGCAAAGTTTATCCCTTGCGGTATGTCTTTTGCGCCATAGAATATATCAGGTGTTATGCCTTTTACAAGAAGTAATTCTTCATAAGAATCAAGGCTCCCGTTTTTTGCCTCATAGGGATGCGAAAGTTTAAGATAAAAATCATCGCTCTCTGCGCCGTTTAAGTGGTAGTCGCTGTTTGTATCCCTCCAGTCAAGTATTGAATCTGCAATGACATCCCTTGCCGCTATCTCTATGCCCAATGCCTTCATAAGATTCCATAGCAGGTCTCTGGATGCTGTGTTTATATTGATTTTGCTCTCCTCATCAATTATTGCGTATGAGACCTTGCCGCCGCCTAAATCAAATTCACGAGGGATGTTAACCCTTTCCCCCTTGCCTGCAAATACCATCTTGCCGTCTTTATCAAGGTAATTGTAGTCAAAATCAGTCATTATCTCTGC
>JACRNI010000024.1 GCA_016234925.1 Deltaproteobacteria bacterium | reverse complement strand
ATAGAGCCGATACTTAATGCAATAAATCAAGGCAAACCTTTTTTGGGGATATGCCTTGGGCTTCAACTTTTATTTTCTGAAAGCGAGGAATTCGGCATACACAAGGGGCTGGATATTATTAAGGGTAAGGTTGTAAAGTTTTCACTTGATACTCCGCAATTGAAAATACCCCACATGGGCTGGAATGACATAACGATTGTTAAACCATCGCCCATATTTAAAAACATACCCAATGGCTCGTATTTTTATTTTGTGCATTCATATTATGTTGTGCCAGAGGACAAAGATATTATAGCATCTACCACTGACTATGGCATTGAATTTGTATCAAGCATATGGAAAGACAATATTTTCGCCTGCCAATTCCATCCTGAAAAAAGCCAGAAACTGGGCTCAATGATTTTAAAAAATTTCGGGGACTTAAAGTAGATGCTAATAATACCAGCCATTGCCAGCCATTGACATAAAAGACGGCAAGTGCGTCCGCCTTACGCAGGGCAAGATGGATGCGGAAACTGTTTATTCAGATAATCCTTTAGAATTTGCCAAAAAATGGGAAGATGAAGGCGCAAAACTTATCCATCTTGTTGACCTTGACGGCGCAATTGAGGGAATGCCCAAAAATAAAGATGTTATTAAAAATATTTTCACATCAATAAATACACCTGTCCAGATTGGCGGCGGCATACGGGATATTGAGACAATAGAATATTATCTCAATTTTAGGGCGGTTCAGAGGATAATAATCGGCACAAAGGCTTTGGAAGATCCGTTTGTGGTAAAGGATGCCTGTAAAAGATTTCCACAGAGGATTGCAATAGGAATTGATGCAAAGGATGGATTTGTTGCAACACACGGCTGGGTGAATGTTACATCTCAAAAGGCAATTGATTTAGCAAAGAGGTTTGAGGATATGGGGGTTGCGTGCATTATCTATACTGATATAAAAAGGGACGGTACACTTCAGGGGCCAAATATCAATGCAACAAGACAGATGGTGAGAGAAATAAAAATACCTGTAGTAGCATCAGGCGGAGTAAGTTCAATCCTTGATATAGAAGCATTAAAAGACACAGGTGTTGAAGCCGTTGTTGTAGGAAAGGCGCTTTATACAGGCGCTGTGGATTTGAAAGAGGCAATAAGGATAGCAAAACCCAAAAATAGACTTTGATTTTTGGGGAAACCTGCAAGTTGGCTGCCAGACGAGGCAGAGGACATTTTTGCGACGAGCCATATATCACCAATACGGTGAGGAGCAAAAATGTGCCGATAACGAAGTATGGCAGGCAAATCGCAGGTTTGTAAAATAGCGATTGTCTCAATCGCTATTTTACGGGCAAAAGGATAATCATGCTGACCAAAAGAATCATACCGTGCCTTGATGTCAAGGACGGCAGGGTTGTTAAAGGCATAAGTTTTGTGCAGTTAAGAGATGCAGGAGACCCTGTTGAATGCGCAATCGCATATGAGGAACAGGGCGCTGATGAACTTGTGTTTTTAGATATAACCGCATCGCATGAAAAAAGGAATATAATAATTGATATTGTTGAGAGGACTGCGGCGCAGGTTTCTATGCCTCTCACAGTAGGCGGCGGTGTGAGGACTCTGGATGACATAAGGGAACTTTTAAAGGCAGGCGCTGACAAGGTTTCAATAAATACTGCTGCAATAGAAGACCCTGACTTTGTAAAAAGGGCATCTCAAAGATTCGGCAGCCAGTGCATAGTTGTTGCAATAGATGCAAAAAAAAGAGAGGCGCAGTGGAGTTTGTCTGACAGCGCTGGAGAGGGTTTCAAATATTATGCGCCAAGTCAGGCGCTTCCTGCATGGGATGTTTACACACACGGCGGAAGAAAAAACAGAAACATAGATGCAGTTGAATGGGCTAAAAAGGCAGAGGAACTTGGCGCAGGCGAAATCCTTTTAACAAGCATGGACATGGATGGGACAAAGGAAGGCTATGATTTGGATTTGACATCAAGCGTATCAAGTTCCGTGAACATACCGGTCATTGCATCAGGAGGCGCAGGAAAACTTGAGCATCTCTATCTTGCGTTCACAGAAGGCAAAGCAGACGCAGTCCTTGCAGCATCCATATTTCATTTCGGAGAATTCACAATCCCAGAGGCAAAGAGGTTTCTAAAGGAAAAAGGTCTGCATATAAGAATTTGACTATATTTTTAATCTCGGGTCTATCGCATCCCTTATGCCTTCGCCTAAAAGATTATAGCCAAGAACTGTTACAAGTATTGCAAGACCCGGAAAAACCGACAACCACCACGCAATTTCAATGTTGTCCTTGCCTATTGTCAAAATATTCCCCCAACTTGGTGTTGGAGGCTGGACCCCGATGCCTAAGAAACTTAATGCTGATTCAACAAGAACAGCGCCTGCAATGCCCAACACGCTTGAGACTAAAACAGGCGACATTGCATTCGGCAAAATGTGTCTGAATATGATTCTCATATCGCTTGCGCCAAGCCCCCTTGCAGCAAGGACAAATTCCCTTTCCCTTAAACTTAAAAATTCCGCCCTTACAAGCCTTGCAACACCCATCCATGATGTAAGTCCGATAACAATCATTATATTTAGTATGCTCGGCTCAAGAAATGCAATCACAGCAAGGATTAAAAAGAATGTCGGCACTGAAAGCATTATGTCCACAAACCGCATTATGACGCTGTCCATCAAGCCGCTGTAATAGCCTGACACCGCGCCTAGAAAAATCCCGATTATAGTTGCAATCCCTACTGCAACAAATCCCACAGTCAGCGATATTCGCGAGCCGTATATGACGCGGCTGAAAACATCCCTTCCCAAATCATCTGTTCCAAATGGATGGTTTAGATTTGGCGGCTCTAAAATATGCTGGACATTAATTGCATTAGGGTCATGCGGCGCAATAAACGGCGCAAATACGGCAATGATAAAGAGGCTGAAGACAATAATCCCGCCTGATACAGCAAGTTTATTCTTCTTAAACCTGTGCCAGAAAAGACTCCTTAAGTTTTGAGTTTTCATTTCCATTATAAAATTCAAAAGTAAAGTTGATGCTCAAAAATCGCACAGATGCAAGGCTGTAGAAACATGGCTTTAGTTAAATAACAGGTCTAAAGACCTGTTTCTACGCTTGTATGTTGAGCGAAGAAGCCGCAGCGACAACACAGCAGATGGGCGTTTTTCAGCGTCAACTATCTTGTCCTTACCTTGTTCTTATGCGGGGGTCTGCTATCGCATACCCAATATCTGCCAATAAATTACCTGCTAAAGTCAATATTGCGCCTATTGTCAGAATCCCCATTATCAAAGGATAATCCCTTGTTATAACGCCTGTATAAAATAACTGTCCCATGCCTGGGATTGAAAATATTGTCTCAAATATAACGCTTCCGCCAATAAGTCCCGGAACAGAAAGACCAAGTATTGTGATGATTGGCAGCAGCGCATTCCGCAAGGCATGTTTGTAAATGACCTTTGATTCTGGCAGACCCTTTGCCCTTGCTGTTGTTATGTAATCCTGCCTTACCACCTCAAGCATGTTTGAACGCATATATCTGGAAAGTCCTGCAAGACCGCCGAATGCCTCAAGAAAAATCGGGAGTATCAAATGGCTGACTCTATCCCAGATTTTGCTGATAAATGAAAGACCCTCGTAATCCAAAGACTTTATGCCTGAAATAGGAAGCCAGCCAAGATTTACGCCGAATAAAATCATGAGCAAAAGCGCAAGCCAGAATGTTGGGATTGCAAAACCCAGAAATACAAAAACTGTTGTGAACCTGTCATATAAAGAATACTGATGCGTTGCAGATGAGACGCCTATTGGGATTGCAATCAAAAGTATCAAAACCAGTGAAAGTGAATTTATGAGTATTGTTATCGGCAGCCTCTCTTTGATTTTATCCCACACAGGCCTTTTATCAGCAGAGAATGACTCTCCAAAATCAAGTTTGACAATCCTTTTGAGCCATATGCCGTACTGGACAATTACAGGTTTATCAAGTCCGTAATATTTCTCAAGCCTTTCCCTTGCCTCAGGCGTAATCTTTGGATTCAAATCAGCCATAATATCTGTGGGCTTTCCGGGCGCAAGATGGATTATAAAAAACGAGAGCAAAGTAATCCCTATAAGGGTTGGGAGCATTTCAAGGAGTTTTTTAAATAGATAGGTAAGCATGGTTAGATTTTATCTTCAAGATACTTTAAAATAACAGATTTAACCTTTTTTGCAAATTCTATGGCTTCGCTTGCCTTTTCTTTAGGGATTTCATAGTACATTTCAGAAGGGTATCTTGTCTCAACCGCATAAATTGATAAAACCTCAACATCTCCAATCTCTGATTCAAGGGATGGCGCAATATCCTTACATAATAAAACAAGGTCTTCAATGGAATGCGTTTTAGGAAAATCTATCTCATGAAATGTAAAAAAGCCTTTAATATACTTTTCGGCGCATTGCTGAGCATGAAAACAAACGGTATCATAAGGCGGATCATCCATAGTCATAATATATTCAGCGGTTCTGATATCGTTTTCAGCTTTTTTGAGCCATGCGTTTACTGCATTTATCTTATCGCTTTTCATAGATCACCTTTCCTTTATGAGCAGCGGTATAAATTATAGTTCCAACAATATCCTTAAATCTCTCAAACTCCTGCGGGGTCCTTACAATAACATCCTTTGGCATCCCAAGATATTTCAGGGTTTTTCTGATGGGAAGCGATCTTTCATAGGGTTTCATATCAGTATCCATTACAACCATCAGGTCAATATCGCTGTCCTTGGTCGGCGTCCCATAAGCGTAAGAGCCAAAGAGAATTATTTTATATGGATTAAACTCGCTTATAATTCTTTTTATAGCCTCTTTTAAATAAATCTCAATGTCCATAAAATATCTCCTCTTTTGCTATTGGCTGCCAAATTATATCATTATTCCTTGCAACACTGCGCAATAATCCGCTCTCTGACTGTGGGTGCATGCACACAGACAGGAATGTAATCTTCTGTTTATCCCACACCACAATTTAATGATTTATCTTATCAACTCTTATTTTAAATTCTTTAAGCACTTGTTTTATCGCCTTATTATAAACCTCATCAACATCCTTTTTCCCGAAAGCACAGGCAACAAAGCATTGAATTTTTCTCATAAACAAATAATTGTGGCTCATTTTGTCAATACTGTTTCGCAAAACGATGTTTTAAGAAACGAAACAGTTGTCATGTCACGGCGCCATCCTGTATTTCTGCATCTCCTTTGGCACATACCATTTATGTAGGTTGTAACTTATGCCGATGGGAGCGGGTTCAATGCCCTGAAACCTTGAGTTTATAATCACAAGCGCATCAGGCACATATAAAAATATGTAAGGCACATCGTCTGCCAAAATCTCTTGAATCCTGAAATATGCCTTTTTTCTTTCTTCTATATCAAATGTGCGTCTGCCTTTTTCAAGCAACTCATCTATCTCGGGATTTTTGTAATCTATAAAATTAAATTCCTTTTCCTTTGTCTTGCTTGAGTGCCATATGTCATACTGGTCAGGGTCAAGACCTATGCTCCAGCCTAAAATCACTGCCTCAAATCTTTTCTTGTTGATTCTTTCATTTATAAATGTTGACCATTCATAAGTGCGAATGGTTACCTTGATGCCGATTTTCTGGAGCCTCCACTGGATTATTGTTGCAACCTTGATTCTTGTTGTGTTTCCAACGCTTGTTGAGATTGTAAGTTCAAATGGTCTGCCGTTTTTGTCAAGTATGCCGTCTCCATTGGTATCTGCCCAGCCAGCATCTTTTAATAGTTGCTTTGCCTTTTCTAAATTATATACATATTTTTTAACATTCGGATTATAGACCCATGTGTTAGGGACATATGGCCCTGTTGCAGGACTGCCGAGACCGAACAAGACGCCATTAACAATCTCCTCTTTGTCAATTGCATGTGCAATCGCCTGTCTGATTTTTTTATCTTTAAATCTAGGGTCTTTCAGATTAAATCCCATGTATGTATAAACAAATACAGGGTATCTGTATTTTTTGTAATTATTTTTAAAATATGGTGTGTCTGTCTGCCTTGTGAATTGAAGCGGTGTAAGCCCCATCCAGTCAATTGCGCCTGTTTTTAATTCAAGAAACATTGTTGCAGGGTCAGGGATTATGCGGTAGATGTATCTGTCAATATATGGTCTGCCTTCAAAATAATCATGGTTTGAATCTAAAACAACCTTCTGTCCTGCAACCCATTCCTTGAATATGAATGGCCCCATGCCGAGGGGTTTTCTTCCCAAATCACTCTTTGTTATATCCTTGCCTTCCAGCAAATGCTTGGGAAGGATTGGCAGACTCCCCCATGTTGACAAGGCTGGCGCAAATGGTTTTTCATAAGTTACTCTAAAAGTATATTTGTCAATGACCTCTGCATTTTTAACCTGTAAAAAATCCTCTTTGTACGCAGTCGGCGTCTTCTCGTCTATAATCGTCTTGTATCCGAAATAAACATCCTCTGCTGTAAATTCAATGCCGTCTGTCCACTTAACTCCTTTTCTCAAATGGAATGTTATTATAAGCCCGTCTTTTGAAATCTCCCATGATTCTGCCAAATCTCCGATTAGACTCAAGTCCTTGTCATATTTTACAAGACCATTGAATACAAGCCCTGCAACATCATGGGATGCAGTGTCCTGCGCAAGAACAGGTATCAAGACAGTCGGCTCAGCGCCAAGCCCTTCAATGATTGTGTCGCCGTGGGCAGGGGTTTTGTCTTTGACATCTGGTAAATTGCTGGAGATAGAGGGATTGGTGCAGGATGTTAAAACAGTAATAAGCAGCGTAAGATGTAAGATGTGAGATGTAAGATGTAGAAACAGGTCTTTAGACCTGTTAATTAACATGGCTAAAGCCATGTTTCTACTTACCCTTGACCATTGACTATTGACCCTGTCTTTTCTCATCCCGTATTCCTCATCCAGTATTTCTTAGTCCTGCTGATATGCAGTTTATGCTTGCCATAAGTGTTTTTATGACCCTCTGCCTTTTCTCTCCCTTTATATTTTTATCCCTTATCTTTCTTATTAAATCCACCTGCATATAATCAACAGGGTCAATATTTGGCCTTCTTAAATTTATTGACCGCTGCAAGAATTTGTCATTATCCAATATATTTTTCTGCCCTGTAATCATTAAAATCATTTTAACGGTTAAATCAAACTCTTTTTTGATTTTTTTATAAATCCCATCTCTTACACTTTTATCCTTTACAAGAGAGGCGTAGAGTTTAGCAATATCCATATCTGCCTTTGCAATGACCATCTGGATATTGTCAACGAGGTTAGAGAAGAATAACCAGTCTCTATACATCTCTTTTAAAAGTTTTTTCCCCTTGTCCCTTGACCCTTGACCCTTGACCCAGTTTTTTATTGCAGAGCCAAACGGATACCAGCCCGGTATAATATGCCTTGACAAGTTCCATGAAAAAACCCAAGGAATCGCCCTTAAATCCTCAACTTTTTTAATGTCAGGCAACCCCTGATTGAATCTATCAGGGGCTGACCTATAACTTGGCCTTGAACCGATTTTTAGATGTTCAAGTTCATCAATCGGCGTTGCCTGCTCAAAGTATGTGAGGAAATCTTTATCCTCAATCAATTCCCTGTATAGTCTGTAGGATATTTCAGATATTTTCTCAAACGCATCCTCATAAATCTTTTCTTTTCTTGACCTCTGCCCCTTGCCCCTTGCCCCTGTTTCTATTGCTGCCTCCATAACTCCGGCAGCAAGCAGATTCAGGTTATATGCCGCTGTCCCAAGATTAGCATATTTTGAAGATATGACCTCGCCCTGCTCTGTCATTTTTATATAGCCGTTAACAGTGCCTTTTGGCTGCGCAAGGATTGCCTTATGTGTTGGTCCCCCTCCCCTGCCCACTGTCCCGCCTCTACCGTGAAACAGTCTGATGTTTACGCCGCAGTCCATCCCAATCGCGGTGATTTTTTTCTGCGCCTTGTATAATTCCCAGTTGGATGTAAGTATGCCGCCGTCTTTGCATGAGTCCGAATAACCCAGCATAATCTCTTGAACATCATCCCTTTCTGCAAGATACCTTTTGTATGTCTCATTATTAAACAGGTCATTCAATATCTTCGGCAGTCTCTGCAAATCACCGATTGTTTCAAATAAAGGCGCTATATCAATCCTGTTAAATACCCTGCCGTCGCCGTCTATGCCGCAAAGACCAACCTCTTTTGCAAGGAGCAGCAGCGTCAAAACATCGCTTGCATGGTGTGTCATGCTGATTATATATGAGCCGACAGCATCCCATGAAATCTCTTCCTGAGCCTCTTTGATGCTTTTAAACGTGTTCAAAACCTCTCTGGTCTCTTCTGTAATATGGCTGTAAACAGGCACAAGGGGCCTTATGCTCAAAAGTTCTTTTGACAATATTTTGATTTTTTCATGCTCCGGCAAGGCAAGATACCCTGTCTTTACAACATCTGTAACTCAAACCTTCAGGTTTGATGCCTTCAAGGCTAAAGCCTTGAGTTACAGTTTCTTCTACCCTTGACCCTTGACGATTGACCCTTGACCCTGTTTTTAATGTATTTTCCAGTTTCCTTTTTATAAGAGAAAGTTTCTGCCTGTACGGCTCGTGCGGATTTCTGCTGATGAGCGTCTGCCCATCAATACCCATGTTTATTGCATCTTCTTTGATTGATGTAAGTATTTCTTTACTTACAGAAACAAGATGTCTTGAGATGCTGAGCCTTGAGATCAAACTTGAAACAGTTTCAATATATTTTGACAGAATAAGTTCCTTATGCCTCTTAAATGTCCATCTTGTTTTTTTACTTGTTACAAATGGATTTCCATCCCTGTCCCCGCCGACCCAGCTTCCAAATGACAAGATTTGCGGGATTTTAAAATCATAGTCAGGATAATATTTACTTAATTGAAATTTTAGTTCATCATACAGTTTCGGCAGAACCTCAAAAAATGTTTTATTAAAATAGAAAAGGCCGTTTTCAACCTCTTCCTCTATATTGGGCTTTTCAAGCCTTATGTCGCCTGTGTGCCAGAGTTTTAAAACATCGCCCAATATATTGTCCCTTAACAAATCCCTTTCCCTTGTCGTCCAGATTGGGTTTTCTTTCTTGAATATTGTGAGATATATATTTCTGTGCTTTTCAAGGACTGTCCGCCTCTTTACCTCTGTCGGATGCGCCGTAATCACAGGCACTATGGAGAGTCTTGCAAGCATCTTTTCTATTGCACGGGGTGAAATGCCGTTTTTCTTAAATGTGCTTATACAGTCTTCAATAGAGCCGGACACAGACATTCCATTCTTAATTAGCCGCCGCCTATCCTGCATGCCAAAATTTTCCTCAGCAAGATTTGTCAATTGAAAATTTATTGCATATGCCTGTATAACCTGATTGGATATGGTCATATCAATCTGCCTTATCATATTTGGGAGTTGGGTTTTGATTGGGTGTTTTAAGCTGGCAGCGGTTAGATTATCTATGATTTTTAGAAAACGGCTGCCTGCTTGTTCAGCAAGCGCTTGATAAAGGATATTTTTTAGATACTCTATGTCATCAAATAGCGGTTTGTCTTGAACTGGAAAAATATTTTTTGTATGAATGGTTATCATCCTTTTTTAACTATTGAAAACTGTATAAGAAATGTCCCATGTCCGTCATTCCCGTGAAAACGGGAATCCAGATACTTATGCAAAAGACTGGATTCCGCATCAAGTGCGGAATGACAAACAAAGCGAGAATAGGACATTATAATATTACAGGAGTCAATAATTACACAGATTTTGAAAAACGATTACGCAGATTAAAACTACTATTTTGCTTTAATCTGTGTAATCTGCCTTTATAATCGGTGTAATCATATCGTCATCCTTTTGCCATGCAGTTAGCAACCTTTGTTAAAAAATCTTTTATTACTATTGGTTTTGGAATGTAAGCGCTGCACCCCGCCTTTTTGAAATTTTCCTCGTCGCCCTTCATTGCATGCGCTGTAACGGCAATTATGCAGACACCCTTTACAATAGGGTCTTCCCTTATAAGTTTCACTGCGGCAAATCCATCCATTTGAGGAAGCTGCATATCCATTATTATTAAATCAGGTTTTTCTTTCTTTGCAAGTTCAACACCTGCCTCGCCATCCACTGCCTTAAAAACCTTATAGCCTTTGGCTTCAAGGATATCGCAAAATAGTTCCATGTTCTGTTCATTATCTTCTACAACAAGTATTTTTTTGCCGCAGCATGTCATAAACACTACCTTATAAATTAGTAGGGTTCTAGGTAGCCGCAGGCTTTATGCCTGCGAAAAAACGCAACCGTAAAGGTTGCGGCTACCATATCCCTTGAACCCCCTAGACATATATCACCTATAGCCTATCGCCTATTGCCTGTATTTATCTTATATACGCCTCTGTAACATACCTTCTCATCATCCTATGGCTGTTAAAGTAATACGCATTTTTGCTGATAGCGTTTTTCATCATCCTCGCCCACGCTTCCTTGTTCTTATAAAACATCGGCATAATAACCTCTTCCAATTTTGAATAAAGGTCGTCCGCATCTTTTGTATCCATGTTTTCAGTCAAGGTAACCTCAGACGGCGCTGGTCCTATTGACCAGCCTGTGAAACCTTCTATATGCCCCTCTATCCACCATCCGTCTAGGACGCTGAAATTCAAAACGCCGTTGTGCGCTGCCTTCATCCCGCTTGTGCCTGACGCCTCTCTTGGACGCAGCGGAGTATTCAGCCAAATATCAACGCCTGAAACAAGTTTAAGCGCAATATCCATATTGTAATTTTTTAGATACACAATATCTATAACCCCTTTGAATTCTTTAACATAGCCGTGTATAGCCTCTATGAGTTTTTTGCCGGATTGGTCATTCGGATGAGACTTGCCGGCGTATATAATCTGAAGTTTCCCTTTTTTTGCGATTTTTTTAAGCCTATTCACATCAGAGAATAAAAGGTCAGCCCTTTTGTACGCAGTCGCCCTCCTTGCAAAACCAATTGTTAAAACATCAGGGTTCATCATATTTATCAAAGACCCTTGCAAGGCTCTCGCATGTCCATGTATATGAATGAACGCCGTTTGTAATCGCATGGATTTCATATCCGGGAAAAAGGTTTTTTGAAACCTCGCCGTGTTTTTTAGCGACGCCGTTCACATATTTAGTCAAATTCAATGCAAGTAGCGTCATGTTCAGATTATCCCTGCCCGCAAGTTCCTTTAACACAGAAAATGGGATTGCCTCACCCATCACATCTTTGACCATATCGTAAGGAAACTTATCATGCCCTGCCTCTATAGGCGTATGGGTTGTAAAAACGCATAAATCCTTCACCTTTTCCGTGTCCCATATAAATCTTTCATCCCATACTGTTTCAATATCCTTCTTATGCTCCATTAGAAGTTCAAGCGTCAAGAATGATGCGTGTCCTTCATTCATATGATATTTTTTTATTTGAAAACCAAGGGCATTCAATATCCTTACGCCGCCGATGCCGAGGATAATCTCCTGCTTTAATCTATATCTATTATCCCCGCCGTAAAGATACGCAGTTATGTCCCTGTCATTTGGCGTATTTTCAGGCAGGTCTGTATCAAGAAAAAACACAGGAACCTTGCCGCCTGTCAGACTCTCCACAACATAAAGCCATGCCTGCACATAGACATCCCTGCCCTCTATTTGCACCTTAACCTTTTCAGACAGCAGGGTCATAAATCTGGACGGCTCCCATGAAACAGGCGACTCTGTCTGTTTTCCATTTTCATCTATGTCCTGATTGAAAAATCCCTTTCTGCTTAAAAGCGTTACCGCAATAAACGGAAGTTTTAAATCTGCAGCAGACCTTATTGTATCGCCTGCCAGAACACCGAGACCACCGCTGTATGTGGGCATGTCATTCAACATGCCGACCTCCATAGAAAAATAAGCGATTTTCGGCTCTTTTAAAAATTCATGAAATTGCACCATTTTGTTTTTTCCTCTTTACCTTAGATTTTTTCCAATCTTACTAAAAACATATCAAGCGGTCAAGGTATATCCCAATTGCCTATAGCCTATAGCCTATTGCCTATTGCCTGTCTTTATTGTAGCATTAAACTATGAGACGCATTTTAGATTCATACATATTCAAAGAACTTGCTGTCCCTTTTATTATAAGCAGCGGTGTATTGTCAGTAACATTGCTTTTAAGCAAACTCCTCAAATTAGTTGAACTTGTTGTAAACCACGGCGTAGGCATATTCATAGTCCTAAAATTCTTATTCTTTTTAATGCCCTCGTTTCTAATCTATGTAATACCCCTGTCGTTTCTTTTATCTGTCTTGATTGCATTCAACAGGCTCTCAGGCGACAGCGAAATCACTGCAATAAAGACAGCAGGCATAAATCTATACAGGTTGACACGGCCTGTGATTGTGATGGCGTCAATCGCATTTTTATTATCCCTCTATCTTACGCTCTTTGCATTTCCATGGGCTAACCTTTCTGCAAAAAAACTCCTGTATGATGTGGCGAGAACAAAAATATCTACTGGTATAAAGGAAAAGACATTTAATGACACATTTGACGGCATTGTCCTGTATGCTGACCATATTGCCGCAGGCGAAGACACCTTAAACGGCGTAATGGTGTCAGAAGAAAAACAGGATGAAATATCTGATGTTATAACCGCCAACAAGGGTGTCTTTATAGTAGACCCTGAATCAATGACAGTAACACTTAGACTGCAAAACGGCACGCTCCATAAAACAGGAAAACAATCTGATAAATACACGCATATGACATTTTCTACATATGACATAAATTTAAGATTGAAACAGGCTGACATTAAAAATCCTGATAAAAACAGGTCAAACAGAGAACTTACAGTAATGGAACTTGCAAAAAAGATAAACGAAGTAAAAAAGGCAGGAAAAAATCCGTCTCCTTATATTATAGATATGCACAAAAGAGCTGCCCTGCCTGCGGCAGTATTTGTATTCGGACTTCTAGGCGTCCCGCTTGCCATCCAGCATGTCCGGACAAGCAGATACAGGGGTTTTATAATAGCCCTCGTTGTCATGCTGCTCTACTATGTCCTGTCAACAGCATTTGAGTCTTTTGGCGAAAACGGAAAAATAAATCCGATATTCGCTGTATGGGGTTCAAACATCATAATGGGTGTCTGCGGATTGTACATCTTTTATAAGGCAGGCAAAGAATCGCCTGTAAAATTATTTGTCTGGCTTGGAGGATTTTTTAACAGCATTATTGGTCTGTTCAAAAGGATATTTTCAAAGTGAAGATTGTAGGGGTTTGATTTATCAAACCCGCATATCAGGTCGGATAAATCCGACCCCTACATTTTTGACGGGGTTTTTCAGATGAAAATCATAAACAAACATATACTAAAGGAATTCCTCTTTATATTCTTTCTCTGCATTATAACAATAGTATCGTTATATCTCTTGATAGATTTCTTTGAAAAGATAGACGACCTCATGGAAAATAACGCATCCATGTCCGAAGGGTTTAAATTTTTCCTGTACAAGATACCGTTTATCATGTATCAGACAACCCCTGTTGCAGTCCTTCTTGCGACCTTATTGTCCCTCGGCATACTTTCCCGCAATGTTGAGATTACTGCGATGAAGGCAGGCGGCATAAGCGTCCTAAAAATCACATTCCCAATCATGCTCGCATCTCTGGTTATAAGCGCAATGTCATTTGTTATAGACGAATATATTGTCCCCCCTGCAAAAAAACAAGTTGAATCTATTAAAAAAATCAGAATAGACGGAAAAAAACAAGCGGCATCTTTCAAGCAAAATAAAATGTGGTACAGGGGCGATGACAACATATACAGCATCAGCCACCTTGATTCTAAAAAAGGCATAATACACGGCTTAACAATCTATGAGATTGACAAGGATTTTAATGTGCTGTCAAGGATAGATGCGGAAGAGGCAAAATGGTTAGATGGAAAATGGCAGATAACAAACGGGACAAAACGGCAGTTTCGGAACGGTTCTATAAAAATATCTGCTGTTAAAAATGGAACAGCGCCAATAGATGAAAACCCTGAAGAACTTCAAATCACAGAAAAGATTGCAGATGAAATGAGTTTCACTGAACTTAAAGATTACATCGCAAAACTGTCTTTGGAAGGCTATGACGCCACAAGATATATTGTTGACCTTCATGGAAAGATAGCGTTTCCTGTTATAAACATCATAATGGTGATACTCGGCATACCATTTGCGTTAAAAACAGGCAGGCACAGCGGCATTGCAATGGGCATCGCTTTGAGCGTTATAATAGGCTTTAGTTACTGGATTGTATTTGCCGTAACAGCGTCACTTGGATACATCGGAGCAATCCCGCCGTTTTTCGCGGCATGGTCGGCAAATTTTATGTTCGGGATAATAGGGATATTGATGTTTATGAATGTAAGGCAGTAGTAGCCTAGCGGATTTATCGGCGTCTTTAAATACGCCCAATAAATTGGGCAGACACACAACAGAAAACGTAGAAACATGGCTGTAGTTGCCAACCTTGGTTGGCTGATTTATCTGCCGAGCAAGCTCGGCAACTACCCTTCCTACTGCCTGCTCCACCTGATAAGGCTGGAGGTGCTGTTCTTTTTCCCCAGATTATTAAGGACATCCTGGTCATAGGTTACAGTTACAGTGCCATTCAGTGTGACCTCTGTGCCTCCTGCTACCACAGCGCCGGTTACCGTAACATTTCCACTCGTAGTCAATGTGCCGAATACATATATCAAGCCTGTCCATGTAAAACCTCCGCCAACAGCTAAGTCGCCGGTAACAATCAAAATACCGCTTCCGGATTGATTGGTATTTATATTCGCATTTGAAGCAGTCGTGTTACTGCTTGGTCCAGCAGCAGCATCATTATCAACAAATATAATCTTATCCGCATTCGCAGGGTCTGTTACTGTAGTTTTCAGTCCAGCGCCGCCGTCGCCAACTACCTTCACATCAGCCATACTCCATAATTCAGATTTAGAATAACCAATAAATGTATCCATAACAAGACAATTAGATGTAATCGGAGTAGCGGCAGGAGATATAGTATTAGTACCTGATGCATCATAGGTGGTGCAATACTTTGCCCCACCAGTGATTGTATCGTTGCCATTAACATCCAAACCACCAGTAGAATACACAGCAGCCTCCGGGTCAATATTAAGGCCGATTGACGGGATATACGAATATAATGAAACGTTTGTATTGCCATATGTCCCAGTGGATGTAATCTTATAAACAGGATTTCTGCCTGTTAAGGGCGGTCTTGGGCTCATATTATAAGGAAAGCCAAAGTCATGACCAAACAAAACTGCTGTCGCGCCAGTGCATTGGGCGGCGGTGTCTACAGTATATACAGTATCAGTAGGGACATCCCATGTGCCGCCGTTACAAAATGCATCAGTTGAATTCTCTGCCAAATATGTTATTACAACACTATATTGACCTGTTGATGCACTTGCTGTATTTAAACCTCCGCTTGTACTACTACTGCCTGCCGCGATGCCACTACCCACTACAGCATCGCCAGTCCTTGTTGTAGTACCTGACGGCTCCCCTATATAATTACCTCCTGTAACATGCAGCCTTGCATACGTCTCGTTAAGCCCTGCCTCTGCAAGTTGGAATGCAATTTTCTGCTCTTTCTCATTCCTTGCAATAAGGGTCTCTGTTGATGCGTTCATAAGCGCAAGAAGCCCTATCAGAGATATTGAGACCATCAGAAGAAGGGTTACAACAAGGGCAAAGCCCCCCTCACCCCGCCCTCTCCCCTTTGGGGAGAGGATTAAGGTGAGGGGCGATGAAGGCTTTAATTCAATGCCGTTTTGGTTTTTAATTTTATTATTCATATTTGCTCCAAAATATTTGTAATCCCTTGCATAATCCCCTCTTTATTCAACGGCATATACCTATTTTTTGATGTTTCAGGTGTCATAAATGCACTCCTGCATTTTGCAGGGATACCCCGCCCTGCTTGTTAACAACTTACAGATTTACGGGACGTCTTTTTGCTCAACCTTTTTCCCTTCAAAAAATCCATTTCCGATAAAACAGCATCTGCATTCTTATGAATCTTCTTTAGATAATTTAGAATTGTCATATCCTTTGACTCTTCATAGCATTTTTTTTTCCATTCCCATACTTCTTCCAGCGCATTAGAAATTTTCGTTGTCTTCATAATCAACCTCCATCGGTGTTACAATTCTTATCGGATAATTATAACCATTCTCCATGTTTGTCAACAGCACTTCCCTCTCCTTTTTTATATTTGCAAGATGTTTAAAATTCCAACTTAAAAGCACATCCATTTCAAAAACTACAGCATAGGCAATATGCAGCGCGTCTTCTATCTTTACCTTTGGTATGATACCTTTGCTTAAATAGATTTCCGCAAGTTTACTTACTTCAAAATCCTTATCATTAGACAGCCTTACAATATGATAATTATCAATAATGGATAAGAGCCGGCTTTTTTTCCTTGTATTGCTCGTTTTGGTTATTTCATTTATTACAATATCTGAAATATAAACCTCAAAGTTTTTCCCGGCATTGACCATCTCAAAAAACTCTCTAGTAACCTTCTTAAATTCAGGCGCATCATCAGCAAATAAAAAGTTTAGCACAGAGGTATCAAGATAAAGTTTAAGTTTTTTCATGCTGTTTCATCCATCATCAGTGGTAAGGTTGGCATTGCCCACCGATATATATGTTTTCCTTTTTTGGTGGGCAAAGCCCACCCTACTTACTGCAAATTTTCATTCATTAACTGTATTAGAGTATCCGCTTTCTTTAGGTGTTGAACAACTGTCATATGCCGTAATCTTGAAGTAGTATGTCCTCTGCTGTAAGTTGCCGTAATCCGCGCTGAGTGTATATGATGTTGCTGTTGAACCTGCGGTTGCCCTTACAAACCAGTCAGTCCCGCCGGTGCAGTTCTGGCTGCCGTTCACGCACTTTTCATATATCTTGTATCCTGCAAGGTCAGTAATGGCTGTGCTATCGGTATTAGTGGTTACACCTGTCCACGAAATTGTCATGTTCTGACCTGAGACGACGACTGATGAATTTAATACAGGCGCGCTCGGCGTATTGTTGCACGGGTCAGCTGAAACAGTTATTGTCTTGGGTGAACCTGTGGCCCCTGCCAATGTAACAGTTATGGTATCAGAGGTATTGGTATAAAGTTCTGTCAGACTATCTGATGCAGGGAGTGTGGTGGTGGTGGTTATTGTCTGCGTAAATTCCCCTAGATTTCCATTATCTACAATTGAGAATATATCAGTATCTCTGCTGCTTGAACTTGTTGTAACATTATTTACAGTATCTGGCGTTGCACCCCCTGCCAGACTGCAATCATTAACTGTTACGGTAAAACTATCGTTTGCAAGCATTGAGGTTTTATCTACAGACAACACCTGTCCGGCGCTGCCAACGCACTTCACAGCAGTATTAGATGCGCTGCTCAATCTTTCCTCTGTTGCACAGGAATTCTTTGCCTTTACATAGTAGGAATATATGCCGTTTGCAAGGTTGTTATCTGCATAAGTGCAAATATTTTCTGCGTTACATATAGCAGCGCCTGCCTGATCTGCCCCAATCTGTGCGCCTCCTCTATATATCCTATAGTTGAAGGAATCGCTTGCGCTCTTACACCCGCCATCGCTGTATGTGGTCGATGCTGTCCATGAAAGCGTAACATCATCTGTTACTAGACTAGCGGTAAGGCTTGTCGGCGCAGCAGGTGTTACATCGCAAACAGCAAATGCCCCTTGGTCATATGTATATGCTGTGTAATATGCGCTGGTATCAACCACCTCCGGCGCCCTGTCAAAATTGCCTTCTGTATCTTTAACAACGATAAAATACCAAACCCTCTTTGCGCTTGCCTGCGCAGGGATTCGTCTGTCGCTTGCATGTGTTGCAGTTGGTGTTGTTGCGCAACTTGCAGCGCCGCTTAATAGACTATATGTATTTGCAGCAGTCTTAAACATATTTATTGCAGTATAATTTGCGCCAGTGTATTGAGGCGCCTGTGTTACACTCTGGTCAGTGGTTATGTAATATAAAACAACATTTGCGGATTCATTTGCTGGGGATGCAACTGCAACACTGTCAACGGCCACAGTAACGCCATCGTATGTTCCGTCTGCTGTTGTTATAGTAACATTTACATTATTCCCGCCTGCAACACTTATAACTGATGGATTGTTTGATGGATTATTACCGCTTGTTGCCTCATAAGGTGTTGTTAAAGAACTTGGTTTATCCTGCGAAGGGGTATATATAGTTGGACCACTTGGCACATAAATTAGCGCATCTCCACCTGAATATGTGAGATAGGCGCTGCATGAGTCAGTGCCTGTTGTTGAATTATTCTCAACCTTTAATTTCACACGAACATTGGAATTACGCATATCAGAGGTATTATCAATTGTGCCGTCTGTTTTTGTCCATTCAAATGTGATTGGCACATGCCTGTCAGAAGCCATTATCTCTTTATCTATAAGTCCATCAATTACGCCTGTTGGGTTTGTGCAGACTAGAGCATTATCCCATACAACTTCTTGAGATGTCCCTGCTGTTGACGGAGAGCCTCCTATTGTAATCTTTTTAAGGCATGCGCTTGGATTATTCCAACTCATCTGGTCTATGCCTGTTATTACAAGTGATTTTCCGCTTATAACTGTGCCTGAACTTGTGTTTTCAAAATACAAGGTAACTGTGTTGTGATAATAATCGTATGCAGTAGGCTCTGAACTGCCTATTTTAGCATCCTTGCCTGTCAATACCTCAAGATGGCTGTCCTGAACTGCGCTTGTCTTTTCATCCCTGTCAATCTTGCCTGTATAAACAGGGCCCACTTGCGCAGAATTAAGAAAGCCAGTTGACATATGATTCGTCATCTGGGCTATTGTTGGGGTTATGCCGCCAGTATCATCGCCCTTTTCATAAGGACAGTCTGTTGATGTTATCCTGTAATAATATTCTCCGCCGTCAGCAATGCCCGTATCATTATAACTTGTCCCCCAGAAAGGTGCATCAGGAGGAGGATTGAGTAAAGCCGCCCCGCTCCAGTCCGAAGAATTTGCGCTTCTGAATATCCTATAGCCTGCAAGGTCAGAATTTGTGCCGCCCGCAATACTTGGAACTGCTGTCCATGTAATGGTAACAGGTGAAGAACATGCGCTTGCAAGAGGCCCGGTTGGAGCAGGGGGTTTTCCTATAGGGTCTTCGCCGCAGAGTGTGGTGCTGTCTTGTGCTTGGGCAACATTAGAGGCATTGCCGCATTTGTCAAATGCAACAGCCCCATATGAGTATGTTCCTGTCTCAAGGAGAGAAGGCGTGTCAGTAGAGATTAGCATAGAATTGTGCCAGTAAGACTTTGATGTGCTTGCGGCAAGTTCAGAAACTGTAAATATACCGTCTGTTGAAATATCTGAAGGCGGTCCATAGGCACGGGCGCCGGCAGCAACCTGATAACATCCGCTTTCTTTTGACGCACCTGTATCTAGTGTTGGATAAGCGGCGCCCTGATTGGCATAAACGCAGGTTTGGTCTAAATCAGTATCAGGCGGCTGTGTAAGGGATACTGCAACCCTTTTCCAGCCTGCCCTGACACCAAAACCTGATGGCGCAGATGGCGCAACAGTGTCAGGCGGCGCAGTGTCAGAGCCGTCAGGTGAATCTGCCCCGCTTTCAGCGCCATCGCCGTATGTTACTGCATAATTAGTTGAGATATATCTCTTTGTATCATCATCGCCAGCATCATTTGTTACAAGCGTTCCATCGCAGTTCACAGCGGCAATTGCATAATAATAGACCTGACAGCCTATAAGCCCTGCTGATGTATCAGTAAAGGTGGTGGCGCTCTTGCCAACTACATTTGCGCACCCTGTTTCACATGCAATCTGTTTTGATGCATCTATTGGATATGTTGTAAATGCTGCTGTGTCTCTATAAATTCTATAGCCTGCTAAATCAGTTGCGCCTGAGCCTGTCCATGAAAGACTTACCTGATAATTAGCAGGTCCATTTGCCCCTGTAAATGCAGTTGGCGCTGCTGGTTTGACAGGGTTTATGGTTGTGTCATTACTGCCGCTGCCATGAGTTGAGCTGCTTGGTGTTGGATTGCCTGACACCTCATTTGAATAACTTGCGCTTAAATTACCAGAATTATCATAAGCCTTCATTGCTATATAGTACATAGTGGTGCTTGTGCCGTCGGATTTTGAATATTGAAGCGCATTAGTGCCGTCTTGATTTGTCGGCTGGATTGTATATGTATATGTGCCGCTTGACTCTGTAAGGCTTGAAAGCGAAACAGAGACTACGCCTGTATATGCGCCTGCTGCTGTGCCGTAATATATCTTATAGCCTGCGACATCTGTTGCATTTGACTTTGTCCAGTTGACACTCAACTTGCCGCAGATTTGCGGGTCTCTGACTGCTACACTTGTCGGCTCGTCAGGAGCTGTTGTATCTGAAGCCGTTCCTGTTACGCCCATGTTTCTTAAATTTACCTGAGTTGTTAAAGTAACTGTTGAATAGTCATCCTTTGTCGGCAGTTTAGCGCTTGTCTTTGTGGTTAAAGAAACTTTGACGAGCCTTATGAGGTTTCGGTTGTCCTGTTCAGCAGCAGTATTTCCATCAATACTAGTATCGGCTATTAGTCCGCCATTACCATCATAATAGGTGAATGTAAGATTATCAACATAAGCAACAACTTTTTCATTGCCTGTGCAACTATTATCAAAAACCCCATTATTATCTGTATCATAACAAATCTTTCGGACAAGATGACAAGGCTCATCGCTGGCGCTGCATGTTCCTGCACCTGTAGCTGTAACAACCTGATCGCCATTTTTATCTACCAGACCATACCAAACTTCCTTTTTTGCCTTTGTTGTATCAAGTGTTTCTCGCGGGTCTCTGTATCTAAATACCATTGAATAGGATGTTGTTACCCATGTTGCTGTTTTATACGGAAAAACATCTGCCGTGCCTGCATTAAGTCCTGCATTTATCAAATCCCTTTCAATAACAGCAATGCCTGCCTTTGCATTCTGCTGCGCCTCTATCATTAAATCCTGCGAGCCTGATGTCTTGTAAAATGCAATATAAACGCCATAGACCGCTGCAAGAATAATACCTGTAAGAGCAAGGGCAATCATGAGTTCAACGATTGTAAAGCCTTTTTTGGTTGTTATTATAGTCATTGTATCTGCCCTCTATTGTAGCCGCAGGCTTTAGCCTGCGGTATTTTACGCAACCTAAAGGTTGCGGCTACCTACTTTTATTTGCCCAATCTACTTCGCCCTCAATGTTTGCAGTTGCGCTGTCCTTGTTCCAAATGTGTCTGTCCATTGAACATACATATCCACTATTTTTAATCCATCGCCTGATGATGAACATTCGCCATTTCCATCAGCATTAACTATCATAGTCTTCCAAAACCATGTGTAAGTAACACTGTTTATAGGAGGTTCTGCTGTAGTTGGTATACATGTATAAACTGTAGTGCATCCTGTTCCTGATGCAGGGCATGCCCTTGTAATGCTGCCGTTTGCGCTGGATATGCTTGATAATGCAGTATTGCCAGAGCAGGCGTATGGAGGAGTGCATGTCCTTGTAATGCCGCCGCTGTCAGATTCACTTGATAAGCCTGTTATCTCAAGTTTTGCATATGCCATTGCCCTCAATGCCTCTAGTTTTGACTCGGCAAGGTTTGATGCTGCTGAAAGTTTCTTGGCAGAATCAACGCCTCTATACGCATTGCCAGACATGCTTGCAAGACCTATAACTGCAATGGCAAGGATTGCAATTGCTATAAGAACCTCTACGAAGGTAAACCCCGTTACACCCTGTCCTACATGCCATTTACCCCGTAGCACTTTGGTGAGATTTTCTGGGTGTAACGGGGTAAAGCCTTTATTGTTTGAAATGTCTTTCATAGCATCATCCATTCATAATTATTTTAAAACGCACCGCATATAGTATCACCCGTCACCTTTGTACAGTCTACTATATTTACTCTTCCTGTAGTATCACTTAAACTTATGTATGATTTGTCATTTGAATCATTTAGGTTTTTGAATCTTATGCTGCCTGAAGACGATGTGCCGTTTGTATTAAACTGCGCACCACTGGAGAGTGAACCAGTAACTGTTATGGTAACCCCTTCAATACAGAAATAACCATTTGCATTAAGACTGCTGCTGCTGCATGCAGAACTTGTATTATAACCTGCAACTGCAGCATGGTCATTTGTCCATGTATCAGAACCAGATGCCTTATTACCTTTTTCAAGTTTATAGCCAAATGGCGAACCAGGACTAAACAACACCCTGAATTCTACATTCCTATATATTGCCTTCATCCTTGCCATCTGTAATTCTGTTGCCACATCCCTGACAGCGGATTTAAGTTTGCTGTGTGATGTGGAAGTAAATGTCGGTATTGCCATAATAAACATAACACCCATAATAACCACAACTATAATGAGTTCAATTAGTGTCATGCCTTTTTGATTGTTCATAACTAATCCTTTAATGTAGTTTAGCGGATTTATCTGCGTTTTTTTAAAAAATGTAGTTGCGGACATTTATGTCCGCTTTGTCCGCCGACCTGAAAGTCGGCGACTACAGCCCAATGACCCCTGCTTACAGCCTGCAGGGGCAGGATTGGGCAACTACAGTCTGTTAATACAGCAATTATAATGCCAAACCTATTATTTTTGTAACATATTAAAATTGCTGTGCTTTTAAGATTCCAAATTCAGACCAATCGATATATTGCCAATTTTTGTTATGAAATTTTTTCATAGTTATCGCAATTATGTAATATCCAATGCAAATTTGACAGCAGAATTTATCTCGTCTATCTTTTCACTTGATAGAAGACATATCCTTTCTTTTAAAACCTCTTTACGCACAGTAGCAATTGTGTCAAGATTTACCACACATTTTTTTGGCAAGCCGTCTTCCCGTCCAAGTGGAACTTCAACAGGTATATTGCGGATAGTAGCAGTTACCTCTGCAATCGTTACTGCGTTTCTAACAGCATATGCCTCGTCTCTTGAAAGCAGCACCACAGGCCGCTTTCCAATAGGAGAAGGCATTTCTGCCCACCAGACTTCGCCTTTTCTCATTGCCACTCCCCTTTAGAAAAGACCTCCGCAGAAACCCTTTCCCATGCCTTTATATTCGCCAATTCTTCCGGCATTTTTTTATATCCTTCCTCATACTGCCTTACAAGTTTCTCTTTTTCCCTGAATTCCTTTAAAAGCCTTATAGCCTCTGCAATAACACCGCTCCTTGATAATTTTTCTTCCTTCCTTATTGCTTCAAGGTCTTTATAATCTTCCTCATGCATACTTACTGCAAATTTAACTGCCTTCATTGCCTATTACCTCCAGTATGATAATGGTTATACTATAGTATGACTATTATTTTTTGTCAATTAAAAATAGTTATTCAAAATAGTTATACTGAACGACAATAGTTTTTTGATATCCATAGGTAGCCGCACCCTTTATGGGTGCGATATTTCGCAGGCATAAAGCCTGCGGCTACCACTTTTTGACCCCTTGACCCTTGCCCCCTGTCTTTATAACCCATACTCCTTGATTTTATACAAAAGCGCCCGATGGCTTATTTCAAGGAGTTTTGCCGCATGGGTCTTGTTGCCACTCGTCATATCAAGCGCCTTTTTTATGAGTTCTTTTTCAATTGACTCCTCTGCCTTTTTTATGGAAAGCATTGCCTTGTCTAGTGTCTGGTGTCTAGTGTCTGGTGTCTGTTTCAGAAACGGCAGACTATTTGGAGTTATCACATCTGTATCTTCCAATATCACTGCCCTCTCTATTACATTTTCCAGTTCACGCACATTTCCCTGCCATTTATAACTTAAAAGTAAATCCATAGCATCTTTATCTATCATGCTTATATTCTTACTAAATTTCATACAGTGCCTTTTCAGGAAATAATCTGCAAGAATAGGTATATCGTCCTGCCTTTCCCTCAAAGACGGCAGATGGATTTCTACAACATTCAAACGGTAAAAAAGGTCTTCTCTAAAACTGCCTTTTTTTATTTCTTCTAAAAGATTTTTTGTTGTCGCTGAAATGACCCTGACATCTATTTTTATTGATTTAGTGTCCCCAACTTTTCTTACCTCGCCTTCCTGCAAGACCCGCAGCAACTTTACCTGCATATCAGCCGGCAATTCGCCGATTTCATCAAGAAAGAGCGTCCCTTTGTCAGCCTCTTCAAAAAGCCCTGCCTTTGTTTTTATTGCATCTGTGAAAGCGCCTTTAATATGTCCGAATAGTTCGCTCTCAATAAGGGCATGAGGTATTGCGCCGCAGTTTACAGCAATAAATGGTTTATCCTTTCTTGCGCCGCTGTAATGTATCGCCCTTGCAACAAGTTCCTTTCCTGTGCCGCTCTCCCCTGTAATCAAAACTGTTGTATCATAATCGCAAACCTTTTTTATAAGATTAAAGACATCCAGCATCTCTTTGCTTTTTGTAATAATATTTTCAAAATTATATTCTCTTGCAATGCTGTGTTTAAGCCTTAAATTTTCCCTTCTCAATCTTTCCCGCTCTTCCGCCTTTTTTAATGTAAGAATAATCTCATCAGACTTAAACGGCTTTGAGATATAGTCGTATGCGCCGAGTTTCATGCACTCAATTGCAGTGTCAATTGTGCCGTAGGCGGACATCATAATAACTACAGGGGATAGGGGTAAGGGGCAAGGGGCTAGTAAAGACTTTAAGAACTCAAGACCATCCATCTCTGGCATTTTTATATCACAGAGGATGAAACCAAACTCTTGTTTAGCCAATACATTAAGGGCTTGCTTGGCATTATCAGCACAGACAACATCATAGCCCTCTTTTTTCAATATCAAAGAGAGCATGTGCCGCATGGATTCTTCATCGTCAATGATTAAGATTCTCATAAGATTTACGGGTAGCCGCAGGCTTTAGCCTGCGATATTCACAACGTAACCTAAAGGTTGCGGCTACATGGCAGAAGGATTTCAAATGTTGTTCCTTTATCTGCCTCGCTTTTCACCTTTATATCACCGCCGTATGTCTGAACAATGCCAAGTGAAACAGTAAGCCCCAACCCTGTGCCTTTGCCGACATCTTTTGTTGTCCAAAACGGGTCAAATATTTTGCCAATATCCTCTTTTTTTATGCCGCAGCCTGTGTCAGATATTTTAATGCCAATCATTTCCTTCCCTTTTCTGAGAGATAAAACATCCATGTCAGAGATGTCGCTCTGCCTTCTGTGAACCGGCTCTTTTGCAGCAATATTTGCAAGCCCTGTCTCTATCTTGATTAAGCCGCCATTATGCATCGCATCCTTTGCATTTAATAATATATTTATAAGAACCTGTTCAAGTTTATCCGCTTCAATCTTGGCAAAAGGCAGCCCATTCTCTAAATTCAATTCAATTTTAAAATTATCCTTAAATGCAACTGCCCTGATAGATTTGATAGATTCATCTATAACTTTATTTACATTTGCAGCAGATTGTCCTCTGCCAATTATTCCCTGTCTTTCAGATGGTCTTGAAAGAGCAAGAAACTCTTTAATTATAACATTTATTCGGGATGTCTCTTTATCAAGCCTATTTAAAATTTCTTTTTCTTCTGTCTTATCTGCAATACCTTTTTGAAGTATGTTTATATAACCCAATATCGCTCCCAAAGGATTGCCGATTTCATGTGCAATACCCGCAGAGAGTCTTCCGACTGTTGCAAGTTTTTCAGAACGGAGCAAATCATCCTGCGCTGCGACAAGTTCCCTATTCATACGTTCAAGCATATTTATATTTGATTTAAGTTTGTCTGTCATTGCATTGAATGACAATGCAAGGCTGCCTATCTCATCCCCAGCAGCAACCGCCGCCCTTTTATCAAGATTGCCGTCTGCTATATCTTTGGCAGTTATATCAAGCGCCTTTATTGGTCTTATAACTGATTTGTGAATTAAAAATGCGCCAAAGATTATAATTAGTATGCTGTCCAGAAAGGCATAAAAAATGATAAATCTTCGCGTGCTTGCAATGTCAATGTTGACATCGGCAAGGGATAATGAAAGCCTTATGGAAGCCGTTTTTCCGCCTATCTTAACGCCGCTTAAAAATATTATTCTGTCTTTGCTGATAATATTCTTTATAATCTCTGTGTTGTAAAAAACATTATCAATGCTGTCATGCTTTATATTGCCATAATTAAATATTGCCCTTTTATCCTCATTTAATATTATTAAACCTTCAATATCAGTCCTTGCAGAAATAAATCTGCTGATATTTACGCCGTCGGTCTCTTGATAGAAAAACCTGATAGATTTTATAATCTCCTCGCCATTTTTTATCTTTCTCGCAAAGGCATCCCTTTCAATGATTTTTATGCTTATGATGCCGATTAGCATGATTGCCGCAACAGTGATAATTGCAATATTTATAATAATCTTTGGACGAAGACCAAGTTTTGTCATCTCCACATTACCCTTACATACCAGTTGATAAAATCCTGTCCAATGAATAGATAAAGCGCAGCGCCTAATGCCAGAAACGGCCCGAATGGTATTGCATATTTTGTATCTTTCCCTTGAATCAGCATTGCAATCGTGCCTATTATTGCGCCAACAAACGAGCCTGCAAATATCGTCATTATAACAGCCTTCCAGCCCAAAAATGCGCCGACCATTGCAATGAGTTTTATATCCCCGCCTCCCATGCCTTCTATGCCTGCAACTTTTTTATAGCCGTATGCAACAAGAAAAAGACTGCCGCCGCCAAGAAATATGCCCAAAAGAGAATTTATAAAACCTGTTGGAAGCAAAAAAGATGAGCATATAAATCCTACGATTATTCCCGGCAGACTTATAATATCAGGTATGATTTGAAGTTTTAAATCAATGAATGTGATTACAATAAGGCTGGCAATAAATAAAAAATATATTAAACCATCAATGGTAAATCCAAAATAATATAAAATAAGGACAGCAAAGAAACCTGTCAATGCCTCAACAATAGGATATTGGATGCTGATAGACGCCTTGCAATTCCTGCATCTGCCAAAAAGTATTAGGTAACTTATTATTGGAATATTGTCATAGAATCGGATTGGGTTGCTGCAGTTTGGACAAGACGATGGAGGGGATATTATAGATTTACCTTCAGGTATTCTATAGATGCAGACATTTAAAAAACTGCCGATAGAGGCGCCAAAGGCAAAGACAGTCACAAATGTAATTATTTCTGCCAAGAGGTCTCCCTATATGCAAAGTTGACGCTCAAAAATTGCCCAGATGCAAGGCGGAGCAAGGCAACCCGAAAAAATGTAGGGGGCGATGGGACGGATAAATAACCTTTTTCCTTACCCATCCCGATTTATCCGACCCGATATTCGGGTTTGATAAATCAAACCCCTACTTCTCACACCTCACTTCTCGCCTATTTTATAAACCTTCATCATATTTGTAGCCCCGCGCATGCTTGTTGTGCCTGCAACAACAACTACAGTGTCGCCTTTTTTAAGAAGCCCGCTTTCAAGTATGGTCTTTTCGCCTATTGCAAGCATCTTGTCTGTTGAATTGCCAAATGGTATAAGTAAAGGCATAGCGCCCCTTATAAGCGCCAAACGATTATAGACATCCTTGTCAGGCGTCAAGACTATTATCGGCATAACAGGTTTGAACTTTGAAACCATCAAGGCAGTCCTGCCTGAAATCGTAAATATCACAAGCGCCTTTGCGTCTGTTTCATCTGCCGCATTGCACGCAGAATGGGCAACCGCCCATGAAGGAATTATCTTTTTGTGGTAAGGCGACCATGCTGTGTAAGACATCTCCTCCTCAACCTCTCTTGCTATAACATCCATCATCTTAACAGCATTAACAGGGAATTTGCCTTTTGCGGTTTCCTCTGAAAGCATAACAGCGTCTGTGCCGTCCAATACCGCATTTGCAACATCCGATGCCTCTGCCCTTGTCGGCGTTGGCGATTCAACCATTGACTCAAGCATCTGCGTCGCAGTTATTACAATCTTGCCCTTTTCATCCGCCTTTTTTATTATCATCTTTTGAAGAAGCGGGACTTTCTGCGGCGTCATCTCAACACCCAAATCACCCCTTGCAACCATAACACCGTCAGCAGCATCAAGGATTTCATCAATGTTATCAATCGCCTCCTGCCTTTCAACTTTCGCTATTATCGGGATATTATAACCTCTCTTTTTCATAAAATCCCTCATCCCGTTTATATCATCAGCCCCGCTCACAAATGACATTGCAGCATAATCAATGCCCCAGCCTAATGCTGCTCTTAAATCCATTTTATCCTTTTCTGTCAGAGTCGGCGCGCTGATATTCACACCCGGCAGATTCATGCCCTTGTTCTCGCCAAGCATACCGTTGTTGACAACCCTGCAATAAACATTTGTCTTTGATGTTTTAATGACCTTTAGTTCTATCAAACCATTATCAAGCAAAATCCGATTCCCCTTTTTTACATCTCTCGGCAGACTGGCATAGGGGGTTGAGATTACATTTTCATCACCCAAGACATCCTTTGTGGTGATTATAAGAACCTGCCCTCTTTTGAGATTTACAGGACTAGCGTTTTTCAAACGGCCTGTCCTTATCCGAGGCCCTTGAAGGTCAAGCATAATAGCAGCCGCCTTGTTTATTGCCTTTGCAACCCTTCTAATATCTTTCACCCTTGCGCTATGCCATTTGTGGTCTCCGTGTGAAAGATTAAGCCTGACAACATCTGCACCGGCAGATAAAATATTCTGGATAAGCAGAGGACACGCTGTCGCAGGGCCGATGGTCGCTATGATTTTTGTTTTTCGCATATTATTTTTGCTGGGAAACAGCATAACTGCTCCTCTGGCTGTCAACCTCTTCGTATATCAGCCTTGAAATGTCTTGAATTGCTGAAACAAGATTGTCAAAATCGCTTCCTCTAGTCATCACACATAAAAGATATGGAGATTTTGGATAATAGACTATGCCGCAGTCATGAAACTGCTTTTGGGTATCAGAGATATTTCGCTCGCCAAATTTATGCGCTGCTGGCATATCAGACGGTATGCCCTTGACAAGCCCTTCACGAAATTTCGCATTGCTTAATAACTCAAGCGCCTTGTTTGACATCTCTTTACCCAAATAAGACGCATTAAACAATATCCTGAAAAACGAGGCGTATTTGCGGACGCTTATACTATACGGCAGTTCATTGGCATTCTCATATGCAACCGGAATCTGGAGGTCTTTATATATTTTATAATAGACATTCTCTGAATCAAACTTTCTTAAAAGGTATGCGGCGCTATTGTCAGAATTGACAACCATCCGGTAGATTAGTTCTTCAATTGTATAAGACCTTCCCTCCTGCATTTCTTCCGCAACCTTTACATACTGGTCTGACGGAAATAATTTCCGCTCATATTTTATCTGCTGTTTCATTATGGATGGGTTTGTTTCCGCCTCTTCCAGATAGCCCATCATAATCGGAATCTTCAGCAAACTCCCCGGCAAAAAAGGCTCTTTTTCTTTTATTCCAAACCATGGCCCATTATTCAAGTCCCTGAAATATACTGCAATATCATCAATCTTTTTTTCTGCCTTATATTTTTTAATCAGAAATTCAACCTTATCTTTGAATCCCGCAAGTTCTCTGCTTATAAGGTTTTCAGAGCCTTCACATTCAAGAAGCGGATTGATAAATCCATATTGACCCTCTCTCTTTTCCGCTGAAACTACAATATCTCTGGAACTTAAAAAATCTTTAAGCATCCATCCTGATATGAAACTTATAAAAATAAGGGCGATGCCAAGAAAAGACCTTTTATGCCTCTGCATATATGCTTTAATTTTCACCATTGCCTATCTTTTATAATACAGCCTATAAATCCTCTCAGGGGAATATCCCAAATAATACATCAATAAAAGAAACCAATTATCAAGCGTGTTTTGCAATACACCCTTTTTATCCCACCTTCTCTCTGATGTCAAAACCTTTTCCATTATAAGTTTGACCTTGCCCTGCTTTTTTAATCTCCTTATGAAATCCACATCCTCCATTATTGGAAGCCCTTTAAAACCGCCTGCTCTAAAAAAACCTTCCCGCCTTGCAAATATCGCTTGGTCGCCGTAGATAAGCCCAAGATATTTTGCGCGGATATTTGCAGCCTTTATTATAAACTTTAGCAATGGTTTTGAAGAATCTATGCCCAGAAGAAATGCGCCGCCAATGACATTGCTGCCGCTCAACGCTACAGCAATAAAATCACGCCAGCCAGAAGGCAGGATTGTGTCAGCATGTAAAAATAACAAAACATCGCCTTTTGCATTAGCGGCGCCAATATCCTGCTGAACTCCCCTGCCCTTTTCTGACTTGATTACCCTTGCGCCAAATTTTTCAGCAATTGATGCTGTATTGTCAACACTGCCGCCGTCAACTACAATAACCTCAACCCCTCTGCCAACTGATCCCAACGTCTTTGCAATCTGATTTTCTTCATTTAGCGTAGGGATGATTACAGATATTTGCATAAAAATAGGGGTGGAGGGTTGAAGTGTTTTTTCACTAGACCCCTTGAATCCTTGAACCCTTGAACCCTTTTTTAATACTCTACCTCTTTTAAAAACAAACCATGCGGAGGCGCTGTCATCCCTGCCTTTGTCCTGTCTTTTGCCTCAATAATATTTTTAAAATCATCAATTGAAATCTTGCCCCTGCCCAGTAAAGTCAGTGTGCCGACTATTATCCTAATCATGTGCATCAGAAATGCCGTACCTTTAACTTCAATAGCAATAAAGTCATCTTTTTCTCTCTGTTCCGAAAATCCCCCCTCACCCCACCCATCCTTCGGATGGGTACCCGCTCTCCCCTCTGGGGAGAGGATTAAGGTGAGGGGGTTAGTAAACGTTTCAATAGTGATTGAAATTATCTCCCTTATTGCGTGAGATGCCTCGCAGGCAGATGCCCTGAATGATGAAAAATCCTTTTCACCTATAAGAAACTCTGCGCCTCTTTTCATTAAATCTATGTCAAGTTTATAGGGGACAAACCATGAAAAATTTCTATGGACGGCTGATGGATAGGCTCTGTTCAGGATGAGATATTTATAGGTTTTACTCTTTGCATCTTTCCTTGCATCAAATTCAAGACTTGCATCCTCAACTTTTTTTATAACAATGTCTGACGGCAGAAGGCTGTTTAAGCCCCTCTGCAAAGCAAATGATTCTATATTGGTATTTGAATAAAAATTTGCGGTTTGTCCAAGCGCATGAACGGCTGCATCTGTCCTGCCTGCTGCGGTTAATTGGACATCTTCGCGTGTTATGATTTTTATTTTGTCCTGTATTGTTCCCTGAATAGTAGGTGATTCCTTTTGCTCCTGCCATCCAGCATAATTCGTGCCTTCGTATTCAATGATGATTTTAATATTACGCATAAAAACAGGCAATAGGCGATAGGCTATGGGTTCATTGGTTTTTCATATTGCCTCTTGCCCATTGCCTATAGCCTGTAGTTATAAATATTCTTTTATCAAAACCTCTGCAATCTGCACGGCATTAAGCGCAGCGCCTTTTCTTATATTGTCAGACACAATCCACATATTTATGCCATTCGGTATGGTATCGTCCTCTCTTATCCTCCCGACAAAAACCTCATCATTTTCGGATGCTTCTATTGGCATTGGATAGACCTTATTTTCAGGGTCATCCAAAACCTTTACGCCGGGCGCATTTGAAAGGATTTTTCTAACTTCTTTTGCTGTGATTTTTTTCTCTGTTTCTATGTTGACGCTTTCAGAATGACTGTTAAAAACAGGCACACGAACGGTCGTTGCCGTAACCTTTATAGAATCATCCATGATTTTCTTTGTCTCATTCACCATCTTGAGTTCCTTGATTTTTGCCGCATCATGTATCGGCTTTAATGCGACAACCATCTGGATTGTTGAACAGTTCGGGTTTGCAATGATATTTCTCTTTTTATACTGCGCAATTGCCTTTGGGTTCACCTCTGGCACAACAAGCGGAATATCAGGCTCCATCCTGAACTGGCTTGTATTGTCTATAACAACACACCCTGCCTTTGCTGCAATAGGCGCATAGACCTTTGAAACAGATGCGCCCGGTGAAAAAAGCCCGATGTCTATTCCTTCAAATGTTTCTTTTGAAAGGAGATGAACCTTTTCCTCTTTGCCCCTGAATTCAAGATATTGCCCGGCAGACCTTTCTGATGCCAAAAGTTTTATCTTATCAATAGGAAAATCCCTCTGTTCAAGGATTTTCAAAAACTCCTGTCCAACCATGCCTGTAGCGCCTGCAACAGCGACATTGTATTTTTTCTTTTTCATCTTTCTATCTCCTCAACAATAACATTCCCCATCTCTCTGCAGCCCACTACTTTCATACCTTCCTGTTTTATGTCCTGTGTACGAAAGCCTTTATTCAAAACATTCTCAACTGCCTTTTCAATATCATCAGCCTCTTTTCCAAGGTTAAATGAAAATTTGAGCATCATTGCAACTGACAAAATTGTCGCAATGGGATTTGCGATGTCCTTTCCTGCAATATCAGGCGCGCTTCCATGAATCGGCTCATACATGCCAACTTTGCCGCCAAGGCTTGCAGATGGGAGCATGCCGATTGAACCTGTAAGCATTGCTGCCTCATCAGACAAAATATCGCCAAACATATTTTCAGTAACTATTACATCAAACTGTTTTGGGTTTCTAACCAACTGCATGGCGCAGTTGTCAACATACATATGATTAAGTTCAATATCCTGATAATCTTTGTGGACATTTATAACAACCCTTCTCCATAGTTCTGTTGTTTCAAGCACATTCGCCTTGTCAACTGATGTAACCTTTTTTCTCCTCTTTCTTGCAACATCAAACGCAACCCTTGCAATCCTTTCAATCTCTGAAGTTGTATAGACCATTGTATTAACCCCGCGCTCTGTGCCGTCAGGGAGTTTTTCAACGCCCTTTGGCGTACCGAAATATAATCCGCCTGTAAGTTCCCTTATAACCATAATGTCAACACCTTCAATAACCTCTTTTTTGAGTGTTGATGCATCTGCAAGAACAGGATAGATTTTTGCAGGTCTTAAATTTGCAAAGAGTCCGAGTTCTTTTCTCAAGGCAAGCAAAGCCCTTTCTGGTCTTATGGAGTAATCAAGCCCTTCCCACTTTGGACCGCCCACAGCGCCTAACAAAACTGCATCGCTTTCCTTTGCAAGTTTTAAAGTTTCATCTGTAAGCGGTATGCCGTATTTATCAATGGATGCGCCGCCGACAAGGGTATCTTTGGTTTCAAAACAGATTTTATACTTTTTGCCGATTGCCCTTAAAACCTTTACAGCCTCGCCAACTATTTCAGGACCTATGCCGTCGCCTGATAAAACAGCAATCTTATATTTGCTCATTAAAATTTTCCCCTATTCCATGTTATTTTTTATTTTTTGAATAGACTCAAGAAAAACAGGCAAACCGCTGCACGGTATTACAACTGTGCTTCTCCTGTCATTTGAAAGTTCCGCAATCTGCAGAAACCTGCCTCCGTCATTTTCCTTTAAATCCACATAGATTGTTTTATTTTCAATCTGCAGTTTGTCGCTTGTTACAACCTTGCTTCTGCTGCCGCCTTCTTTTCTCATATATCCCCCTGTTTTGTAATAAAGAAACGGAGATGGGGGAAACGGTGAATGGGAGAAAAATATTTCTCCGGTTCTCCGTTTCACCGATTCTCCGTTTCATGCTTTAACTTTCTTCTTCACCCACTCCATCAAACCACCTGTATTTATAAGTTCCTGCATAAACGGCGGGATTGGCTGGCTGTTAAAAGTTTTATTCTTTGTTAGATTCACAATCTTGCCAGTATCAATATCAACCTCTATCTCATCACTTTCGTTTATACTATCCACTGCCTCTGGACATTCCAGAATAGGCAGTCCCATATTAAATGAATTTCTGTAAAATATCCTTGCAAAACTCTTTGCAATCACGCAAGAAATGCCTGCTGCCTTTATTGATATGGGCGCATGTTCCCTTGATGAGCCGCAGCCAAAATTCTTGTCAGCAACAATAATATCCCCTGCCTGCATCTTTTTAACAAATTCAGGGTCTGCGTCTTCCATACAGTGCTTTGCCAGTTCCTTTGGGTCAGATGTATTCAAATACCTTGCAGGAATAATCTGGTCAGTATCAATATCTTTTCCGAACTTCCATGCCTTTCCTTTAAATCTCATTGAACCTCCATTTTGAAATGTAGCCGCAACCTTTAGGTTGCGTAAATACCGCAGGCTAAAGCCTGCGGCTACCAATTATTTTTGTGGCTCAACCGCCTCATTCAATTCCTTTAACAATTTTTCCATATCTATAAAATGCAGTTTGCATGCAGTCCCTATTGTAACAAGTTTTGCAAGGGACTTCCTTGCAACAGGGTTTGCAAGAAGCCCAAAGCAATGCCCCTGTTTTACAAATATATCCAAGGTCTCAGGATATTTTGTTAAGGCATCCTCAACAATCATGTCAGCAGTTATTTTCATTTCATCACCTCATCCGGATGCGCAATCCTGCCCTTGACTGCCGATGCTGCTGCAACAGCAGGGTTTGATAGATATACCTCGCTTTTCGGATGTCCCATCCTGCCAATGAAGTTTCTGTTTGTTGTTGCAATTGCCCTTTCCCCTTCTGCTAAAACCCCCATATGTCCGCCAAGGCACGGCCCGCATGTTGGCGGGCTTATTATCGCGCCTGCATCAAGGAATATGTCAAAAAGCCCTTCATCCACAGCCTGCTTATAGATTAAAGGGGTTGCTGGAATAACAATAAGCCTCACATACTTTGCAACCTTTTTGCCTTTTAATATCATTGCAGCAATCCTCAAATCCTCCATCCTTCCGTTTGTGCATGAGCCGATTACAACTTGGTCAATGGGAACATCTCCAACATCTGTTATATTCCTTGTATTCTCAGGGAGATTTGGAAATGCAACCTGCGGTGCTATCTTTGCTGTATCGTATTCAAAGATTTGAGAATATTTTGCATCCTTGTCGCTGGAATAAAACTTATATTTGCGTTTTGCCCTTTCTTTCACATAATCCTCTGTAATCTTATCAGGCGCTATTATGCCGTTTTTCCCGCCTGCCTCAATCGCCATATTGCACATTGAAAGACGGCTGTCCATTGACAGATTTTCTATTGTATCTCCGCAAAACTCCATTGCCTTGTAAAGCGCGCCGTCAACGCCGATTTTGCCGATTGCGTAGAGTATCAAATCCTTGCCATCAACCCATTTATTAAGTTTTCCTTTATATATAAATTTTATTGACTCAGGCACCTTAAACCATGCCTCGCCTGTAACCATGCACGCTGCCAAATCTGTTGAGCCAACGCCTGTTGCAAAAGCGCCAAGCGCGCCGTATGTGCACGTATGGCTGTCAGCGCCGATAACAAGGTCGCCCGGCAAAACTATGCCCTTTTCTGGAAGAAGCGCATGTTCAACGCCAACATCCCCGCCCTCAAAATAATTTGTAAGTTCCTGCTCCTTTGCAAACTCCCTTAAAATCTTGCACTGCTCTGCTGACTTTATGTCCTTGTTGGGCGTAAAGTGGTCAGGCACAAGAACAACTTTTTCTTTGTCATAAACCTTTTTTGCGCCGCTTTCCCTGAACTCCTTTATTGCAATCGGCGCAGTAATGTCATTCCCAAGCGCAATGTCAACCTTTGCATTTATAAGTTGCCCCGGCACGACCTCTTTCAAACCTGCATGCTCTGCTAAAATTTTTTCAGTTATTGTCATCGGCATAGTTTTATTACTCCTCACCCTAGCCCTCTCCCGCAAGGGGAGAGGGCTTTGTATTATTCTAACCCATACTCCTTCCATTTCCTATCAACCAAATCTATAATTTCCTTATCCATCTTCACTACCTCTCCCCACTCCCGTGAAACCTCAGGGGGGTTTTTCATTGTTGCGTCTATGCCCATCTTTGAACCAAGTTCAGCAACAGGCGAGGAAAAATCAAGATAATCAATCGGCGTATCCTTGATAGTCCATGTATCCCTTTCAGGGTCAACCCTTGTTGAGATTGCCCATATTACATCATTCCAGTTATGGACATCAATATCATCATCAACAACTATTATATACTTTACATACATAAACTGTTTTAACATGCCCCATATGCCGAGCATAATCCTTTTTGCATGACCGGGATACTGCTTTTTTATGGACACAACCGCAATCCTGTATGAGACCGCCTCCATCGGAAGGTTGAAGTCTTTAATCTCAGGGAATTGCATTTGCAGACTCGGCAGAAACATCTTGTTCAATGCAATGCCGATAACTGCATCCTCTTTTGGAGGTCTTCCTGTTATTGTTGTAAGATACAATGGGTCTTTTCTGTGCGTTATGCACTTTATATGAAACACAGGAAATTTTTCCTTTGCATTGTAATAACCTGTATGGTCGCCAAATGGCCCCTCATCTGCCAAATCATCATGATAAATCATGCCTTCCAGAACAATCTCGGCGCTTGCAGGAACTTTTAGAGGTATGGTCTTGCAGTCAACAAGTTCAATCGCCTTTTTCCGCAGTATCCCTGCAAAATGAAACTCGCTTATATTTTCCGGCACAGGAGTTACACCTGCAATGATTGTTGCCGGCTCGCACCCTATTGCAACCGCAACAGGCATTGGCTGAGCCTTTTCCTTCCACAACATCTGATGATGCGCTCCGCCCCTGTGTTTTAGCCATCTCATTATTGCGCGGTTCTTATCAATATACTGCATCCTATAAACACCGACATTTATTGGACCGCCTTGAGGCGATTGGGTTATAACTAGAGGCCATGTTATTAAAGGCGCTGCATCATCTGGCCAGCATTTTATTATTGGAAATTTTGACAAATCAACCTTGTCCCCTTCCAATACCACATCCTGACACGGCGCATTTCTAATTGTCTTTGGGCCGAGCGTAAGCATTTTTGCAAAAAACGGGATTGATTTTATTGCCTCCCATATGCCTTCCGGCGGTTCAGGTCTTTGCAGATGGACAAGGAATTTTCCTATTTCAGCAAGTTCATCCTCTGTAATGCCCAGTGTAATGCCCAGCCCCATTGCAACCCTCTCAACTGTGCCGAAAAGATTTGCGACAACCGGAATATCATAGCCTTGGACATTTTCAAATATAACAGCAGTCCCGTTTTTCTTAACAAGCCTGTCCATGACTTCAGCAATCTCAAGATTTGCAGAGACCTCTGCCTTGACTCTTTTGAGCAAGCCCTTTTTTTCAAGAAAACTTAAAAATTCTCTTAAATCGTGAAATATCATTTTAAACCTTTCTTTTTGTAGCCGCAGGCTTTAGCCTGCGTAACGCACCCTTAAAGGGTGCGGCTACCGTTTTGATAGAAGTTTCGCAAGCGCCTCTTTCGCATCTCTTGCATCTGGCATTATCTTGAGCGCTGTCTCATATTCATTTTTTGCCATTTTAAAATTACCCGTCTTTTCGTATGCAAAACCAAGTATGTAATGCGCATCATATGAATTGGGATTTAACTTTATGGAAATCTGCAATTCCCTAACAGCATTTTTCATATCGCCTTTTTTACCATATACATTTGCAAGGTTTATGTGCGCCTCAAATGAATCCTTATTAAGTTTGATTGCCTCCTTAAATTGTTCTTCCGCCTCATCAAGCATATTTATTTCATAGTATATTGCGCCAAGATTTATGCGGCTGTCAATAAAATTAGGATCTAAAGAGATTGCTGTTTTGTATTCTCTAATTGCCGCATCTATCATACCTCTTTTAGTATATACAACCCCCATGTTATAATGCGCATCTGAAAGATCTGGATTTATATCTAATGCTTTCTTTAACTCTTTTTCAGCATCGTCAAACATGCCCTTTGTAACATAAATACCGCCTAGATTTGCATGCGCCTCTGCATTATTTGGCGCTAATACCGCTGCTTTCCTGAACATATTCATTGCGCCGTCAATCATGCCCTGCCTCATATAAACAGAGCCAAGATTTGCATATGCCATAGCAAGGGTTGGGTCTAGGCTTATTGCAGTAAAGAGTTCCCTCTTTGCATCTTCAAAAAGATTTAATGCCAAATACACATTTCCAAGATTATTGTGCGCAACAGCAATATAAGGATTTATCACTATAGCATTTCTTAACGCAACAACAGCATCCACCAATTTGCCTCTCCTATGAAATAATGCCCCGAGATTTGTATATGCGCGGGCGTCAGCAGGATTTACATTTATTGCATTCATCAATTCCCTTTGAGAATCGTCATAAAGCCCCATATTAAGATATGCAGCGCCAAGATTACTGTATGCGCCTGAATATCCCGGCTCAAGTTTTATGGTCATCTTAAATTCCTCTATAGACTCCCTATTAAGCCCTTTCATCTGATATGCGCCGCCGAGATTATTATGAGGCCTTGCCTTTTTTGGAGACTTTTTGGATGTATCGTCCCAAATTGAAAAGGTATCAAACCAGATATTGTTTCGCATAAAAGCAAGATATGAAAGTCCTAATAAAATGCCCAGTAAAAATGCCCTGTAAAATGTCATATGAGCATATCAGCAAATATCCCGAATAATATTATAAGACCGACAACCGCATTAAGAACAAAGGCGCGGAATGCAGTTTCTCTGTCAGGGCGCCTTCTAATAATTATTATTTGATAAAAAAATATGACGGCTGCAATAAGTATGGACATAAAATATGCTATGCCAAGCGATAGCATAAAGCCAAGTGAAAAAAGCAATATCAACACGGATAAAAAAAACAATGCTGTTATATTATAAACCTGTTTGCCAAATAAAATCGCTGTTGATTTAACGCCAATCTTTAAATCATCATCCTTATCCATAAGCGCATAAATCGTGTCATATGCTGTTGACCAGAATATATTTGCAAAAAATATGGTTACCGCAGGAATGCCTATCTCATTCCTAACCGCTGACCATGCCATTACAGAACCCCAGCCGAATGCCATGCCTAAAAATACCTGCGGCAGATAACTTACCCTTTTTACAAATGGATAAAGAGACGCAAGAAATATAGCGGCAAATGAAAGCATTATGGTAAAAGGATTTAAGAATAAAACAAGGACAAATGCAAGCAGTGAAAACATGGAAAAAACAAAGATGGCACCTCTTAAACCGATTCTGCCTGATGCGAGTGGGCGCAATTTTGTCCTCTCAACAAATCTGTCAAATTTTCTGTCAGCAATGTCATTTATTGCGCAGCCTGCGCTGCGCATAAGAAATGTGCCGAATATAAATATGACAAGAAGTTTAACGGATGGTACGCCGTTTGATGCAAGGAAAAGAGACCACATTGTCGGCGCAAGGAGTAAAAGCGTTCCGTACTGCTTTTTTAGTCTTATTAAATCACTTATTGCAATTATCTTGTCATTAAATAAAGTTGCTCGGGACATCCTTATTGCTCTCATTTCCATTTATAATTTTTTGTAATGCAAAACATCTGGAGAAAATATTTCCATTATTGCCGCAGTAATCCCATTCCCTGTTGTTAAAGGATTCGCCAACAGCCTGTACCGTCTTGCCCAAAGGGGTGTGTCAATAGGAATGGATAAATCCAATGCCGCATCCGGACATTGTATAATCCCTATCTCCCAGTTATCCCTGAGTGTCAAAAAATTATGACTTCTCAAGAGGTGTCCCAGTGGTTCATATCCTCTTATAAGTTTTTCTAAAAAACCCTTATCCAATCCAGAGGTCGGAAAAACCGAATTAGCATAAACAAGTCTTTGCCTGCCCTTTGTAAGCCATATATCCCTTATTACGGCATCCTGATTTGAACTGACCCCAAGATAATCAGCAGCGGCAGCATCAATCTGCTCTGTCTTTTGATTTTTTACCTCTACCTCAATCGGCGAAAGATACACGGATTCAAGAAGTCTTGTAAGCGAGCCGTCTGATGATAAAAGCAGTCTTTCAGGCATAGCCATAGACAGCCTTGAAAACAAATCAATTGCCTCTTCAAATTTAAACCACTGCCTATAGTTTGGCAGCGGCGCAAGATTATATTCCATAATACCTTTTTAAAGTTTTAAAAATATCACACCAGTTTTGAAACGGTCAAGACAAATGTCATTTTGTAAAATAGCGATTAAAAACCTCGCTATTTTACAAACCTGCGATTTGGCTGCCATACTTCGTTATCGACCAATTTTTGTTCCTCACCGTATCGGTGAGCATACGGCTCGTCTCAAAAATTGTCCGCTGCCTCGTCTGGCAGCCAACTTGCAGGTTTCCCCAAAAATCAATGTCTATTTTTGGGTCATTCGCCTTTTTCTATATCTTTAACCCTTTTTTCAACCTCTTTAAATCTGGGGTCTTCCGGATTTAAAAATCTCAAATATTCTTTATAGCGCATCAGCGCAGAATGTTTATCACCTTTTTTTTCAAGATTAACAGCAAGCCCATAATGGCTGTCTGCGAGGTCGGGCTTTTTCTCTAATGCTATTTTAAATATCCTGATTGCCTCATCAATCAATCCTTTTTCCATCAGATAATAACCTAATGTGCTGTATGCCTCTGGCTTGCCGATTTGAAGTTTTAACCCCAATTTTGATTCTTCTTGAGCCTCATTCAACATGCCCTTTGCCTTATAAACCTGCCAGAGGTTTAAATGCACTGACCAATCCTCTGGCTCAAGTCTAAGTGATTTTAAACAAGTATTCAAGGCATCATCATATCTTGTTTCTTTATAAAGGGACACACAAAGATTATTTAATGCTAATGCGTTATTGGGAGATTTTGATATAACATCCTGCCATAAACCCATCTCACTATGCCAGATAGAATTTCTCAAAAAAGCGGATACAGATAATAAAAGAATGATTAAGTAATATATTACAAATGAAGACTTGTTTATCACTCAGTTTTCCCCAGTTCGGTAATCTTCTTCTTTGCCTTTTCAACAAACTGTTCCTTGGGGTCTGCATATTTTATATATTTCTTGTAATGCTCTACTGCCTTATCTCTCACCCCTTTTTTCTCATAAACTTCTGCCAAACCATAATGCGCATTTGCAAAATTCGGCATTATTTTTATTGCCTTTCCATGCATCTCCATTGCCTTGTCATAATCACCTTTATCAAAATACGCAAAACCCATGTTGGCATATGGAGTTACACCTTGCGGCTCAAGTCTTATCGCCTCTTTGAACGCCTTTATAGCAGTATCTCTATTACCTAGTTTTAAATAAAGCACCCCTATTTTATTATATAATCTGGGAGACTCCTTCATCATAATTGCAATCTCATACTCTTTTAGCGCCTCATCAATCAGGCCATTTTCCAAAAGTACAGTGCCAAGATTTTCATGTGCCGCAGAATAATCAGGCTTTATCTCAATTGCCTTTTTAAAAAACCTTTCCGCGTCTTCTAATAGTCCTTTTTTTAGATATATTAAACCAAGGTTATTATATGCCATAAAAAAATCGGGCTGAAGGCTAATTGCCTTTTGAATCTCGCTCTTTGCTTTATCTAGAAGACCTTTTTTAAAATAGTGCATACCTACTTCATTTCTCACATCTGCCTTATTCGGAGATTTTTTTAACATATCCAATGCCATAGTCATCAAATCTCCCCATATAAAGTTTCTCTTGTAAGTTGCAATAGAAAATATAATGGTAAAAGCAGAAATTATAGATAAAAATAACGCAATTATTACAGATGATTTTATAGACAATCTTGTTTTCACATTTTCAAGTCCATAAAATAAACCTGTATTGAATGCAATAATTGCCCCGATGCTTGGCAGATATACCCTGTGTTCAAAGATAACATCCCTTATTGGTATTATAGAAGATTCTACTGATAAGGTTATAAAAAACCAAAGCATGCCAAAGGAGGCTAAAAGACCGTAACTGTTACCTGTCTTTCGTGACCATACATATAGATAAATTGCAAAAGAAAATATTGAAATTAAAAAGAGAAATGATAAAAGAGTCGAAACCTCAAATATAGAATGGGCTATGTGGTAATCGTAATCAAAATTTTGATTGATTGGCAGAAAAAGCAATCTTATATATGTAACTATCACACCAAACTGGGTAAGAAGATAATCATGCTTTGACAAATTGCTTATATCTGCCAATTGCTGCTGTCTTAACCATTGCTCAAAACCTTCGCCTGCCAAAAAAAGTTCCCATGGAATAATCATAAGTGTTAAAAGGTATGGGGTTAGATACAAAAGCCGTGTTTTGAGTTGTGAATTGCGGATCGTGGGTCGTGAGTCCAAATTATTAAAAAATGTAAACTCATAAAGAACAATTATAAAAGGCAGTGTAAAACTTATCTCCTTTGTCTTCATTGCGAGGATGGTGGAAAGAATGGAAAAAACATAAAGGGTTCCATGGGTCAAGGGGTCTGGGGGTCTAGTGTTTTCTTGAACCCTTGAACCCCCGAACCCTAGAACCCTTGCCTTTACATACAGCACAATTGCCAGAATATAAAAAAGCGTTGCAAGAGATGTAAATCTCTGGGTTATGTATGAAACTGCCTGAGTCTGTATAGGATGAACGAGGAAGATTAGAGAAACAGCAAAAGGAAGGATTCTAGGGGTCAAGGAGTCTAGTGGTCTAGTATTTTCTTGAACCCTCGAACCCTCGAACCCTTGAACCCTTTGTAATGTAATTTGCACCAAAAAATAGACAAGTATTGCATTTATTATATGAATTACAATATTTACAAGATGGTAGCCAAATGTATTTAATCCGCCAAAATAATAATTTATAGCAAAACTTAACAAACCAATATATCGTGTACCAGAAAAATCAGTAAAATTTAAAATGTCTCTTATTTGATAATTATCAACAATATAGATTTCGTCATCGAATATAAATGGGTTGTAAAGGGTGTTTGAATAAATAAGAAACCCTAAAATAAAAATCACTGCTATAATAATAAAGGTTCTTATGGATGTTTTCTCTTTTTCAATCATTTTTAGTTAATTCCTTTATCCGTGTTTTAGCGCGTTCTTTCTCATTCTCATAATCAGGATGAGACATTTCAATAAATTTCTTATAGAATTCTATGGACTTATCTTTACTGCCAATATTCTCATATGCCATTGCAATATTGTATATTGCCTCAACATTATTCTTATCAAGGCTAAAAGCCTTTTCATATTCAACTATAGATTCTCTATATTTACCCTGCATAAGATAGATATTGCCGAGGGTGTTATGCAACACATTAGATGTTGGCTGCAATTCTAAAGCCTTTTTAATATTTTTCTCAGCATCTTCAAATCTGCCCAATTCAACAAATATTATACCAAGGCTGCGGTATGCATCCAAATAATCAACTTTAAGTTTTATGGCTGACAAAAATTCATCAACAGCATCATTTAAAAGACCCTTTTTCTGGTACCCGATACCGAGATTATAATGATGAAAGTAGTGAAGGCTGGAAGGCAGAGACAATGCAATGTTAACCTCTTTTATTGCCTCATCAATACGGCCTGTTTTTTCATAAAAGCCAGCAAGATAATTATGCGGCCTTGCCTTATTTGGAGATTTGTTTACTGTATCTAAATAAATACCCTCTTCGCTTTTCCAAACCATATTTCTCTTTATTGCAGCAAATAAAAGAAAAATGCTTGCGGTTAAAATGAATATTAAAAGGTATGCAAACAAAGACCTCTTTAATCTTCTTTCAAGGTATTCAAAACCGTAAAAGATAGATGTTATAAAAGACAATGTAAATCCTGCGCTCGGCAGATATACCCTGTGTTCAAAGATTATATCATTTCTTATGCGGGCTTCTACTGATAAGGTTATGAAAAACCACAATATGCCAAAGGAAATTAAAAGACCGTAGCCATTATCTCTCTTCCATGACCGTATATATAGATAAATTGCAGCGATAACTATTGAGAGCAAAAAGAGAAATGATAAAAGGGCTTGAACTTCAAATACAGAATGGGACATAGGATAGTCATAATCATAATTTTGGTTTACAGGTAAAAATAATAGCCTTATGTATGTAACTGTTACCTTAAACTGCGTAATAAAATGGTCATATGCAGGTGAATTTCTATTTATATCCACAACCTGCTGCTCGCTCAAATGTTGCGCAATACCTTTGCCTGAATAAAAGAAAAGGTTTAAAGGAATGATTGCAAGTGTTAAAAGAAATGGAGCGAGATATAAAAACCGTGTCCATGTCCGTGAGTCTTTAGCGCTAAAAAATGTAAACTCATAGAGGATGATTATAATCGGCAGGGTAAAACTGATCTCCTTTGTTTTCATGGCAAGGATGGCGGAAAGAATAGAAAAAACATAAAGGGTTCCAGGGGTCAAGGGGTCTGGGGGTCTAGTGTTTTCTTGAACCCTTGAACCCCCGAACCCTAGAACCCTTGCCTTTACATACAACACAATTGCCAGAAGATAAAAAAACGCTGCAAGAGATGCAAACCTCTGCGTTATGTATGAAACTGCCTGAGTCTGTATAGGATGGACAAGGAATATTAGAGAAACAGCAAAAGGAAGGATTCTAGGGGTCAAGGAGTCTAGGGGTCTAGTATTTTCTTGAACCCTCGAACCCTTGAACCCTTGAACCCTTTGTAATGTAATTTGCACCAAAACATATACAAGTATTGCATTTAAGATATGGATTACAATATTTACAAGGTGGTAACCAAATGTATTCAGCCCATTAAAATAATAGTTTATTGCAAAACTTAAAAAACCAACATACCTTGTGCCGTATGTGTCTTTGAAATTTGAGAGGTCTCTTATTTCTGGATTGTTTACAATATAATGGTCATCATCAAATACAAATGGGGCATGGAGTATATTTGAATAGGCAAAGAAACCTAAAATAGAAAGGATTATAATAATAAGGATTGTATAAAAAAGAGGTTTTGTATCTTTGAAAGCATCCACCTTTTTTTAATATAGCAAAAAGTTTTTAGAAAGGCAATGGATGTATAAAAATAGGATTTGTTTGCCCCGAAAAACCCCATCAACCTCACCTTCTCTTACTTTAATACTCCCCACCTTTGTCCTCCCCCTTTGTGGTGGAGGACAAAGGTGGGGGCAGGGGATTGCCTTATTTATTACTCTGAATATAGATTATAAGGTTTTGAACATATTTTGTCAGCGTAGCTGCTGTATCAGCATCTATCTTCTTCCCGGACTGAGCAGTAATCTCATTAAGCAGGGCATTTAACTTATTTATCGCAGCCCCGGTATTCCAGTTTTCAAATGATGCTATGGCACTTTTAGCCTTTGATACAAGGCTGGTAAGAACTTGCGGGGATATGCCTGGTAGTGTACTTATAAATTCTGGAAGCGCGGTATATTCTATTATGCAACTCGGTTGTCTTATATTGGTCCAGTCCAAGACATTCAGTTGGCCAAAATAATTATATCCCACTGCCACCACAGTTCCGTCCTCCTTGAGCCCCAAGGTGTGGTACACTCCAGCAGCAATTGCCTTGATATTTGTCCAACCTGAGACATCCAGTTGACCATCCCGGTTATATCCCACTGCCACCACAGTTCCATCCTCCTTGAGCCCAACGATGTGCGTCCATCCAGCTGCTATTGCCTTTATATTGGTCCAATCCGAGACCTTTTCAGTAAAATAACCCCCTACCACCACAGTCCCATCTTCCTTGAGCCCGACTGTGTGGTACCATCCAGATGCTATTGCCTTTATATTGGTCCAATCCGAAACATCCATTTCGCCACAGCAATTATATCCCACTGCCACCACATTCCATCTTCCTTGAGCCCCGCGGTGTGGTGGAACCCTGCGGCTATGGTGGGCTTGTTGTAATCAATGGCACAAGTTTGGGCTTCTGTAAAGGCAGGACCCACAAGCAGGAATGAAAAAAGCAGGATATTGACAAAACTTTTTTTCAACATGGCTAACATCCCCTTCTAAAATATTTAAAATCTTCCCTTTATTTAACAGGTCATTAATACAAATACAAGAGAAAAATTTATATACCCCTCTCCCCACTAGGGTCTAGGCATCACCAAAAGCCCAGTCGCTCCACCTGTCCTCATCCGAAGCCCTGACAGTAAGAAAGATAGTAATGGATGTTATAAGAAATACAAAACACCCTGACCATAGATTAAATCTTTTAAAAGACACCATCACCTTTTTCCAGCAGCAATAGCCTTATACCTTTTATCATTTCTTATATTATCTAATCCTTTATCTGTTGACATAATTTCATAATCTTGAAACCCATTTTTTATTGCCTTTGCAAGATAATCTATAGCAATATCTTTTTCCATTTTTAATGAATACACACGGGCAAGACCATAGTAAACATCTGCATCGTCAGGTCTTAACATCAGTGCATTACTATATTCCTTTATTGCGTCTTCAAACATCCCTTTTCCAGCAAAGGCATCGCCCAATCTATAATGGATTCTATATTCTCCGCCACCGCCGCTGTCAAGCGCATTCCTGAATTCTTTTATTGCGCCGCTCCACATGCCGTATCTTGAATATATTATGCCAAGATTATAATGCGCCTCATAAAAATCAGGCATTAATGAAATCGCCTTTTGATACATCTCCATTGCCTCGCCGAACTTATTCTGAAGCAGATAGACATTCCCAATATCATTATAAGGTCTTGCTTTGTTCGGAGATTTTTTTTGAGTATCTGACCAAAGGGTAAACTGGTCTGTCCAGATAAGATTTCTTGAATATGTCAGAATGGATAAAAAGAAGAGAATAAAAAAAAGGCAATAGGCAATAGGTAATAAAGAAAACCTATAACCCATTGCCCATGCCCCATTAACCCTTTTGTTCTGCAGGTTTTGATTTTGACAATTTTGCCTCTATGATTTCAAAGACCCTGTCAAATACAACTGCAAATATTGCCGCAAAACCAACAGAGGCAAGATAAATCCTGTGTTCAAATATTACATCAAGTATCGGGATAAAAGACGATGTCGGCAAAAGTATGATGAAAAACCAGAGGATAAAAAATGAGATGAGCCTTGCGCCATAAACCTTAATTTTTGAACTGTGAAATACAATAGCAGTCGCGATAAGGGCAATTATGCCAATAAATGACAGAATAGTTGGAAATTCAAAAAGCGTTTTTGCAATCGGGTAATCGTAATCAAGGTTCTGGTTTATCGGCAGGAACAGGAGTCTTATATATGTCCATATTACATTGAACTGCGTAAAGAGATATTCTTTTGGAGATATTGTCTTTACGCCAAAACCAGCAGACTGCTCGCTCAAGTCGCCAAAACCGCCAAGGCTTGCAAGCACCTTAAATGAAAATGCCATTGTTATAACAAACAATATTGCATAGACAGGGAGCCTTTTTAAAACCCCCTTTAAATCCTTATCAGCAATAAAATAATAATCATAGAGAAGTATTACAGCAGGAAGGGTTACTGCAATCTCCTTTGAGAATATACCAAGTATGTATGATAAGACAACGGCGCTAAAAAACATCGTCTTTTTTAATACGCCTTCTGCTATAGAACCTTTTATAAATAGAAACAATGCTAGGAGATAAAATAGCGACGCAAGGATTTCCAATCTCTGAACTATGTATGTTACAGCCTGCGTTTGTATAGGGTGGACTAAAAATAAAAGCGAGGCATACAAGGCAAGTCTGTATGACTTATCACCAAAGGTCTCTCGGAGTGACGGCAGATTAAATGTCATATAAAGGATGAAATACACAAGTATCCCGTTTATGGCATGTATTGTAATGTTTACAATATGATAACCGATTACATTTAAACCGCCAAAATAATAATTTAATGCAAATGTTGCCATTGTTATTCCCCTTGAGCCTGCTGTCACCATTTCAGGAATGTTATTAACATTTTTTATCTTTGGATTTTCAACTATGTTAGGGATGTCATCAAAGTGAAACGAGGCATAAAATGTATTTGAATAAACTGCAAATGCGGCTGCAATCATAATAACTGCAGCAATTAGATGTTTTTTTGTCATGTAACGCCTCCTATGAAAGAAATTGATTACACAGATTTCTAAAATACGATTACGCAGATTTAAGACTACTATTTGTTTTAATCCGTGTAATCTGCCTTTATAATCGGTGTAATCATTATCATCTCATTAAATTATTTTTTTAACTCTTTTACCTCTGTCCTTAATAAACCGATCTCTTGAGCAAGTCTTTTATTTTCATTGTATATGCGGGACAATACAACAGAAAAATGCAAAACAATCAACAATAAAAAGAAAAAGGCAATAAGAAACAAAAAGGAAGGCGGATAAAAAACACCGAGCCATAATGATATGCCTTCCAAAAGTCCTCTCCAAATTGACAATAAAAATATAACAGCAGATGCCGCAAGCCAGACAATGGAATATCTTTCTTTAAGCCTGCCTCTGCGGATAAGGTCTATGATAACCAAGAATAACACTACGCTGACTATTATTGCAAGTATTTGTATTGTCATGCTTCCCTTTCAATCCTTTTTAAAGTATCAACAAATACAGCGAGCAATACCTTTACCATGTAATATAATCCTCTTATAGGCGTTATGGATGATTTGCCGCCATGCCTTTCATCCATAATCACAGCCGTATCCATTATACTGAATCCAGCCTTGTAAAGCAATACCAAAGCCTCAACTTCGGGATAGTCATCAGGATAGATGCTGCTGAAAAAATTAACAACCTTTTTATTAACTGCCCTAAAGCCTGATGTTGTGTCTGTTACCTTATTTTTTATTATAAAGGATACCACCTTTGCAAATACAGTCATTCCAACCAATCTTGCTAAACTCGGTTTATATTCACCCTTGCCAAGAAATCTTGAGCCAATAATAACATCAGCCTTATTATCTTCAATCGGTTTAATAAGATTTTTAATCTGGTTAGCAGGATGCTGGCCATCTGCATCTACCTGAACAGCAATATCATAACCCATTGACTTAGCAAACCTATAGCCTGCCTGCATTGCAGCGCCTATGCCAAGATTGTAAGGAAGGTCTATAACGACTGCGCCAAGTGTTTTGGCGATTTGAGAGGTCTTGTCATGTGAACCGTCATTTACAACAACTATATCAGCATCAGGCATTTCTTTTTTAACAGAAGGTATAACACTGCCTATGGTCGCCTCTTCATTAAACGCTGGAATGATTATCAGGATTTTTGACATTTTTTCTCTATCACTACTTTAGCCACATATTTTAAAAGTTCAAGAATACACTCGCCTGTAACAGCAGATATTGCGAATGTTTTTATACCCTTTGTTTTAAAAAATTTCAAGATATTTGAAAGCCTCTCCCTTGCCTCTGGAATATCAATCTTATTCAAGGCAATTACCTGCTTTTTATTCTTCAAATCAGGATTAAATGCAATGAGTTCTTTGTTTATAATCTCAAAATCTTTTTTTGGCTCTCGTTCTGAAAATGGGGAAAGGTCTATCAGATGTATGAAGATGCTTGTCCTTTCAATATGCTTTAAAAATTTGATGCCAAGCCCTTTGCCTTCATGCGCGCCTTCAATAAGCCCCGGTATATCTGCAATAACAAAATTTGCATAATCGCCGACCTTTACAACCCCAAGATTCGGTTTTAAAGTTGTGAATGGATAATCTGCAATCTTTGGTTTTGCCTTGGATATATGCGATATTAGCGTTGATTTGCCTGCATTTGGAAAGCCGATAATCCCCACATCTGCAAGGAGTTTGAGTTCTAGTTTTAAATGCCTTTCCCCGCCCTCTTCGCCGGGCTGCGCAAACTTTGGCGCCTGAAAAGTTGATGAAACAAAATGGGCATTTCCTTTTCCCCCTCTTCCGCCCTTTGCAATCAATATCTCCTGAGCATCGGATGTAATGTCCTCTATGACATCGCCTGTATCAGCATCTTTTATTAAAGTCCCAATAGGAACATGGATTGTTATTGACTTGCCGTCCTTGCCGTGCCAGTTGCTGCCCTTGCCGTGCTGTCCCCTTTCCGCAATATGATTTCTCTTATAATTAAAATCCAGCAGACTTGAGAGTCTTCTGTCCCCAATTATTGTTACATCTCCCCCTTTTCCGCCGTCGCCGCCGTCAGGGCCTCCTTTTGGCACATACTTCTCCCTCCTGAAACTGACACAGCCTCTGCCGCCATTGCCGGCATGAACATAAATTTTTGCTTCATCTATAAATTTCATATACGCCTACGAATCAACAAAATAAAAAAAGCGAGGATTTCACGCCTCGCTTAAAGAAATTGATTACACAGATTTTTAAAAAAAACGATTACACAGATTTAAAAAAGTAATCGTGTTGCCTTAATCTGTGTAATCTGCCCTTATAATCTGTGTAATATTTGTATCTCGCTTTTTGTGGTGTATTCAATCCACCCGTCTGCTTTATTTAACATTATTATTGCGGATAAACACTAACCTGTTTTTTATCTCTGCCCTTTGCCTCATATTGGACAATGCCTGAAACCTTTGCAAAAATGGTGTAATCTTTGCCTAATCCAACATTCTGCCCAGGATGAATCCTTGTGCCAACCTGACGAACAAGGATGCTGCCTGCTGGAACAACCTGTCCAGAAAATACCTTTACTCCCCTTCTCTGACCATTGCTGTCCCTGCCGTTTCTAGAACTGCCGCCTGCCTTTTTATGCGCCATGCTTTCCTCCCAAATTTATAAATTATGCCCTTATCTCTTTAATCTTTATACTTGTAAATTCCTGCCTGTGTCCGATTTTTTTATCAAAACCCTTTCTCCTCTTCTTTTTAAATGCAATGACCTTTTTTGCCTTGCCGTTGCCCATTATCTCTGCCAACACCTTTGCATTTTTTAGAACAGGATTGCCGACCTTTACATCATCTCCTGCTCCAACCATTAAGACATCCTTTAATTCTATCTCTGCTCCAGCATCGCCGCAGAGTTTCTCCACCTTAAGCACCTCGCCCTCCTGCACTCTATACTGCTTGCCGCCTGTCTTTATTACTGCATACATATCCAAACCCTCCAACTAACTGATATTTTAAAAAGTATTTTTAACACAATAATTATATGGATGTCAATCTTAAAAATTACATTACCATTGATTGACAATTTAATGGTAGTGTTTTAAATTAGGCTGGAAAGGGGGTTAAATATGATAATCGGAATTCCAAAAGAAATCAAAGACAATGAATACCGTGTTGCCATAATACCTGCTGGTGTAAAGGCATTAAAGGAATCAGGACATAGGGCGATAATTGAAAAATCTGCTGGACTCGGCAGCGGCATAAGTGATGATGAGTTCAAAAATGCAGGCGCTGAGATAATTGATAATGCTAAAGATGTTTTTGAAAAGGCAGATATGCTCATCAAGGTCAAAGAGCCTCTGCCGCAGGAATATCTATTCTTAAAAAAAGATAAAATCCTTTTCACATTTTTACATCTTGCGCCCCTTCCTGAACTTACTGATGCACTTGTAAAAAGCGGTACAACTGCAATTGCATATGAGACAGTTGAACTTCCTGATGGAAGTCTGCCTATACTTACGCCAATGAGCGAGGTTGCAGGAAAATTATCTGTTCAGGTTGGCGCATATTATCTGATGAAGCCGCATGCTGGCAGAGGCGTGCTTTTAGGCGGCGTGCCGGGCGTAGAAATCGGCAAGGTTGCAATCATCGGCGGAGGCGTTGTCGGCACAAATGCGGCAAAGATTGCTTTGGGAATGGGCGCTGATGTAACAATCATAAACCGAAGCCTTGAAAGACTCCGTTATCTTGATGATATATTCAGAGGCAGGATAAAAACAATGGCATCTAATTCCTTTAACATAGAAAAGGCGGTTATTGAATCTGACCTTGTAATCGGCGCTGTTTTGATAACAGGCGCAAAAGCGCCCCATTTAGTCACAAAACAAATGGTATCAAAGATGAAAAAAGGCTCTGTGATTGTTGATGTATCAATAGACCAAGGCGGGTGCGTTGAGACAATAAAACCAACGAGCCATTCAAACCCTGTCTATGAAAAGGACGGAGTAATCCACTACGGCGTTACAAACATGCCGGGTTCTGTGCCAAGGACATCCACATTTGCGCTTACAAATGCAACACTGCCTTATGTGATTAAACTTGCAAACTCTGGCATCGATGCAGTCAAAAAAGACCCTGCACTCGCAAAGGGAGTTAATGTTTTCAAAGGCAAAATCACCTGCAAGGCAGTTGCAGAGGCGCAGAATAAGGAATATGCGGATTTAGGGAAATTGGTTTAAACGTAGATTTACACGGATTGGCAATTCATCACAGGCAGCGACTTCTGCAAAAGTCTTTTCCTCAACTTCTTTAATGCGGTTTCTTCTATCTGGCGGACTCTTTCACGGGTTATGCCGAGTTTATCGCCGATTTCCTGAAGGGTTAGAGGGTTATCTGATGTAATCCTGTTTTCTATTACAAATCTTTCCTTTTCATTTAAAACCTGAATTGAGTATTCAATATGAGATTTATTTATCCTGCTTTCTTCTAAAGCCAGAATCGCATATTCCTGATTTTGCGAAGCATCAGAAAGCATGTCAAGGTGTGTTGTCTCAGTTGTCTCATCTGTGCCTATCTGCTTATCCAGAGAAAAATCGCGGCTTATATCCTCATCAATTCCCATATCACTGGGATTGGCTTCAAGTTTTTTATTGCCGTTGTTTTCTATTTCTATGATTTTATCTCTGCTTTCAGTAAATCTATAAAACAGTCTTCTTTTCAGTTCTTTTGCATTGCGGCTAACTAGACTCCATGACTTCAAAATAAATGCCTGAATGCCCGCCCTTATCCACCAGACTGCATATGTTATGAGCCTTAAACCCTTGTCCGGGTCAAACTTTCGGACAGCCTTCATTAAACCTATGTTGCCTTCCTGAACAAGGTCAGCAAGCCTGCAGCCGTAGTCCCTGTATTCCATTGCAATCTTTACAACAAACCTTAAATTTGCAGTTATAAGTTTATGCGCTGCATCAAGGTCATTATATTTTTTTAACCGGACAGCAAGTTCAAATTCCTCGTCCTTCGAAAGCAGAGGAAACCTGTTTATTTGGACAATATATGACTGTAAGGAATTGGATAATACTGGTAAAGACATTACTGCTCACCTCACAATTTAAAAATTTCTTCAAATTATATACCAATTTGCACTCTGAATTCAAGCATTATGAACAACCGTAAAATAGCGATTAAAAACCTCGCTATTTTACAAACCTGCGATTTGGCTGCCATACTTCGTTATCGGACAATTTTTACTCCTCACCGTATCGGTGAACATACGGCTCGTCGTAAAAATAGTCCGCTGCCTCGTCTGGCAGCCAACTTGCAGGTTTCCCCAAAAATCAAAGTCTATTTTTGGGAACAAGCCTTTGTTCCTTTTTCACTCTTGTAATAAGAAGATAACGGTTTCAGCACAGACAAAGTTATCAGGTTTGGGGTCTTTTCGTTTGTGCTGTGTTAACGGGAAGTGCTCGCACTGAAATTTTATCTAACGGCAACATACTCTGCAAAGGAAGTAGACTGAGGGATAGACAGCCCATCTTCCTTCAGCCCTTGCAAGTGCAGTTCAATGGCTTCATGCATATTTTGCTCTGCTTCTTCGCGTGTAGCCCCTGTTGCTGCACATCCGGGCAAGTCAGGTGAATATGCAGAATAGTTTCCATCTGCCTTTTCGATTACAATAAGAAAACGATACATTTTATTTTACCTCCTTCAATTTAGCCTGCTTCAAAATACTGTTGAGAGTTCCCGGCGACAAATCATCGCCAAGATGACCGGCAATTGTTACCCTGCCTGACTTCATAGGGTGTTTATATTGACGATGGCTTCCTCTCGTATCAACTTGATACCAACCATCGCGTTCTATCAATTTTATAATATCACGAATCTTCATTCTTGTCTTTCTATCCGGGCATTTCCGCTAACGTTCTTGGCGGAAAAGAAGCCCTATTGGGTTTGATGCCAGTCTTTTCCGCCATATTATCTGTCCGTTGCTGGCATATCCCTTTTTAAATGGCCGCTGTCCCTCATTTTTCCCTTTTCAAAATTTCATTTAATCTGATGTTATCGGCATCACCCGACTGTTTACCACGAAGGACTGTCGTTTCAAATTTTACTGTCATTGCCTTTTAAGAATTCAAACGCTTTGAATAATTCATTGTCTGCTGGTTGATTTATCTCTGGGTTTTTGTCAAAGTGATATGAAACCCAACGAACATTTTTACTCTCAATACTTGTATAGAAATAAACTGCATCAGAAACTTCTACAAACTTTATGAATGGTAATAACTCAACAGGTTTGTTTTGACTTGAATGCGCCAAGTAAAGTTTTTTCTTGTCAAGCGGAATGAGTGATTGAATAGAAATCTCATTGAACGGTGTCCTTGCTCCAACAAGTTTCTTTGCATTGAATGTAAAAACTCCGTCTTCGTAACTGCTTGTTGTCGGTGAAAGCATCCTTGTTTCTTCAAAGCCGTCAGCAATAAATTTTCTCAACTCGTTTAACTGTTGTTCAAGTGTCGTTACTCGTTGTTTATTTTCTTCCTCACTCGTAATTCCTCCGTGTCCTTTCCACTTGTTGCGAAGGTCAGCAATAGAAAGAAGAATATTTACAATCCCTTTGCATGTTAGCATAGTTAAAAATGCTACACTTGGATTACCGTAAATTGATTTGCAAAGTTCTTGTTTGTCCTTGTCAGCAAGATATTCTCTTGTGGCTTTTGAAAGTCGTGATGTCAAAATATTCCAACTGCCGAATGTTGCTCTGAAATACCACTCTTTAAATCTTTCGTCTGTGTCTATCCATTTGTGGCACTCTTGTTTGTAAAACTCTTTGTCTTGAACCAATGCACTTAACATTATCATTGAGAAAAATTCAGACAACGCCTCAAAGAAGTGAAAAAGGTGTTCCACCTTTTTATAATTTTCTTTTGTGGCGTAGTAACGCCACAAGATTGAAGAAATTGGAAATGGTAAAGTGTCAATCCAATGCTCAAGTTTTTCTTCTTGGTTTATGCTCTTCAGTTCTTTTGAAATTGAGTTGTAACTCCTCGGTTGTTTCCAAAGATTCCTTTTCAGTTCATCAAGTCGGAAACTGAATTGGTCAATCTTGCTATCAATTTCAATCAACTCTAATTGTGTTTTTATATCGGGCAAATGCAAAATACAATTTGAAAGTTGCGATTTTGATATTTGCAGAATTACCGCGCCAACTTCTAAACCCTCTCTTAGTTTCTTACCTATTGCGCTATTAAAATAGTTGGCTACATAAATTGAATTTGCTTTTGTTTCGTCAAGTTGAATTTGAAAATAGTTCTTCGGTTTTATTTTCATTTCCGATGGATTGGTAACAACTGGACTGTTGCCAACTTTCGGGAGATAAATTGAATTTGAAATATGCTCAACCTCGTCTTTGTTGTCTTGTTTCATTGCATTGATAGCAGATGCAAATTCAGTAAGATGAATTGGCGAATAGCCAATTCGTTTTACTAATTCTTGCATTTCGTTTTCTGATACTAATGCTTGCAAGGATTTGAATTCTTTTATGTCAACTAAAGCACCTAACTGAATTACTTTCCCTGCTCTGTGATTTTTGTAGTTGTCAAGGACTGCCTTGTTTGCCTTTTCATCACTGGATATTTCTGCGATGAAAGTTTTTTCTTTTTGTTGCTTGGTAATGACAACAAGATTTGATGCAATGTTTGACTGCGGTAAAAATGCTCCATTAGGAATTGCAAAAACTGCATCAACAAACAAACCCAGTTTGTTTATTACTTCTTTATTTTTTTTATCAATCAAAAAAGAAGGTGACATTAGGAAAACTGCTTTCCCGTTGTCGTTCAAAAGCATTGAAGATTGAATTAGTAGAGTAGAAGCAAAGTCGTTTGAAGTTTTGAAACCGTTTATCTCTATTGGTTCTTTCCGCATACCGAAAGGTGGAAACGAAGTGATAAAATCAAATTTTGTTTTTACGCCGTCAAGTTGCTTTGAACCATCACCTAAATGAATTTCAGTTTTGGCGTTTGCGAAAACTGTCTTGATAATTTCTGATGCCGTTTGGTTTAGGCAATATGCTGTTGTTGTCCCAAAGTCAAAGAATATACAAGGTGATGAAGGTGTCAACCAAGGGTCAAGGTGCGATTTAGGATTTACAGATTTTGAAAGGTCGTTAATAAAATTGAAAATATAAAGGGGTGGAACAAAACCGTCATACCTGCTTGTCAAAAGTTGAATGGTTTTTACATCACCTAAAATGCTGTCAAGTTTTTCCGTTCCTTTTGTCGCTGCGATTAACTCTAACAGTTTGCTGTCGCCAATTGGGAAATGGCCCCTTAGTTTGTCAAGTGTTGTCCAAATTTTCTGTTTAATTTCTGTCTGGTTTGTCATTTTTATCACTGTCGTTTGATGTTAGCACTGTCGTCAACGGGTTGCCGATAACTACTTTAGGATAATAGACGAAGTATTTCGTTTATCACACCTCTGGCTGAATCACCCAAAAACCATTTCTTTGACATGGGATACGGGAATTGGTTCGCCTTCTTCAATAAGATTTCATCTTTCTGTATAGGGAGTATAAGCCCTTAAAAAATGACTGTCAAAGGAAAAAATATAAGATGTTCTATGCGGAGAGATTATAATCCCCCATCCCCCTTGTTGCTAAAGGGGATGGGGGGAATAACTATATTTATTCTGAGATTGCTTTGGGACTTTGTCCCTCGCAATGACATTGCTTGCTTTTGAGTTTTGAGATTTGACTTTTGATTTATATTTTATGTCCCCATCTCCCATGATGCAAGATATTTTTTCTGTTCTGGCGTCAATACATCTATCTTTTGACCCATTGATGCGAGTTTCAGCCTTGCTATTTCCTTGTCTATATTTGTCGGGACAACATAGACCTTTTTATCAAGTTTTTTGTAATTTTTAACAAGGTATTCTGCTGCAAGCGCCTGATTTGCAAAACTCATGTCCATAACACTCGCAGGATGACCCTCTGCTGATGCAAGGTTTACAAGCCTTCCGTCAGCAAGTAAAAATACCCTCTTGCCATTTTTCAGACGATACTCTTCAACAAAATCCCTGACAATCCTTCTTCCCTTGCTTATTGATTTTAAGCCATCAATATCAAGTTCAACATTGAAATGCCCTGAATTTGAGACTATTGCGCCATCCTTCATATTCCTAAAATGCTCTTTTCTTATTACATTCAAATTTCCTGTTACTGTGCAGAATACATCTCCTATCTTTGCCGCATCAGCAATAGGCATTACCCTGAAGCCGTCCATTACAGCCTCTATGCCTTTTATCGGGTCTATCTCTGTAACAACAACATCAGCACCCATGCCTTTTGCGCGCATTGCAAGACCTTTGCCGCACCAGCCATAACCGCATATAACAAATACTGAACCTGCAAGAAGTTTATTTGTCGCCCTGATAATGCCGTCTATTGTTGACTGCCCTGTGCCATATCTGTTGTCAAAGAAATGCTTTGTCTGCGCATCGTTCACCGCAATGACAGGGAACATCAAAACCTTGTTGGCTGCCATGCTTTTCAATCTTATCACGCCTGTCGTTGTCTCTTCTGTAGAGCCTAAAATATTTTTTATTAAATCCTTTCTTTCGCCGTGGATTGCTGCAACCAAATCAGCGCCGTCATCCATTGTGATATTCGGCTTTTTGTCAAGGACAGCGTTTATATGCGCAGAGATAAACATCCGCGCCGCCTGCCTTTAATGTAATTGCAAGGTTTGCAGTCTCTGTTGTAACATGAAGGCAAGTCCCAAGCCTTACGCCCTTTAACGGCTTTTCCTTTTCAAACCTCTTTTTTATGAGCCTCAAAACCGGCATGTCCTTTTCAGCCCATTCAATACGCAGTTTTCCCTTTTTTGCCAAACTAATGTCTTTTACATGATGATTCATTAAGCCTCACTGTTTTTAGTGTCGGTGTCAGTGATTAGTGTCAGTAAAAAACCGACACTGACACTGTCACTTAACACTGTTTTTCAATGCTTCTGCCTTATCTGTTTTTTCCCATGTAAATTCTGGCTCATTCCTGCCAAAGTGTCCATATGCAGCAGTCTTTCTGTATATCGGTCTTAATAAATCAAGCGTCTTTATAATATCTGCCGGCTTCATCTTGAAGTTTTCTTTCACAGCCTTTACGATTTTTTCAGGGTCAGTCTTTTCCGTGCCAAATGTATCAACCATTACAGATACCGGCTCTGCAACACCTATTGCATATGCAAGTTGAACCTCGCACTCATCTGCAAGCCCTGCTGCAACAACATTCTTTGCAATATATCTGCCCATATAGGATGCGCTCCTGTCAACCTTTGAAGGGTCTTTGCCGGAAAATGCTCCGCCGCCGTGGCTGCCATGCCCGCCGTATGTGTCAACAATGATTTTTCTTCCAGTCAAACCGCAGTCTCCCTGAGGTCCGCCGACAACAAACCTGCCTGTCGGGTTTATATGATATTTTGTATCTTTATCAATAAACTCTGCTGGAATAACCTTTTTTATAACCTCGTCCATAACCGCCTCTCTCAAGGTTTTATTATCAACATCCGGGCTGTGCTGTGTTGAAATAACAATTGTGTCAACCTTAACAGGTCTGTTATTGACATACTTTATTGTAACCTGAGATTTTCCGTCAGGCCTTAAAAATTTTAAAGTCCCGTTCTTTCTTGCATCAGCAAGTCTCTTTGTAAGTTTATGCGCGTATAGTATCGGCATTGGCATAAGTTCAGGCGTGTGATTGCAGGCATATCCAAACATTAAACCTTGGTCGCCTGCGCCCTGCTCCTTGCCTTCTGTTGTGTCAACGCCCATTGCAATGTCAGGGGACTGCCTGTCTAGTGTTACCATAACAGCGCATGTGTGCGCATCAAAACCCATTGCCGCGTCTGTGTAGCCGATGTCTTTTATTGCATTCCTGACTATCTGGGGATAATCCAGTTTTGCGCTGGTTGTGATTTCACCAGCGATAATTGCCACTCCTGTTGTAACAAGGGTCTCGCATGCAACCCTGCTCTTTGGGTCAACCGCAAGTATCGCATCCAAAACCGAATCTGATATCTGGTCTGCAACCTTGTCAGGATGCCCTTCTGTAACAGATTCTGATGTAAACAAAAAATCTTTTAATGACATAATCTTTTATCCTCCTTATGTTTTGCCCCCTGATTCCGTTGAGGGGAGTGTTTTGAATTGTGTAATTTAGAACTTTTTAATTTATCTGTCAACAAAATTAAAGCATCCCAAAAATAGACTTTGATTTTTGGGGAAACCTGCAAGTTGCCTGCCAGACGAGGCAGAGGCCATTTTTGCGACGAGCCGTATATCACCAATACGGTGAGGAGCAAAAATGGCTGATAACGAAGTCGGGGCACCCAAGCGAAGCTTGGGTCGGGCAAATCGCAGGTTTGTAAAATAGCGAGGTTTTTAATCGCTATTTTACGGAAGCATTACCAATAGATAATACTTCCGTCTTTTATTGCAATCCCTTTAAACAACCATCTGTCACCTATTTCTGCGGTCATTGTCTTTATCGTCTTTCCGATGTTTTTGCTGTGTATCATCTTGACAATATAAATTGCCTTTTTTACACTTTTGCCTTCAATAGCAGGGGCAGATTCTCTTTTCGCATATCCTGTATTTCATATCAGGCGCAAAGACTGCCTTTTCAGCCCACAAATCCTTGAGATTAACCGCTGCCTGCACAGAGTCAAATGCTGTCTTCTGCTCGTTATAATATTGTTTCAGGAGTTCATCTTTATTCGCATCACTGCCTGTTAAAATAAAAAGTGTCCGCTTTTGGGAAGAAGCATTCATCGCATATACGACATCAAAATTTCTATTCTTTACAGCAGCCATATAGGCATCTACTGCCTTCTGCACAGCCTTTTTATCATCTCCAGCAAAAAATAGATATACCCCTGCAAAGACTGCAATAACTATAATTGCATACAGGATGGTCTTATTCCTTTTCATAGATTACCAGACCTCGTTTGGATAATACCAGTGCCTCATCATCCACTCATTGTCATTCAAAAGCGGAAGTTTTGAACGGTCTTTGAAAAAATCAGGAGGGATGCCTATCCTCACGCCTTTTGATACATTGTGGCATGAATTGCATCCGAATGTTGGAGAATTATAATTTCCAAGATAGATAAGACCTGCTATAACAACTGTTATTATAGTAACAATAATACCGTTCGCAATCTTTTTCGCAGCGGTATTTCTCATAGTCTTATGCCATAAAAGTTTTATGCCTGTTGCCCTGTGATGGTGTTTATCCTCATAAGATTCTTCCTCATTGTTTTCTTTGCCCTTTAAATAATACGGCATGAATGCGGTGGCAAAAAGCACAATAAGCGGCGCAAAGATAGATATAAAAGGTATCCATGGACTATCTTTAAGATACATAAACGGCAATAAAATTATTAAAAAATACCACTCGGGCGCAATGATATTTGCCCCTTCCAAAGGCAGAGGCACATCAATAGGGTCGTTAGACGGAATTTGCATTGTTGTTGAAAGATAAAGCAAGAGTATTAAAAATGGCAGTACAACTATTGCATGCTTTAAGAGATAATGAAAAATTCCCCGCTTCCTCAACTTTACAAGTATGTGATAATCAACAAGCACAAATGTAATTATTGGAAACACAAGTATATGCAGGACATAGTATCTCGGTATTGTATATGTCTCCATGAAAAATGATTTCAGAGAATCACCAATAATCGGTATTGTCCCAAAATAATTCGGGACCATCTCCATAAACCAATAGCCCTTCCATTCCCATGGCATTATCAGACCTGTGGCTATCAGGAGAAATATCGGAAGGAGGAGCAGAACACCGGTCAGCCATAAAACCTTTTTCTGCTGGTTTGAAAAATCTTTTCTTAAAAAACACCTTATCGTATGAACAAGCACAGCAATAAATAAAAGCGCAGGTATCCATCTGTGGAGATTTCTAATTAAACCGCCTGCAGTAATCTCATTAGATATTATCTGAACTGTTTTATAGGCATCAGCAATGGTTGGTTCATAAAAAAATATTAGAAACAACCCTGTTAATAATTGCATAATTATCATTATAAATGACAATCCGCCGAAATAATGCCTCCAATTAACCTTTTCTGGCTTTATACTATCTAACATTGATTTTACCTGCCTTTTTTATAAAGAATTTGTTTGTTGCAAAAAAATATCCCCATAGTCTGTTTCTAAAAATAGGCTATGGGGATTTTTACAATCAATATCTACATTATTTTTGAGACATCTTATCATTCATCATTTGTTTTACCTTTGCTTGATTGGGATTTATTGCAAGTGATTTTTCCCATGATTTCTTTGCGTCATCATATTTTCCGCAGCCCCTGTATGCAATACCCAGCAGGTTGTATGCCTCAAAATCATTTGGGTCAATCTTAACTACCTTTTCAAAGGTTGATGCAGCCTCTTGAGGTTTGTTTGCCTTTAAATAAGCCGTGCCGAGATTAAAAAGCGTATCAACATTATCAGGGCTGTATTTTAAAGATTCCTTGTATTCAATTATCGCATCATTAAGTTTTCCATCATCATCATAGGCATTGCCTTTAGTTTGATGCGCTATAGCCTTTTTTTCCGCCGCTTCATTTGAAAGACCTGCTATTTTTTCATCTGCATTTGCAAACCCAATAAATGCTAATGAAACAATAGCAAAAACCAAAATGCCTTTTATTAGTGTTTTCATAAAACACCTCCTCGAATAATATTTTATTGTTTAATTATACTATTTTTAATAATTTAAGGTCAAGTGTTTTTATCAATATCTACTTTTGGGCTGTTAGATTTTCCTTGACTGGGCAAATTATTTTGCATTACATTACAAAATACACTGGGGGATCGTCTAACGGCAGGACGGCAGACTCTGACTCTGTCTATCGAGGTTCGAATCCTTGTCCCCCAGCCATTTTTTTTACAACCAACCTCAAATAATACAGGATTTTCAACAGTCCTATCAGGGGTGATAAGGCAGCCCAAAAATAGACTTTGATTTTTGGGGAAACCTGCAAGTTGGCTGCCAGACGAGGCAGAGGCCATTTTTGCGACGAGCCGTATATCACCAATACGGTGAGGAGCAAAAATGCGCCGATAACGAAGTATGGCGGGCAAATCGCAGGTTTGTAAAATAGCGAGGTTTTAAATCGCTATTTTACGGAGGCAGGCAAAAAAATCTATTCTAACGAATACCTCCCCCGTCATAAATATGCGCAGCAACCGGATTAAATTCATTCCTTTATTATTTCTTTTATTATTTCTTTTATCCGCCTGCATATCTGTAAAACAAGACCAGATGCTTATCTCTCCTATGTATGACGCGGAAAAATCTAAATCATCACAAATAATAATTCCGGCGCGCAAGGATTGCAGTATATGCCACAATGTGGCTGGCAAAAAACTGGTTTATAAATACTATCCTGTCCAAATATCACATAAAACCCATACAAATCTTGGGATTGAATGCGCCTTTTGTCATAGAGAGGCATCATCCAGCGCTAAAACCGATGATTACTTGATGCCTGCAGGACATGGGTTTAGCAATAATAAGGCTGACGCTCCATCGTTGGATAAAAATCCTTGCAGGGTCTGCCATATCTATTCTTCTGACTTTGGAATAAAAGACAACAGCATCCCTGCAAAATGCAAGACATGCCATCTTAATTATTCGGATAAAAAACCTCCTCAATCCAGATGGGTGTGGATGAATACAAACCTCAGAAGCAATCACAATACACACTATGAAATGGGCATCCCGTGTATTAGATGCCATATTGGTTTTGATATGATTGAAGAGACAACTTTAAGGTTTATACCAAAAAAACAGGTTTGCATGGCATGTCACGCTAACGAGGAAAAAATAAAAATAGAAACACAAAAGATAGATGTCAATCCATTTGCAAAAGCCAAACTGCTCTTTCGCGAAAACTGTTCAATGTGTCACGGAACAGACGGCAAGGGAGACGGTCTTACAGCGCAATTCTTTCAGGCAGGACTAAAGCCAAGAGACCTTACAGACACACTGCATATGTCCAAGAGAACAGATAAAGAATTAACAGATGTTATTTTAAAAGGCGGACAGGAGATAGGCATTTCAGAACGAATGCCTGCATGGGAAGGTCTTTTAAAAGAGGATGAGATTGGTCTGCTTGTAAAATATATTCGTAGTATTTCAGCAGTATATAACTAATACAAACGCAATAAAAAAATGACAGCATAACGAACTCAAGAAATGGCTTTAGACAAGGCGGACGACGATGGAAAACCGCAGGCATACTTTTTAGTATGTTGGGGATTTTCCGAGGAGCCCAACGCAGTGGGGCACCCGTGCAAAGCATGGGTCGGACATTTATTGCGTTCGTATTATTTCAATCCGTATTTTTCAATCTTATCCCTGAATGTCTCCCTTTTCATCTTGAGGAGTCTTGCTGCCTCGCTTTTATTTCCATGCGACTTTTCAAGCGCAATGGAAAGCAGTCTCTTCTCAAGCCCTATAACAATATCATCAAATGAAGCATCCTTTTCAATTACATCCGTAAGATGCTGGTCGCAAACCCGTTGAGATGAAGGCACAATAGTATCAGGCAGATCCTGCGGCATTATTTCGTGTTTTTTTGAAGTGGCTATAACCCTTTCAATTATATTTTCAAGTTCCCTCACATTCCCCTGCCAGTCATAATCCATCAGCAATTTCATTGCCTCTGCTGAAAACATTTTTTTATCAGACGGCTTGCAGTATTTCCTTAAGAAATGTTCTGTAAGCAAAGGAATATCCTCTCTTCTTTCCCTGAGCGGAGGAAGTTTAATCGGGACGACATTCAGTCTGTAAAAAAGGTCTTCCCTGAATCTGCCTTCTTTAACCTTTGTCATTAAATCCTGCTTTGTTGCGCAGATAACCCTTACATCAACCTTAATTGTCTTTGTGCCGCCGACCCTTTCAAATTCCCTCTCCTGCAGCACCCGCAGCAGTTTTGGCTGCATTGAAAGCGGTATGTCGTCCACATCATCCAGAAATATCGTGCCTTCATTTGCAAGTTCAAACCTGCCCTTTCTTTCCTTTATTGCCCCTGTAAAAGCGCCCTTTTCATGCCCAAAGAGTTCGCTTTCAAGGAGGGTTTCTGTGAGCGCTGCGCAGCTCAATTTTACAAGCGGCTTTTCCTTTCTTAAACTATTATAATGTACGGCATGGGCAATAAGTTCCTTGCCTGTTCCGCTCTCGCCTATGATGAGTATTGTTGTGTCCCTCGGGGCGATAGTTTCTATAAGTTCATAAACACCCTGCATCTCCTTGCCTTTGCCGACAATGTTGTTAAAACTATAACGGGATGAAATCTGTTTTTTAAGTTTTATATTCTCGCTGACAATCTTTTTAAATTCCTTCAGCCTCTCCAGTATCAATATCAATTCCTCTGATGAAAAAGGTTTTGTAATATAATCATATGCGCCAAGTTTCATCGCCCTTACAGCGGTATCAACAGTTGCGTATGCAGTCATTACAATCACCTGCGTATCCGGCCTTATCGCCTTTATCTTTTCAACAAGGTCCAGCCCTCCCATCTGAGGCAGCCGTAAATCAGTGACCACGACATCAAATTCGCTTTCTTTAAACGCATCTATCGCCTCAGAAGGATTATCAAATGCAGACACTTCATAGCCTGTCTTTAACAAGGCATCCGTCAGTGTTATCCTTTTTATCTTTTCATCTTCTATAATAAGAATCCGCATATATTTATTCCTTACCCCGAAAAATGCATTTGGTTTTTATTTTTCGGGTCAAACGCAAGATTTGAGCCAAAGACAAGGAAAAGATGGCTGGACAAAACGGAGCATACTATTTTCAGTATGTGAGTATTTGGACAGCCAGATTTGACGCCGTATTTGGCCAAAGATTGCGTTTGCCAAAAAATGCAACTGCATTTTTTGGGCTACAGTTTATAAGACCCGAATGCCTGCACATCCGGCAGTGTTATCCTGAAACAAGTCCCCATATTAACATAACTATAAACATCCATCTGCCCATTATGCCTCTTTACAATACCCATGCTTATCGGCAGCCCGAGACCTGTTCCTTCCCCAAGTTTCTTTGTAGTATAAAAAGGCATAAATATCTTGCTCAAATCCTTTTTAGAAATGCCTGTGCCGCTGTCTGTTATTTCAATTGCCGCAAAACCATTTTCCTTTCTTGTTTCAATTGTCAGCATACCGCCGTTTGGCATAGCGTCAATCGCATTAAATATAATATTAAAAAACACCTGCTGCAAGTGGTGCGAATCGCCGATAACATCCAAAGGCTGTCCATTCAAATTTGTTCTGACATTTATGCCCTGCTTATTGAACTTATACTCTCCCATAAGTATTGTCCTTTTAATAACCTCGTTTATATCAACAGGCTCAAGTTTAAACTCATGCTGTTTCGCATATTCAAGAAGGTCCATTACAGTCTGCTCAATCTCTCTAATACCTTCCTGCATCAGTTGAAAATACCTTTCCCTCAAAACTGCATCCTCTGTTTCTATCATTAGGACATTCAAACAATTCTTTATGCCATCAAGCGGGTTGTTAATCTCATGGGCTAGTTCAGCAACAAGCCTGCCGATGGAAGCAAGTTTTTCAGACTGCTCTACCTGTTTTTTAACATCCTGTAGATTGTTATATGCCTTTGTAAGATTTGCCTCTAATCCCTTCATTTCATTTTTTGCCTTTAACATCTCATTTTTATCATGTCTTGTCTTTTCCGAAAGAAACCCCAGAAACCCGGCAATAACAAACATTGTTGCTGCCCTTAAAATCATATCTGTCCACAAAATGGCATTCAACTCGTCAAATACAATCAGCGTATATGTTAAAGATGATGCAAGCGCAAGCGTAAGTCCTTTGGATAGTCCATAATAAAAAGAATGCAGGGCTACAAGGAGATAAAATGCTAAAAACACATTGCTGTTAAACCCTCCGGAAAGCCTTATAAAAAGCCCTATAAAAACCATGTCCAGAATCAGGGCGGCAAAATAAACCTTTTCAACTCTGGAAGGATATGTGAATATTACAAATTGCAGAAAAACGCTATACACAATAAAAACAAGGAATATATAAATAAGATTGGATTTTACGGCTAAAGGAAATGGATGAAACAAAATCCACAAAAGCCCGCCTGCAATAACAATTGCGCGCAAAAATGCAAAGGCATAATCAACAATGGTTAATCCTTCTGCTTCATCCTTATTTGTTAGGCGCAAAACATTTTTCATTTGTATTAAATCCCGATATGGTTTTTCTATATCGGGATTTGGGTTTTGTATTTTTTTTGACAAAAGGTTATAAGATTGATTATAATAAGTTGTTTAAATTTTGACAAGGATAAAAAACAGGAAAAAATAGTGAAGATAGAAAACATCAGAAATTTTTCAATCATAGCCCACATAGACCACGGAAAATCAACATTATCCGACAGGCTCCTTGAGTGGACAGGCGCAATAACATCAAGGGAAAAGGTTGACCAGTTCCTTGACAAGATGGATTTGGAAAGGGAGCGGTTCTTGCAAGCGCAAAGGAAGGCATCGGCATAAAAGAAATCCTTGAGACAATAGTCAAAAAAATCCCGCCGCCTGAAGGCGATGTGAATAAGCCCTTAAAAGCCCTTTTATTTGACTCTTGGTATGACATTTATCAGGGCGTGGTTGTGCTTGTAAGGGTCTTTGACGGCACAATAAAAAAAGGCACAAAAATCAAGTTCATGTCAAATAATAAAACCTTTGAAATTGACAAAATCGGCGTATTTGCGCCCCACCCAAAGACAATTGCTCAACTCTCTGCCGGCGAGGTTGGTTTTTTGATTGCGGGGATAAAAGAGGTTAAGGATACAAAAATCGGAGACACAATCACAGATGCCGACAATCCCACAGAAACGCCGTTTCCCGGTTTTAAGAATGTAAAGCCAATGGTCTTCAGCGGTCTTTATCCAATAGACTCATCTCAATATGAAGGATTAAAAGAGGCGATGCTTAAACTTAAATTAAACGACTCGTCATTTACATATGAGCCTGAGACATCGCTTGCCCTTGGTTTTGGATTCAGGTGCGGCTTTCTTGGACTTTTGCATATGGAAATTATTCAGGAAAGGCTTGAGCGGGAATACGGCTTAAACCTTATAACAACTGCGCCTACTGTTGTTTATAAGGTTACAACAACGGGCAAAGAAGTTATCTATATTGACACACCCACAAAACTCCCCTCGCCTCAATATATAGATAAAATAGAAGAGCCGTATATACTTGCGACAATACACCTGCCAAATGAATACATGGGCGGCATCTTGAGTTTATGCGAAGAAAGAAGGGGCATTCAAAAAGAAATCAAGTATCTGACACCCGCAAGGGTTATGATTGTCTATGAAATACCATTAAACGAGGTTGTTATGGATTTTTATGACAGATTAAAGACCTTGAGCAAGGGCTATGCGTCAATGGATTATGAATATCTGGATTATAGGGAATCTGATTTAGTAAAGATGGATGTGCTTTTAAACAGCGAGCCTGTTGATGCCTTGTCAATAATTGTGCCAAGAGAAAGGGCATATTACAGGGGAAAGGAACTGGTTGAAAGATTAAAAGAACTCATCCCAAGACAAATGTTTGAGATTGTGATACAGGCAGCAATAGGGAGCAAGATTATTTCAAGGGAAACTGTAAAGGCGCTCAGGAAAAATGTTACAGCAAAATGCTACGGCGGCGATATAACAAGAAAAAGAAAACTTCTTGAAAAACAGAAGGAAGGCAAAAAGAGGATGAAGCAGGTCGGAAGGGTTGAGATACCGCAGGAGGCGTTTTTGGCGGTTTTAAAAGCGCATGAGTAATAGAGAATATGGGTTCAAGGGTTCAAGGATTCGAGGGGTCAAGGGGTCTAGTAGCGTCGGGGTTTATCCCCGACGAATTCGTTGCCCATAAAGGGCAACGCTACTTGAACCCTTTAATAAAGGAGAAAACTACAAAATGGAAAAGAAAAAGGTAATCCGCGAGACAATAGAGGCAATTGTCGTAGCCTTAATACTTGCCTTAACAATAAGGACATTTGTTGTTCAGGCATTCAAGATACCGTCAAGTTCAATGGAGCCGACTCTTTTAATCGGCGACCACATACTTGTCAACAAATTCATATACGGCTTCCCTGTCCCGTTCACTGACATAAAACTTGCGCCATTCACAAAACCTAAACAATGGGATGTGGTTGTATTCAAGTTTCCAAAAGACAAAAGCAAGGATTATATAAAAAGGGTGGTCGGCGTTGAAGGCGACATAGTTGAAGTCCGAGACAAAAAGATTTTTGTAAACAACAAAGAGGTTGAAGATAAATATGGTTTTCACAAAGACCCAATCACATTCCCAAAAGAAAATGCGCCGAGAGACAATTTCGGGCCGTTCACAGTTCCAAAGGATTCAATATTTGTAATGGGCGACAACAGGGACTCAAGTTTTGATTCAAGGTTTTGGGGGGTTGTGCAACTCGGCGAAATCAGGGGAAAGGCATTTATCATCTACTGGTCTTGGGATTCAAAAGAAACTTGGGTAAGGTTTGAGAGATTTGCAAGGTGGATAAGATAGCGCTGCTTTTACTAAAAAAATAATAACCAAGCACCAATAACCAATAATCAAATAATAACCAAACAGTTTGGAGTTTGAAAAATTGGTTATTGGAATTTATTTGGTTGTTGGAATCTGGTTATTGGTTATTATTTGTAATTTGGGATTTTGGACATTGGAATTTATTTGGAATTTGTGATTTGGTTATTGGAAATTTGTCTTATCGGCAGGACAAACTTAAATGCAGCGCCTTTACCAAGTTCGCTCAATACCCATATCTTCCCATTGTGCCTTTCAATAATATGCCTTACAAGCGCAAGCCCCAGCCCTGTGCCTTTTGTAGTATCTCTGACATTGCCTGCCCTGAAGAATTCAGTGAATATCTTTGAAATATCATCTTTTGGAATGCCTATGCCTGTATCGCTTACCTCAACATTGATTGTATCAGGAGTTGCTCTCACTATTACCTTAACCTTGCCCCCGTCTGGCGTATATTTCAATGCATTTGCCAGAAGATTTATGAACACATACCTTATCTGCTCCCTGTCCGCTGTAATCATAGGAATCTCATCAGGCGCATCTATCATTAAATCTATATGCTTTCCTTCACCCTTTGGCATTGCAAATTTTGAAGATTCATCTATCACATCCCTGATTTTAAAATCTTCCAAATTTAATTTTTGAATAGACCTGAACCTTGATAAATCAAGCAAATCTGCAACATAGTGATGGACATTACCCACCCTATGTTTTATCCTAATGAACATATCCATTACCTTATCTTCAATCTCACCAGCGAATCCCTCTATGACAGCATCTATCATGCTCAAAACCGATGAAAGCGGCGACTTTATATCATGGGCTACCATCATCACATATTCAGATTTAAGCCTGTCCTTTTCCAGAAGTTTTAAATTCGCATCTTCAAGTTCTTTGCCAACCTTTTTAAGTTCAAGTTCCTTTTTATAAAGATTTTCTGAGATTGAAACTGCAATAAATGTGGCGATTAAAATCGTCGACGCAAATGTGAAATATACTGCAATAACATATATTGGCTCTTTGTAAAATCCCGCGGTCAAAAACCCCTTTATCTCATGATGAGGAAGGACTTCAATATACTCAAGCAGCGCAAGCAAACCAATCAAGATGCAGATTAAAAAAGCCTGCGCAAAACTTCTGTTCTTTGGCAGGAGTATGGATGTTATTATTGTGTGGAATATAAAATAAAATATAAAAGGATTTTCTATGCCTGATGTCCAATGGATAAATGCAGTCAATGCCAAAACATCAAGGACAGCCTGAATAAATGCAATATCTCCAGCCTTTGCCGTAATGTCTGTTTTTTTAGATTTTATATATAGATGAAAAATTAAATTGTATGCTGCAATGACAATAACGATGACAAGCAAAGGCTGGGTTTCTATCTCAAGGTTAAATGCTAAATTTGCGGCAAGATAGGCAAGGATGATAAAGACAATGGTCAGCCATCTTAAATTTACAAGCCAACTTAATCTTTCTGTTAATTCCTCATGTCTTATAGAATTCCATCTGTTCATAGGTTTGGATTTAGGTTTTACACCTATAGTGAACGACATTAGTTTTTCGACATCCAATGGTAGCCGCACCCTTTATGGGTGCGCTATTTTCGCAGGCATAAAGCCTGCGGCTACCAGCATTTATGTCAACTTATTTTTGTCGTTCACTATAATAACCCAACACCTCTCACCTGTTCTTACCAAGAAGTTTCTCTACCTTGCTTAACAATTCCTTTGGCTTTATAGGTTTTTCAACAAAATCATCAACAGGCAGATATTCCTCATCTGTCTCAGGGTGGAATGTAAAACCTGATTCTTTTCCAACAGAGGTAAGCATAAGTATTGGTATGCTTGATAAATGAGGATTGCTCTTTAATCTATAACTCGTCTGAAAACCTTCATCCTTTGTCTTCATCACAACATCAAGGATGATTAAGTCAGGGAGTTCTGCCTCAGCCTTTTTATACCCGCTTCCGCCGTCATATGCCGCAAGCACCTGATAGCCCTTTGACTCAAGCACAATCTTCATCGCCTCAACAACATCAATATCATCGTCAATTAAAAGGATTTTTGGCATAATTTACCCTCTAACAGGTTGTTGAAAAACTGTAGAAACGGGTCTTTAGACCCGTTAATAACAGACCTAACGGTCTGTTTCTACAGATAATCACCATACCTGATTTAATCTGCATCGTGGTTTTTCAACAACCTGCTAAATAAAATATATTTTACCACAGATTTTGTATTTCTTATTACAAATTTTTCCTCTCCTTAAAGGGGAGAGGCGGGTACCCATCCGAAGGATGGGTGGGGCGAGGGGACAAGTTCATTTCCTACTCTTTTACAAAAGTAAAAAAGCCAGCGGTCTGGAAGTCAGGGTGGTCGTTGGTGATGTCTTGAACCGCACCATTTGAAATATAGAAAATCTGTCTAATTGGTTTAGAACTATCAGGCAACCAACCACTCATAGAAATAAGTGCTTTATCTTTGTTAAAATTAAAATTTGTAATTGAACCTCCAGAGTTGTAAGCATAAGCATAAGCATTTCCTGTGTTGCTCTCTATAGGGTCAGAACTATAAATAGCTCCGTTAAACCAAAATTTTACCCGAAGTTTTGTATTATATGTAAGTGTCCATGTAGTACCATATGGTACTCCTTGCTTATAGTAAGACAGTTCAACTTCCGTAAAAGAAACAATTTCTTTTCCATCTTTCATTATGAAATATTCTAATGGTTTTGCCACTTTGCCTGATGCATTAGTTGTGTGGTAGTAGTTATACTTACCAGTCCATGTTGTGGTGGTAGTGCCGGAATTCTCAAATGTTTCAAGTTTATCATATGTGCTTATTTTTGAGTATGTGTTATTCCAGACAGAACCGCCGCCAGCGTCTTTTCCTATAATAATAGTATCGCTATTATTAATCTCATTCATGTATAAAACTTTTAAAGTTTTTTTATCGTAGGTTAAAGCATATGGTTTTTGGCTTACAGTATAATGCTGCCAAGATTTAGTTCCTATAGGATCTGTATCATTACCATCCCTATAATCGTAAGAAATACCGCCTGCTGGTGGAGTAGTACTAAAAAGTTTTGCCGCAGTATCAAAGGTTATTAAACAGAACCCACTTTCACAACCTGCACCATAACTTATTTTACTCCCATCCCATGCGGAAGCAATGATTCCATCCCTAAAATTATAATAACCATTCCCTAATGGAGAAGTATTAGAAGGCTGACTATAAGTAGAAAATTGAAAACCATTTTCAAACTTTGAAAATTTCCATTTATCTGTATAATTACCCGAATAATGCAAATCTAAAACCATTGCTTTATCTTTATCTATCCATGCGCCACCGCGCAGGGAGTTATAGTCACCGCTCAAACTATATTTTTGCCCAGTATTCATGTTAGTAACTGTAATAGGATAAAAAAGGGTTAAGGCATAGGAACCATCCTCATTCCATATTACTCGTCCCTCTCCGCTACCTGGAATTATACCAGTATAATCTTTAGCCACCTTTGTATGAGTATTATAAGTTTTATATTTATTGCCGACTTTGTAAAGTATAAGTTCTTTGCTTGTTTGAAGAGTTACGACCATCCCAACCACTGCGCCTGTTTCACTGCCAAGTGTGCCTTGGAAGACGAGGATGTATTTGCCTTTTTCTTTCATGTCAGTCGGCTCTGTAAAAGTTACAGGGTCGCTCTGACCCGGCTTGCCATCTTTCACGGCATTTATTGACCTTCCCCAACTTGTTAAGAATCTACGATTGTCATTTGTATCGTCATAGTAAAGACTAAATGTGCCTGACATATATTCATCTGATTCATTTTTGATAATATACTGACTAGGATTATTCGGGTCTTTTTTTTTTTTGTTCTGCCCGCGGAAGAAGTAGTTTAATAGACCTGCGGAGTAGCCGACTGCGCGGGGGAG
>JACRNI010000068.1 GCA_016234925.1 Deltaproteobacteria bacterium | reverse complement strand
GACCTCTATCTTGAATGTCCAGAAATAAAGGAGATTTTGCCTTTGACAGAAGAGGAGGAAATCTGGATAAGAGACACATGGACGCCAAAGCACAAAAAAACCAGAGGCATCTGGTCAAGGCTTGATTTCCATTTTGATATCTATCATCCGAACTGGAAAGACACCATCACATTCTTTGAAGACAATGCGGTTGCAGTGGGCGGTAATCATTATGTGCCGACAGCGGAGGAGTTGATTACAAAGATTGTCCTGCCAAGATTGAGAAAGATAGATAAAAATATTGTTCTTGAAAGAAATGAGGATATACGAACGCTATTGTGCCATGAAATACTGCATCAGGCAGATGTAATCGGCAGGAAGCGCCTCAATATTGCATTTGCAGAGGACAAGACCCTTACATCAGGCATTACAGAGTTTCCATCCCTTGCAGAGTTTTACAACAAAAAGTTCGGCAAAAAATGCGAGATGAAAACATACATGATTGACCCGCGGGAACTATATTTAAAAAATGACGAGATATATTACAAAAACCATGTAATTGATATAATATACCGTGATTTTGAACTTTATGAGTTATTCAAGATGGGCAAGGGCGAGCATGTAAATGCCATGAAAACAGCATTTAAACGGAATCAGGTTATATCATCGGTCGCAGGAGAGATTGACCATAAATCGTGCTGGGAGGTTTTAAGGGATAAGAGGTTTTCTAAGGTCTTTAGAACCTTACGGAATGCAGGCATATTAAAACACATCCCATGGACAAAGGTTGTGCGAGATATAAAAACAGACAGTCCAGATGACAAAGATGTTGACCTGTTAAATTATATAAGAAAAAATAAAGACAGCCTTATACTCAAGCCAAACCGAGGTTATGGCGGATACGGCATTGTCATTGGAAGGGACACGAACCAGTCCCATTGGGATGAGATGATTGACAGGGGATGTGTAGAATTTGCAAGATGGATTGTGCAGGAATATAGAAAGGTCTCCACAAAGACATTTCCTGCGTTTGATGAAAACGGCGATATTGTATTTGAGGAATTTTATACAGTCTATGGACTAGCAGGTACGCCAGAAGGCATCGGCATACTCGGCAGGGCTTCGCAGAAAAAGATTGTGAATGTGGCGCAGAAGGGCGGGATAGTGGCGGTGTTGAGGGAGGGTTCACGCTGAAAAATGTCCATCTGCGGAGCCTGTTCCGAGCAAAGCGAGGAATCTCATAGCAGAACTTGCTCCGCCTTGCATCTGGACAATTTTTGAGCGTGAACGATGAAAATATTCAGAATTTGTTTCATATGGTTTGACTTATACAACATTGTTTGGTAATATAGATACAAGGTGTTTGAATGGCAATTCTCATTAAAAAGATTAGCGGCAAAGAGTATGCGTATCATGCATACCGTCAAGGCGGTAAAGTGGTGCATAAATATTTAGGCCCTGCCTCTGATATGCAGGTAATGCAGAAGGTGCAGGAATTTGCCGCAGAAAAAAGAATCCCTGATAATTTTTTTTCGCTATTTTGGGATGCGGAGCCGTCCGGCATTGGCATTAAAAAAAATGCCCGATATATTATAGAAAGGGTTTTGGAGATGGGCGGCATGGATGCTGTCCAGTGGTTACAGAGGATATATGCGACAAGGCTCATCATAGAAGTCTGCGAATCCAGCAGAAAGGTATCCGAGAGGTCTAAGAACTTTTGGAGAATATGGTTTGGCTATAAAAAATATGCATACTGAATGCTTATTGTCTCAGGGACAAAAACTTTTAGGCAGTTTAAAAGGCATTGCCAATAAATATAAATTTACATTAGCAGGCGGTACTGCGCTTGCATTGCAAATTGGGCACAGGGTATCTGTTGATTTGGATTTCTTCTCAGAAAAGCAATTTTCAACAGATGCACTCTACAGAGAATTTCAAAAAGCAGGGTTAAAACCCATTGTCCAGCAGGAGACAGAAGGCGCTTTGACTGCAATGGTTAATGAAGTGAAGGTTTCCATGTTTCATTATCCATATCCATTTCTTGACAAAAAACTCAACTGGAAGGGCATTGATGTTGCCGGAATAATAGACATTGCAGCCATGAAGGTAATGGCTATTGCACAGAGAGGGGCTAGAAGAGACTTCATTGACCTCTATCTTATTCTCAAAGATATTCCTTTCCGAAAGATTGCCGAGAATATGGTGCAAAGATATGGCGCTGACAGAATAAATCCTGTTAATATCGGGAAGGCAATCGTATATTTCAGTGATGCCGACATTGACCCTGACCCGCAGTATTGTGGAAAGGAAATGCCTGACTGGAACAGCATAAAGAAGTTTTTTGTGAAAAATGTGCGGCAGATGGTTATTGATATTCAGGAGGCTGTTGGATATTAGCAGAGGAGTTCACGCTGAAAAATGTCTATCTGTAACTTTGCCTTCGTCGCTGCGTTACATAGCAATAAAAAGGAGAATATCATGTTTATTGGACATTACGGCATTGCTCTGGCTGCAAAAAGGGCTGATAAGAATATCCCATTAGGGTTATTGTTTTTTGCCACACAGTTTGCAGATATATTGTTTTTCTTGCTTATACTTTTAGGGATAGAGAGTATGTCTTTTGCCCCAGGCATTACTGATGTTAGCCCTCTTGATTTTACCTACTATCCCTATTCCCATAGTCTTGCCGCCTCTGTTTTCTGGGCAGGGTTGTTTTGCATATTTTTTAAAATCGTGCCGTTGAAATCCGATTCTAATAAAAACAAGATTGCTCTCATCGTGGGAGCCGTGGCATTATCGCATTTTCTCCTGGACTTAATTGTTCATAGGGCAGATTTGCCGCTATTTGGCGGTGGTTCGTATAAGATTGGTTTAGGTTTATGGAATTATGTTTTTGCTTCTTCTTTTATTGAACTCTTGATATTTTTTGCCGGCTTATGGATATATCTTAAATCAACAAAAGGTGTTTCAATTGCCGGAAGGTATGGCATGGTTATTTTCTCCGCTTTTGTAACCATCATGTGGCTGACGAGTTTACTTGCCCCAACTCCTTCAGAGTTTAACATCATAGGATTTGTTGTGTTTGGTCTTGTGTTTCAATTATTGGTAATCGGAACTGTATCATGGTTAGACCGAGAGCGAACTTGAAGATGATTGCTACAGTGCCTAATAATTTATTATCCAAACATACTTTTATTCCCACCCTTCAACGCACCATTTCCTATCTCAAAAAAAAAGGTGTTGAATATGCGGACATTCGTCTTGAGGAATGTATATCAGAAGGGGTGATGGCGAGGGATGGGGAGGTGGACAAACTGTGGGATAATCTTGACACTGGTTTTGGCATACGGGTTTTGTATAAAGGCTCATGGGGATTTGCCGCAAGCTCGCTTTTGACTGAGACAGAGGCAAGGAAGATTGCAGATGAGGCTATTTTACAGGCAAAGGCAATAGCAGGAATACAGGGGTCAAGGGGTCAAGGGGTCAAGGGGATAATAGATAAAAATCCTGCTGTTAAAATTAAATACAAAGCCCCATGTCAGATTGATCCTTTTACAATACCTATTGAAGAAAGGCTCTCTCCAACTTTAAAGGCAACAGCGCTTCATAAGAATTCAAAACAATCTAAAAAAATACACACCATTGAAGGCTTTCTGGATTTTCAGAAGGCGCATAAAATCTTTTTGAATACAGAAGGAAGTTTTATTGAGCAGGAGATATTTACAAGCGGCGCAGGCATAAAAGCCATTGCAATTGATGGTGATGATGTTCAAATAAGGTCATTCCCTGATTCACATCAGGGCATTTTCAGGCAGGGCGGTTATGAACAAATCATTGAAATGGAAATACTAAAGAATACACCTCGTATAATTGAAGAGGCGCTCACGCTTTTAAAGGCAGACGAATGCCCCTCAGGTGAAAAGAACGTTGTCCTCGGCGGCTCGCAGGTTGCATTGCAGATTCACGAATCCATAGGCCATGCAGTTGAACTTGACAGGGCAATGGGCATGGAGATAAGCCTTGCCGGCGGGACATTTCTCACGCCTGATAAACTCGGCAAGCAGATATGTTCTAAAATCGTAAATATTTATGCAGACCCGACGATTGAAGGAGGCGCAGGAAGTTACCTTTATGATGATGAAGGGATAAAGGCAAGAAGGGTTGATATTATAAAAAATGGCAGGTTTGTAGATTTTCTCACATCAAGAGAAACAGCAAAAACTTTGGGTAAGAAGCCTGCCCCTGCAGGCAGTAAGCAGGGGTCAAATGGCAGTGTCAGGGCAAACGGTTGGAATAATATCCCAATTATTAGAATGAGCAATATAAATATTGAAGCAGCAGAAAAGGGTAGTTTAGATGAGTTAATTGCAGACACAAAAGACGGCATACTTCTACAAACAAACAAGAGTTGGAGCATTGATACCTCTAGACTCAATTTTCAGTTTGGAATGGAGATTGGATGGGAGATAAAAAAGGGTAAAATAATAAGACCATTAAAAAATCCTGTTTATTCAGGCATAACCCCTGACTTCTGGAAAACATGCAATGCGATATGCGGCAAAGAAGAATGGCAGATGTATGGATTAAACAGTTGCGGAAAAGGCGACCCTGTTCAATCTATATCGGTCGGGCACGGCGCAGCGCCTGCAAGGTTTGCTAAGGTAAGAGTTGGAGCAGTTAAATGCTAGCGCAACATAAAATACTTGACAGCCTGTTTAAAATGATATATTAGTGGATGTGCATATACTTAAAAGGTGAACCATGAAGGAAGCGGCAGAGTTATTTAAAATACTCTCGGTAGATAAGAGAATAGAGATTATTGAACTTCTTAAAAAAGGAGATACGAGCGTTAATGCCATGGCTGAGGCTTTGGGAATAACACAGTCAGCAGTTTCTCAGCACCTGAGGGTGCTTAAAGCGGCCGGTCTTGTAAAAGACAAACGGCAAGGATATTGGATATATTATTCTTTAAATAAAGATGTATTGGAAAAATGCAGACAGAGGCTTAATCGTATCTGTGCCTGCGGATGTTTAGGCGGGCAGGTGAAATTGAGATAATTTTTTTGTCATCCATATAAGTAAATATACATAAACTTATATAAGAGAGGAGGTGATGACAATGGCAAAGGGTAGGAAGAGAATTAAAGGACAGCATCAGACAAAGAAGTCTCAGGTGAAAAGCAAAACAAAAGGCATATGCGGTTGTGGCTGCATCCCGCCTGTAAAGGCAAAATAGCAGATAAACATTTGAGGGAGGGTGGATTGGCAAAGCAAATCTTCCCTCCCAATCTAAAACCGTATGGAGGTAAAAATGAGCGAGTTAATATTGATAACATTTTATTGGCTGCATCTCCTTGCAACCGTTGTATGGATTGGAGGAATTATCTTTATCCTTTTTATAGCAATACCATCATCCAAGCAAGTTTTGGGAGCAGAGGCAGGCAAACTCATGGGAGAGATTTCTAAAAGATTTACTCCGTTGGCAAACTATAGTATATTTCTTCTGGTTATAACAGGGGTTGCATTAGCAGGATTCAATAAGCAGTTTTCGGGAATCGGATTGTTTGAGAACAATTGGATAAATGTTCTATCACTGAAGTGTATTTTGGTTTTTGGAATGGTTATTATCCATTTTTATAGAGGGTTAATACTCACACCCAAGATCGGGACGACTGAATCGGCTTCAGAAAAGGCGAGTTTGCAAAAATTATCTCTGAATTTGGTTAAAGTGAATTTTGGATTTGGGATGCTGGTTTTGCTGCTAAGTGGAATTCTACGTGTTTTATAGAAGTATAATTATACAAACGCAATAAGTAGTAAGGTGTCATTGCGAGGAGTGGAACGACGAAGCAATCTCTTAATTTTATGAAGTGCGATTGCCACG
>JACRNI010000023.1 GCA_016234925.1 Deltaproteobacteria bacterium | reverse complement strand
TTCCATATGTAAAACCCGAATTGGTAAAAATGCGGATTATCAAGACTCTTATTGACGGCAAGGGTATGGAAGACGGCTCTATCTCAGAGGTTTTAAGTATCGGCTTAAAACTGATTGATAAAAATATTGACTGGCTGAATGACGCTGCAAAAAATGGCATGAAAAGAATTTTGAGAAATAACCTCAAGCCAATCAGTTTTGATGACATAAAAAGGTATGTGTTGCCGTCTCTCATAGACGAATCGTTTCAATTTCAGGATGATTTAAACACGGGCATTATCAATCTTTTGACACAGGGGAAACTTAAGACAACCCTTGCTGATGTTCACATTGGATTAAAGATATTAAAAGAACAGGGTCAGGGGTCAGGGGTCAGGGGTCATGGAAAAAATAATTTTGCCCCTGACTTAAAAGATGCCCTAATAAACGGGCTTAAAATCTGCCTGAACAAAAAATCAATTTATAAAGTAGGCGCTATAAAAGACGAGGGCATTATCTACGGCTCTTTTAAACCAATAGCGTTTTTGCTTCGTGAAATTAAAGACACAGAACTTGAAGCAATATTTTATAAAAATGCAGGCGCGCTCCTCGAAGAGAGTTTAAAAGGCATTGATGCTGATGATTCAATACTCGCATTCAAAGAGGTACTGCTCCTTGCAGCAGAATACACCCCTGATAGAAGATTAGAGGCTGCGAGAAGACATTTTATAGAAAAGATTTATAAGAGTTTGCCCGGCGCATCTATTATGGGTGTTGACTGGCAGTCTCTGCATAATGATTTTGAAAATATAACAGATGTTGTCCCATTGGAATTAAAAAGGATTGCTGTTGATTTAAGGGACAGTTTTCACAACACCCTTGACCCTCAAAATCTCATAAAGGCGCAAACGCTTTTAAATGAACTGAAAACAAATTTCCCTGAATATACAAATGCAGTGAAACTTGCAGAGGGCATTGCACACTGGCTTAATATGGCTTACAAGCCTCAAGTGGAGCAGATTGAGGATTCAAAAAAGATTTCTGAGTTATGGACAGAGGCATTTAAACAAAAGTTCAAAGAAATGGTTCATATGTATAATGAATTTATCTCTATTTATGAAAAGGGAAAACTTATTGATGCGGTTGTAAGCCACAGCAAAATCAGGGCGTGTATAGGCAAACTGCTTTTAGACCCAAGCCTTCACATCCCGCAGGAAGACAGGCTAATACTCTATCTAACTGATATAAATCTTGAAAGGCTTGAGCAGGGTTTTTCAAGCATTGTAAATGAGAGGTTTACTGCTTTATCAGGGCTTGCTGATTTGTATGAACTCTCCCACTGGATAAATGCCCTGCTATTCAGCGCAAGCAGATATTTGCCAGAGATAGAAGACAATCTATATCTCGCAGAGCGATTCACAGATGTCTTGAAAGAAGAAGAATTTTACAAGGCAAGGGATGTGTGGAGCAGGATAAAGGCAGTTGTAAGCAGCCTCACAGAAAGCAGAAGGGTTTTAAGCCTTGTGCTCTTTGACATCCCTGCTGAAAGGATAGATAGTTTCTTTTTTACTGTATCACCGATTGCAGCAGGCGAGGCAGAAGGCTACATCCGCATATTTGAAAGGGTCGGCGACGAAAGGCTTGCAAGGGTTTTGAATGACCCTGTGCATGGAATAAAACAGGACGAGATTATAGTTATAGAATACCTGCCTGAGATTGCTGAATTAAAAACATTTCCAAAGGCGTTTATCGTTGAAAAAGGCTCTGTTGGTTCGCACACAGCAAAGGTTGCCGTAGAATTCGGCATCCCAACTGTGAGGATGGAAGGCGCGACAAAGAGGTTTAAAGAGGGCGAAAGGGCGATTGTAAAGGTATCTCCTTCTCTTGATAAGGCAGAGGCAAGGCCTGTTGTTTATGAGAGGATTGCCATACCAAAAGGGCATGTAACTCCATTTTATCACGGCAGCACAGAAGGCATTGTCGGCATTTATCAGGGTGATGTTGAATTTTTAAAGCCCCCTCAAAAAAGGGATATTGTAGCGCTTTCATTTCTTGACACAAAATATCTGGACATATTCGCAGAGGGCGACGGACCATGCGCGATAATAGTTGAAAAAGGCGGTGAACTCACGCACTCAATGATTGTCGCAAGGGAGATGATGTCAAGATTAAAAAGGGTTATACCGATACTTCGGCTTGAAAATGCCTTTGACATCTTAAAACACGGCATGGCAGTAAAAATCTTTATACCAGAAGACTTGGGATGGGCGGAGGTGTATAGAGTGGAGAAGGTTTAAAAATAATAACTGTTAAAATCAGTGCGACTTTCTCACATATAACGGAATGATTACTTGTTAGGTTTCTTGTCAGATGTAATCCTTGTTATATATTGTACTTGGTCTTTTGGTATTATAACTGCATTTCTCTCTTCATCAAGAAAAAAAAGATAGTTGCTATTCCCGGTGATTAGTACCAATTTTGATGGTTCTATTGGCATCTCGTTTTTAAATATTATTTTATATCTCTCTATTTTCTCTTGGCTATCATATTTAAGTCGGTAAATCGTTTTCTCTAATGACACAAACATATGTCCTGAAAAAGTAAATATAAATACGATAATAAATATTGTTACTAGAGGCTCCTTAAAGTAACGCTTTGCCAACCATGGCGCGGATACCACAGTGGCAGAAAGAATAATTATGTAAACATTATTGTAGAAGACTATTGAATTTCTAATATAAGCGAATATAGAAGAGAATATAAAAATAAGAAGAACTATATATGGCCAATATTCACGCTTTTTTCTTTCAAACTCTATTTGTGCTACGGATTTTCTAGAAGCACTATGAACTCCCCAAAAGTATGAACCTGTAGCAATAACAGCACCTGATGCAGAATATCTTATGGCATCAATACTTGAAGCAAGATAGTCAGTCAGTGTAAAAAATATTGAAACTTCTATATCAAATGCACCTAGTAAAAGCCGATTATACAAATAACCGCTAATAAGGAAGAAAGAAGAAACCACGGAAATAATCGCACCTGCGTTTTGAATGGATAAAGAGATTTTGATGGCTTCACGGTCTGATATTGCATCTCTAGTTTTATTGATGTCTTTTCTTAAAGAACGCTCAAGCGCAAACAAATCATTGGTTTTAAGCGGTGTTGCAGTTGCATTAATTTTTTGAGATTTCGACAGGTAGTAGTCAGCCTCATCTTTCTTCTTTAGATAACTATCTTCAAAATGGTGGAGCAAGTTATATCTCTCAATAAGATTTATGACATCGGTATCTTTTTCAACCTTTTCGACAAGGATGTCTACCGCGTTCTTTCTTTCAAGGTATTCAGTTTTTCGATCAGAATACAGTTTTTTTAACTCTTCTGGAAGGTTTTCGTAGAAAAATGTAGGAGGATGATCGTCAAATATTTCTGGATTAAGAAGTTTAAGAGATGATAGATTTACAACTATATCAAATTCCTTATCATAGCCCTCAAGGTGGGCATTAGGTTCAAGAAGCCTTATTCTATGGAGCAACTTCTGTTTTACGAGTTGGCGCACTTTCAAAGCCCTTTTAAAGGGGATAGACTTAATCTTATACTCTAGACGTATTAATGGGAGTAATATTAAATTAGTTCTAATATTTCTGAGGAAACTGATCATTTTACCGATTACCGATTGTTTAAATTTTAAAACCTACTATTCTTTCTTATTCTTATACCACAATCAGATTTGGCCTACTATATAACCTCCTAATGGCCCCTGTCAATACCCTCATAAACCTTTACCCACTTGCACTGCTGGATTGGTTATTGTTTAACAATAATTCCGGCCTATATTCAAAATGCATGGTGTCAAAGTGATACCATCTTCCGCCCCAGATAAACCCGTTTTCCTCAAAAATCCTTACAATCTCAAACGGGATTTTGTTTTCGTATAAATACCTTCCAGTTTTATCAGGCTTGCTCCATTGCCAGTAATTTAAATGTTTAGAGTTTATATCAATCGCAATTCCAAAACTATGCATGCTCAATCTTTTTGCGCCTTGTATGTTCCTCCACATAAATGCAGCAATGTCTTTGGCATATTCTTTGATTTCATCAGGCAGTTTATCAAGTTCATCTGATATTTTCTGGAGTTTCAAATCCACACCATTCACCTTTGTAACAAAGATGGGTTTATTCACTGTCTTCGGCATCCAGTTGATTGTTACAAGGTTACTTACAACTTCATTTTTTGTATTCCCATACATCTTTCTGAAAAACGGCTCATAGCGGATCCTGCCCGGGTCAAAATTTTCAGGAGGGCTGTAATCTATCTTTTCTCCTGCAGGATACTTCATGGACATCTGGTCTTGAATGAGGCATTTTTGAACCATCCTGCCAATAGATGTAATTTCCGTCTGATTTTATAAGATGTTCAGGGTAGGCTTTTAAAAGGGCTTGAATCCCAGCGTCAATTTCAGCAGCATGGATTTCTGGAGGGATATAAATTGGCAGCACAGCAACGAAGATAACAAACAAGGTATGTGCAAAACAGGTCAGGGCGTTTTTCAGCATCAACTGCCTACAACTCAATTATCAACGGCAGTATTACCGGCCTTCTTTCAAGGATTTTATTAAAATATCTGCGAAGGGATTTTCTCACCTCTTCCTTTACCTCTGCCCAGTCTGTTAGAGCCTCTTTGTTCACGCCTGCAAGGGTTTCATTCACAACAGCCTTTGCCCTTTCAAGCAAATCAGCGCTCTCCTGTTCAAACACAAGCCCTCTTGTGATTATATCCGGCCCGTAAATAATCTCGCCTGTAGTCTGGTTTAGCGCAATGATTGCAATCACAACGCCGTCCTGTGAAAGATGCAGCCTGTCTTTTAATACCATATTCCCGACATCTCCAACACCCTTGCCGTCAACAAAGACCCTGCCCGATTCAACCCGTTCAACCTTTGCTATTCTGTCAGGTGTTACTTCAATAACATCGCCGTCTTCTGCAATGACAATATTTTCCTCTGGGATGCCGACCTTCTGCGCAAGTTGAGAATGTTTTATCAAATGCCTGTATTCACCGTGAACAGGTATAAAGAATTTTGGCTTTGTCATATTAAGCATGATTTTTAATTCTTCCTTGCTCGCATGGCCTGAAACATGGACTTCAGAGACTTTTTCGTAAATAACCTCTGCACCGCGTTTGTATAAATGGTTCATCATATTTGATATTGCCTTTTCATTTCCGGGTATGAATTTTGAAGAAAGGACTACTGTGTCGCCCTTTAAAATCTTTATATGTTTGTGGTCATCCATTGCCATCCTTGTTAATGCTGACATTGGCTCGCCCTGACTTCCTGTTGTAATAAGGCAGACCTTTTCCGGGGCAAGGCTGTCCATCTCCCTTAAATCAACCATCAAATCATCCGGCGCCTTGAGATAGCCAAGTTCCCTTGCAATCCTCACATTTGCGACCATGCTCCTGCCGTTCAAACATACCTTTCTTTCAAATTTATTCGCAACATCCATTGCCTGCTGAATCCTGTGGATGTTTGATGAAAACGCAGCGACCATCACCCTGCCTTTAGCCTCTCTGAATATCTCCTCAAACGCAGTGCCGATTTCTCTTTCAGATATTGTGTAACCTTCTTTTTCAACATTAGTCGAATCAGACATAAGCGCAAGCACACCATTCTCGCCATATTCAGAAAACCTTGCATAATCCAGAACCTCGCCGTCAACAGGCGTCTGGTCTAATTTAAAGTCGCCTGTGTGTATGACTGTGCCGACAGGCGTTTTTATTGCAAGCCCGACGCCGTCAACAATTGAATGGCTGACCCTGATAAATTCAACATCAAACGAGCCAATGGACACACTCTGTCTCGGCTTCACGCGGATAAAATCAGTAGACTTATCAAGATTAAATTCCTTTAGTTTTTCCTGTATAAGCCCGATGGTGAGTGTTGTTGCATAGATTGGCGCCTTGATTTCATTCAGCACAAAAGGCAAAGCGCCGATGTGGTCTTCATGGCCGTGTGTTATTACGAATGCCTTTACCTTTTCAATATTTTTTTTGAGGTATGAAATGTCAGGAATGACAATGTCAATGCCCAGCATATAGTCTTCAGGAAACATAAGCCCGCAGTCTATTATGATGATGGAATCATCATATTCCATAACCATCATATTCAAGCCGATTTCCCCAAGACCGCCAAGCGGAATGATGCGTAACCCCACCTGCTCACCCTTTAGTAAAGAGGGGAACTCATTATCCCCCCCTTTAGAAAAGGGGGGTTGGGGGGATTTTACTGATGGTGAATCTTGCTGCTGATTTATTGGAGTATTGTTCATTGTAAAGCG
>JACRNI010000086.1 GCA_016234925.1 Deltaproteobacteria bacterium | reverse complement strand
TTCATCATTGTAATGGTGATCAAATGAATCAGAATAGCAGTGGACGCAGTGCAGATTGCACCTTCGGGTAACATTCCAGACAACAACAGGCCTTTTTTCATTTGAGAATTGAAGGAGTCTTGGAGATGTTCCATGTCCGTAGGATTTAACCCCTTCGGCTATTTTATCAATCTCGCATAAAAGTTTTGTAACGCCTAGCATAAAGACCTCTATCAAAAATTGCCCGTCATTGCGAGCGGGGCACCCAAGCAATGCTTGGGTCGGCGAAGCAATCTCATGGGATTGCAGAGCCTGTTCCGAGTCTGTCTTGAGATTGCTTCGGGGACAAAAGTCCCCTCGCAATGACAAATTAGGTGTGTTGAGCAGGAATTATTTAACAACTATCTTCCCCCACATACCATTATCCCTATGATATTTGCAATAATACTTATACTCTCCAGCCTTCTCAAATGTTATTGAAAACTGCCGCTCTGGCTTTATATTTTCAGAACTCTTAATTGATTGGTCTTCAAATGTTACAGTATGATGACTATCATCATCATTTATCCATAAAACTGCATCACCTGCTTTTACTGTTAGGTTTTGCGGATTAAATTCCCAATTTTTCATGCCAACCTTAAATTCTTCAGCATGAACGGAACCAAAACCGAATATAATTAACCACAAAATGAAACTTGCAGATTGAATCTTGTAACTATTTTTAATGCGTCTTATTAGTGGCATTGTACTTTCCGATAGGTTTTTCAAAAGGCAGTCTTTTAACAGCATTTAATTTTTCATCATACACAATTACCGCCCCATCCTTATCTCTAATACTTACAAGGGCAAATCTGCCATCCTTTGTAAATTCAGTGTGCATTGCCTGTTTGCCTTTTTCAGGCACAATTTCTTTTTCCATTTTTAAAGTCTTTTTATTTATGAGTTGAATCGTATCTGTCCCTGTGTCAACCCAAAGATACGGCGTTCCAGAATGTGTCCTTGCAAAAAAGCCATTGCCTTTTAAATCCACAACAGATTTTATCTCCCATGTATAAAGTTCAATAACAGTCAATATTGGTTTTTCAAGATTTGGGAAACCTGCAAATACTTTATCTCCATCCTTCCAGAATGCTGCAGATGCAAGATGAGGCATGCCTTTGATTTCAAGGCTTTTTACAACCTTATTTTCATATATATCAAAAACCGTTAAATGTCCACTGTTTCTTGCAGCGCCTATCAGATACCTTTCAGCAGGCTCTATAAAAAAATCGCTGAATGCCTGATCAGAAAAAAGTTTTTTTATCTCAAAACTATTTTTATAGTCCACAAGCCATATCTCCGGCTTATCCCGCATTGCTGCCACAAACAACCCTTTTTCTTTCAATGTATAAATTGCGCCCACTCTATCGTTAGCATCAACAATAAAACTTGGCTCCATGTTTGAAGTATTTATAAAAACTATGTTTTGGGGCATAAGATTCGTTATTGCAAGATATTTGCCGTCTCCTGATATGGCAATATTTCTTGAATTTATGCCAACCCTGAGCCTTGAAATCTCTTTTAAGTTTTTTAAATCATATTTTACAAGCCAGCCGTCTCTTGAAAGTATATATGAAAAATTAAAATTATAGTCATATTTCGGTCCACCGTGCATTGCGCCAACCTTAATTTTATCAAGAAGATTGAATGTGTCGCCGTCCATAAAATGAACGTTTCCTGTGCCACCTTCAACAATCATAAAAAGATTGGACAGGTCAACTTTAATTTGAGCCTTAGATCCGGGGTCTGATGTCTGGCATCTTATTAAACTGCTTAATATATCTTCCTTATCCCATTTTGGCTTTTCAATCGGTTTTTTTATATACGCAATAATGCCTTCTATCTCATCTGCCTTTAAAATATTTTCAAATGCCTGCATATTAGTTGCAGGAAGGCCTTTTGATATGGCCGCTATAAGTTCTTTATCGCTTTTATTTCCTATTGTCTCTTTAAATAGAGGCGGGGCTGATGTGCCGTATCTTTCCGGGTGATGGCAGGGGCTGCAGTGTTTGAGATAGAGTTCTTTGGCATCTGAACCAAAAGAGGATGCCTGATTACACAGATTATAAAAGCAGATTGCACAGATTAAAACCAGTTTTTTAAATCTATGTAATCGCTTCTCAAAATCCGTGTAATCATTATTATAAAAAAAAGGGCTACAGCATCTCGCCATAGCCCGTATTCTAAACAAATATTTCATAGATTACTTGCCAAACTTTCCCTTGATGTAGGTAACCAACTTCCACATATCATCTTTTGAAATATTTGTTTCACTGCCTGGCCCCATTGCCTCCATATCTGTATTAGCGCTGCCTTTTTCAATAATCCAGAAGAGTTGTCCATCAGGTCTATTCTTAAGATAATCCTTTGTAAATGCCTTTGGCTTGATTTCCAAATCCTTTGCGCCGGAACCCTTGCCGTCACCCTTCTCGCCATGGCATTTCTTGCATTTTTTCATAAATATGCCTTCGGCTCTTTCAAGAACATCCTTGTCTGCCTTCATAGGATTTTTCATGTCAATATATTCCTTTGGCGCTGTTGGGGTCTTATGTTCCTCAGCAGCCATTAAAGGAACTGCAATAAAGATAACAGCAGTAATGATAATGCCTAATATTGTCTTTGTCTTCATATCTTTTTATCCTCCTTTCTTAGGTCAAATTATAGCACTAATTACCCGAATTTCCACAACTTAATTTAAAAAAGGTTGAGGGGATTATCCCCTCAACCTTTTAAAGAAATACTACACAAACATCTGACAATTAGTATATATCGTACCTTGTGTTATACACATTGAACTTACCGGTTGGCGTGACAAGTCTTGCATCAGTGATTCTTGTCTTTTCCTTTAGGGTCTTGTCATCAAATACTATGATTTCACCCTTCCTATCCCAGAGTGAAATCCAGACCTCATTACCATCCTTATTATATTCAATATGAACGATTCTGCCCCTGTCTCCAAGTTTAATAATTTTTGGCGGAGCATCCAGATCCTTTATATTAAATACAGATATGCTTCTGTAAGCATCTTCTGCCTTTGCAAGGGTGTGGTCAACCCAGAGGTTATTGCTTTTTGGATGTGTCTTGATAAAGAGTCCACCCTCACCTGCTGTCTTGAGTTTTCTTACAACCTTCCATGCATTTGCCTTATAATCGCCTTCTGGATCAGTCCCTATAAGGGCTACCATTGGTTCGCCAAGGTGCGGCGTAGCATATACAGGACCAAACTTCGGATCATTGAAGTTTGCGCCCCTTCCAGGATGAGGCTTTATGCCTGTTTCAACTATTGCCGCAAGTTTCTTTGTCTTTGTGTCAACTGCAACTACCTTATCCCTCATGTTTGCTGCAACAAGGAAATACCTCTTTGATGCATCCCAGCCGCCGTCATGAAGAAATCTCTCTGCCTCAATTGCAGTAACCTTTAAGTTCTTAATATCCGAATAATCAACAAGGAGTATCTGACCTGTTTCCTTGACATTTAATATAAACTCCGGGGCATTGTGGGATGCAACTATTGATGCAACCCTTGGTTCTGGATGGTATTCATTTGTATCATATGTATAGCCTCTTGTCCCAACTACCTTTAATGGCTCAAGTGTCTGTCCATCAAGGATGACATATGATGGGGGCCAATAATTGCCTACCACAGCATATTTGTCATAGAATCCCTTGTACTTGCTGGAATCAATAGACCTTGCCTCTATGCCAGTCTTAACCTCTGCAACTGTTGCTGGCGGGTTCATCCACAGGTCAACCATTGTTGCCTTTGCATCCCTTCCGATTGTGTAGAGGTATCTGCCTGAGTAAGAATACCTGAGTGTATGGACTGCAAAACCGCTGTCTACTGTCGTTACAACCTCTTTTGTATCGCCGTCAATAATACCAATCTTTCCAGCGTCTCTCAAAATCACTGCAAAGAAGTTTTCAATATTTCTCTTGTGGGCAGGCGCTGTTGGTCTCTTATCTGGCGGAACAATGAGTTTCCATGAAGCCTTCATGTCCTTCATGTTCCATTCAGGCGGGGCAACCGGCTCATTTTGTATAAATTTTGCCAGTAATTCTGACTCATCTTTAGAGAGAACACCTGTTGTTCCCCAACCAGGCATACCTGCCTCTGTGCCGTTGTAGATGATGTCAGTCAGTTTTGCAACTGTCTTTGTGCGGGTCTTATCCGGCGTCAATGGCTTGCCTGTAGCACCCTTTCTCAGTGACCCGTGGCATCCGCCGCACCTGTTAAAATAAATTCCTGTCGCCTTTGCAAAGTCTTCCTTTGAAATGCTTGGAACAGGCTGCAGTTCAGGCGCATCAGCAGCCTTGCTGATACCGATATTCGCCATTACGAATGCCGGTATCAATAAAACATAAAACAATATTCTCTTCATAACTCCCTCCTCCTTTTAGTAATAAAGATTTTTTGTGATAATAGTCTAAAAAAAATAGCGTGTCAAGAGTAAAAATATGCAAACTTAACTCAAATGTCAAAACGCAAAAGTCAAAACTGCAACTTAAAATTCAAAACTTTTTAAACCGGCTTTAAGGCTTTGAGTTTCAGTTTTGAGATTTGAATTTTGAGTTTTGATTTTTCTACTTATTACCACCCCCTTCCATCTCCGGCCATAAAACTTCGGCGTGGACAAGATTATAATGACACTCTATGCAGTTCAATCTCTCCACTCCCTGCTTACTGCCTGCAGGGACAGGCTTTTTCTTATCTATTGCTTTCTTATGCGCCTTTAGATTTTTTAGTCTTGCATCAAACCTTGTCCCATGACAATTCCAGCACTTCTGGCTGTTTGTATTTAAAAAACCATCTCTAACCTTTTTAGCAAGTTTTGTTCTTAACTCCTCCCATTTTTGTTTATCCCTTATGGAATCTGATATTTGATGAAATGGACTCTCACCATAACCGCCTTTGTTTATGTATATAAATTTATATCTGACTATCTGAGTAAATGTATGCGGTTCATGACACGCAGTGCATGACGGCCTTATTCCTGCTGCATTCGCATAATGGGGCGATTTTTTAAATTCTTCATATGGATGCATATGGCATTCTGCGCAGCCTACCCCGACGCCGTAATTTGTCCTGTTATAATCAGCGCCCTTGTAAGCATCATAAGGAACAAACAACTCATGGCACACAAGACAAATGCCTATATCATTTGTCCTTGCATTAAAGTGTTTTACACCTGCAACAACTGCTGCAAATATTACAATGCCAATCGCTATTGATGTAATTAAGGCTTTTTTCGTCATATTAAACATCCCAATAGAAATATCTAAACAAGCAATTAAAAAGTAATTTATTTTAATTTCTAATTTCTAAATCCTAATTTCTAATAAAATGTCAAATGCCAAAAATAAAGGCATTGGAAATTTAGTCATTGGATATTTTATTGGAAATTAGATATTCGGATTTAGGAATTTAGTTCTTCTCCTTATAAATATTCATATGCTTGTTATTATCAACCATCACATCCCCGTATTTATCTTCTGGATGCGCAGGCTCAATTTTAACAACTGTGTCAAACCATGCCTGCCCGCCGCCGATTGGGTCAATTGAAACAGGGATTATATCATTTGGATTAACGCCCTTGTCGCGCCACCAAATGTTTTCTTCTATGTCATTATCATGAAGATTTGATTTGGCAGGCGATTCCATATGCGGATTTGCCTGCGCAACCCTGCCGTAAGCCCATCTCCCGACAGATGCAGATATTGCAATAACCTTCGGATTTATGCCGTTTGTAATAAATGCCTTTGTAACAAGATGCCCGACAGGACTTACAACCCTTACAAGACTTCCGTCTTTAATTCCAAGTTTCTCCGCCTCTTTTTTATTGAGCCATACAGGGTTTGAATGGATTATTTCTGAAAGATATTTTAGATTAGATGTTTTTGAATTTGCATGATATGCCCATTTAAAAGTTGTAAGAACAAATTCATTGGGCTTCAATTCCTTGTGCTTTGGATTTTCTTCTTTTTATATGTCAAGAATTCCCCTTCAACTGCCTTCCCGTTTTCATCAATAATCTTTCTGCCTTTTGAATCAAGTTTCCCATAAACAGGATACATGCCTGTCTTTGTCAAATCCTCATACTTATCTTTAATGGCAGCCATTTCTTCAACCTGTCTTTTTACATAGTCTGCCTCGTCTTTAAAATCCCATGATGCTCCAATGCCCTTGCCGTCAGGGTCAATTGCCTTTGCAATTTTTTGTAATGTCATTCGCACATCCATTGCCTCGCCTTGAGGCTTTAAGAATGGCGTTGAAATGCTTGCCCAAGGTTTTAATGCAGTTGGAGAACTCGCAACATCATGCCTTTCTACGCTTACAACATCAGGAAGGATTATATCGGCCAATTCCGCTGTCTCGCTCATAAACGGGCTGAAATCAACAATAAACGGGACAAGTTTTTCATCTTTTAAAACATCCCGCCATACGCTTGCCGCAGGCGATGAATATGCAGGGTTGCTCATGTAATTCAAAAGAACACTTACTTTTTGTATTCCATCTTTTATTTTGAATGGCAATGTATAATTCATTGAGCCTGCATCCTTGAACCCTTGAACCCTTGAACCCTTGAACTCTGGTGTTTTTACATCAAACTTCCTCGGCAGACATAGACCGCCCTTTGCATCAATACTTGCTGTAATTACAGATAAAAGAATTGCTGCCCTTTCCTGCAATGTTCCGTTTGAATGATATGTAATGCCATTCTGTGTAAATACTACATTCGGTTTTGTTTCTGCAAATTCTATTGCAACCCTCTTTACATCATTTGCCTTTACGCCGCTTGATGTTTCAGCCGTTTCAGGCGTGAATTGTTTAAGGTGCGCGGCAAGTTTGTCAATTGGCACATTTGTCCAGTTCTTTAAAAATTCAATATCAGCAAGCCCTTCTGACATAATCACATTTGCTATTGCAAGCATTACAATGCCGTCTGTGCCGGGGAATATCGGGAACCATTCATCGCTTCTGCCCGCGGTATTTGAAAGCCTCACATCAAATGTTACAAGTTTTAATCTCTTTTCAACTATGCCGTCTGTCAGCCTCTGCGCAAATGGAAACGCTGTCTCAACAATATTTGCGCCAAAGTTCAAAACATATCTTGCATTTGCAAAGTCGGGTGTGAGTGTGTCAACACCAACTGCATCTTCCAGCGCCCTCTTTTTATTTGGATTGCTTAAAGATGAAGCCCTGCTCCTAAATACGCTGTCTGAACCGATGGTCTGCATAAATCTTAATAATGCGCTGCCTTTGTATTCGCCTGTATTTAAAACTATTTCATTTGCTGCGCCAGAATCCAGAACTGTCTTTATGCGGCTTGCCGCCTCTTTTATTGCCTCATCCCATGTTATTCTTTTCCATTGTCCGCTGCCCCTTTGTCCTGTTCTTTTTAATGGATATAAGAGCCTGTCAGGGTCGTATGCTGCAAGAAGCCCTGCCATGCCTTTTGGACAGAACTTGCCTCTTGTTGCAATATGGTCAGGGTTGCCCTCAAGTTTTGCAGCCTTGCCGTCTTCAACAAAAGCAATGCCTGTGTCGTGATATGGACACAGACTGCAAACATAATTATATGTTGCCCTTGGAGAAAATGGTCTGATTTGATGACGGTCTTCACCGCCGAGTTTAAGTTCCATTGCATGCAGGGTCTTTGCGCCGCCTGCAAACAGCGTCCCAGCAGCAGCGCCTATTTTTAGAAAATTTCTTCTAGTAAGTTTTGGCATAATCTATTTAACCCCTATTATGTAGCCGCAGGCTTTATGCCTGCGATATAACGCAACCGTAAAGGTTGCGGCTACCCTAGAAAAACGTCTGCAAATACTGCCCGCCGTATACCCACCAATGCCTCATGCCCCATATTGCCGCTATAACAAGGAAGCAGGCAAGTATCACTCCGCCAACTGTTTTTCTAAGCGGTGTAAATGCAAGTATTACAAATGACGCCACAAGCGCAACCACATTCAGCCAATAATAATATGTCTGCATTACGCCGAATAATATGTCCTTAAGATAAACAAACTCATCATCAGTGCCATAGGTCAACTGCAAATATTCATTAAATGTAAGCAGCATCTCAAATGCAATGCCGAACATCATAACCTTGCCAAGTTCAATGATAAGTTCATCGCCTACCCTCTCGCCAAATTTTATAAGATTTTTAATCCAGAACAGTACAATAAGCATTGCAGTCCCTGATATAAATGCGCCTGTTAAAAATAAAAGCGGCGCAGTGGCAGTATGATTCAAACCCCTTGTCGGATTGAGTTGAATTACAACGCCTGTGTACCAATGCGTTGATGCGGCAAATGTCATTGCCAAAAGACCGAATACCCTTGCCCATTTCTCATTATTCTTATAAATAAAAACAGCATAGGTGGTCATAAAACTTGTATAGAGTATCAGAAATATGCTGCCCCATGACATAGGCGATGTGCCGTGCCAGTATCCCGGTAAAAACAGATAAAAGAACCTGACAGGTTTCCCAAGGTCTGCTATCAAAAATGGAGGGATTATCAAAAGCACAATAATAGAAAAGATGTTTGCAAAAAGGCCTATAGGTTTGTACCTTTTAATGCCAAACACCCATCCAAATGCGGATATAACATGCGCGCCTGCGCTGACACCCATAAGGAAAAAATAGATGGCAATAGGTTCGCCCCATGTTGCATGATGAAATACATTCATTATTACCTTGCTTTCCATAAACCCTCTCTATCTATTAAACACAAGCCTCTTTAATGCCTTTCCAATCTCTAAAAACTTATGAGGTATCTCTTCGGCAAATGTCCCAAGATTTTCAAATATCTGCTTCGTTGTCCCTTCTCCTTCTATCAAATCGCCATGCTGCATGCCTAAATGGTTTTTCTTAAAATCATTAAACTCTTCTTTTAATTGCTCGCTTCTGTGTTTGTAACTATGCACCTCATCCATAATATCCTTGTCAGCCATTATATAATAGACCTGCGGATTAGTCCCCATCTCAGGCTTCAAAACAGTAACCCTTTCAGTTGCTAAAAGTTTTGCAGCCTCGCTGTTCGGGTCGTTCAAATCGCCGAATATCCTTGCGCCTCCTACACATGCCTGAACACATGCTGGACTTACACCCTGCTTCACCCTATGAATGCAGAATGTGCATTTGTCAACAACAGCATGTGGCAGGCTCATATTTGTCCTTTTTGCAGGAAGGAAATGCCTTGCATTATAAGGGCATGCAACCATGCAAGTCCTGCAGCCGATACACCTATTGTATCTCTGAAGCACAAAACCATCCTGATGCTTGTATGTTGCCTGAGTAGGACAGTGCCTTACACATACAGGATAGTCGCAATGATTGCATAACCTCGGCATGAATATCTTTCTTACATCAGGATATTCACCCTTTTCAGAGACCTTTACCCATGTCCTCCAAACACCGAGCGGAACATCATATTCTGTTTTATCAGCAACAACACACGCCATGCAGCCAATGCACTTGCGCAAATCAATAACCATCCCATATCGCTTTGTGCCGGCAACACCAGATGTGCCGGGTGTCTGGATGCCGTAATGACGGTGTTCGGAATGGGTATTTTTATTTTCTTTTAATTGTTCGGACATTTATCATTCCTAAAAACCATTATTCATATGCGTGAATTATGTAGGGGTTTGATTTATCAAACCCATTATATTGCAGGTCGGATAAATCCGACCACTACATTCACACCTCACGGTTTCACTTCTACCTTCCCATGCGCTAGATTAAAATGACAGTCTATGCAGGTCTTTTTTTCTTCAATCATCTTTTTATGCGCAGTCATTGCGTCTTCATTATCAGATTTCATTGCCTCTGCAACATGACAGCCCCTGCAAGTGGCGCTGTCATTTTGCCGCATGAAATCCCTGACCCTTTTTCTAAGTTCGGGTCTTATTTTTTCAAAATCCTCTTTTGATTTAGGCCCTGTAATCTGCGCAAAACTGTCCCTCACAACCCATTTGAATTTCGCAGACCTGCTGCCCTTTGGTATATGGCAGTCAACACAATTCGGCAATATGCCGACCTTGCTTTTATAGTGTTTGGATTCTTTAAATTCTTCAGCAGGAAATTTCATTGCATGGCAGGATGTGCAGTATTCAGGCTTGTTTGTGCGGCTGTCAACTATGCCAAGCCCTGTCTTTAAAACAAAAAGGGTAATGACCGTTATTATTATAACAATCAAATACCCTTTGTAACCTCTTTTCCCTGTATCAGCCAACCGCTCTCTCCAGACGAGTTGTTTTTTAGACGAGGCTGGCTTTTAACATTAAAAATTGACATTTGTCAAGTTTTTTTAAAAGCCTTTAAAAGCCTTTTTTTAAAAGCCTATGCAGGCATGTCATAACCCATATGCGCATGGTCAAGGTTTGCAAAGGTTGTGAACTTATGCAGGAATGTAAGTTTAATGTCGTCTGTCGGGCCGTTTCTCTGCTTCGCAATTATTATATCGGAAACACCCCGCCTTCCGCATGTGCATGACAGGTCATAAGGACATTCGCATGGCTTATAAAACTCCTCCCTGTATATAAACACAACTACATCCGCATCCTGCTCTATTGCGCCTGATTCCCTTAAATCGCCTAACTGCGGCTTCTTTCCTTCTCCCCGCTGCTCCGCCCTCCTTGCCAACTGGGAAAGCGCTACTACAGGGACATTGAGTTCCTTTGCCATTGCCTTTAGCGACCTTGATATGTCAGATATTTCCTGCTCCCTGTTATTTGCGTCCCATTTGCCCCTCATTAACTGCAGATAGTCAACTATAATAAGATTCAAGCCTTTTTCTGCCTGAAGCCTTCTGGCCTTTGCCCTCATCTCAAGGACTGTCATAGCAGGGGTGTCGTCAATATAAATGGGGGCTTCCGACAGTATGCCTGCCGCCCTTGTTAATTTCGGCCAATCCTCATCTTGCAATCGTCCTGTGCGGAGATTTTTGGAATCAACCTTTGCCTCTGACGATAGAAGCCTCTGGACTAACTGCTCTTTATTCATCTCCAGCGAGAATATTGCCACAGGCAGTTTTGATTCAATTGCTGCATACTGCGCAATGTTCAGGCAAAAAGATGTCTTGCCCATGCTGGGTCTGCCTGCGACAATAATCAAATCAGAGGATTGAAATCCGGCAGTTAATTTATCAAACTCAATAAAACCTGTTGCAACGCCTGTTATATGCTCTTTTTTATCATAGAGTTTTTCTATGATATGAAATGTGTCTTTTATAAGGTCGTTTATTCGGTAAAATGACTGTTTTGCCCTGTCCTGTGAAACCTCAAAGATTATCCGCTCTGCATCGTCAAGAAAATCATCTATCTTTTCGCCGCCTTCAAAACTACGCGTTACTATGTCAGTGGCAGCGGTAATGAGCCTCCTTAAGATCGCCTTTTCTCTCACTATCTTTGCATAATAAAAAATATTAGCAGCAGTCGGGACGCTGTCTGCAAGGGCTGCAATGTAAGACGCGCCGCCAATTGAGTCAATGATGCCGGCATTTTTCAAGGCATCGGTTAGAGTGATAATGTCTATTGCTGTATTTTGCTCTGACATAGACACCATTTGCCTAAATATCTTTTTATGGGCATCGCGGTAAAAATCCTCGCCTCCGCCGCTTAATACTTCAAGGACCTTATTTATGGCTGTGTTATCAAGCAGTATGCCGCCAAGGACAGACTGCTCTGCCTCTATATTCTGAGGGGGGATTTTGTGTAATGGCATCTCTTGTGAAGGCTGGATTGACATAACAAGTTAATGGGTTAAAGAGTTGAGGAGTTAGGGGGTTGAGGAGTTAAGGAATATTTGTATTTACTCTATAACTCCCAAACTCTATAACTCCTCAACTGTTTTTATTCTTTTGCAACAACAACCTTTATATTTGCCGTAACATCTTTATGCAGTTTTACAGAAACTGTGTGTTCGCCGATTATCTTGATTGGTTCGGCTAATAATATTTTTCTGCGGTCTACAGCAAAACCCTTTTCCTTTAAATAGGCTTCAATATCCATTGAGGTGACAGAACCAAAAAGTTTATCATCCTCGCCTGTTTTGCGGCTGAATGCGCAGGTTACTGCCTCTAGTTCAGCGCAAAACTTTGCAGCATCTTCCTTAAGTTTCAGCATTTTCTTTTCAATGCCTTTTTTTTCATTTTCCCATATCTTAATATTTCTTGCCGTTGATTCAACTGCAAAACCCTTTGGCAGCAGATAATTTCTAGCATAACCATCTGCAACCTTTACTATATCGCCCAATTTGCCAAGCGATGAAATATCTTCCTTTAATATGATATTCATTATATGCCTCCGTCAAAATATTGTAGATGTAACCGGAAGGATTGCAATTATCCTTGCCCTTTCTATAGCCTGAGTAATGATTCTCTGATGCTTTGCGCAATTGCCTGTTATGCGGGCTGGCACTATCTTCCCCCGCTCTGTTATAAACGGCTTGAGCGCCTTTGCATCTTTATAATCTATCGGAATAGACGCGTCTGCGCAAAAACGGCATATCTTCTTTTTTTGGAACATCCTCTTTGCGCCCGGCTTATCATCAAATGATGTTTTAGGAAATGTTTTTTTCTCGCCTCTTTTATTATACATTTTTTACCTCCGCGCCTTCTTTTGTTTCTTTTGCAACAGGAGTTTTTTTCTTTTTTACCCGGATTGTCTGAAACCTCAAGACATTTTCATTTAACTTGAGTATTCTCTCGACCTCTTTCGGTATTTGCGGGGCGCCTGAAAAATTAACAAGAAAATAATAACCTTCCTGATAATTCTGGATTAGATAGGCAAGCCGTCTCTTGCCCCATTCATCAATCTTTACAGCCTCGCCCTTGAAACCTTCAACACCGCCTTCTATGGTGTCTTTTACCTTTTGCACAATGCCTTTTAAGGTCTCTTCAACTGCATCGGGCTTTACAACAAACACAACCTCATACATATTTCCCATCTTAAAACCTCCTTATGGATTTTGCCTGCCCATACTAACTAATGGACAAGACAATTAAGTCCCTAACTCTAGGGTTAGGGACAAGGAACTTTTTAGTAAATTGTACTTTTACTATATTTCTATATTGGAAAGCAAGAACTTTTTATCCAACAAGTCTTTTCAATGCCTCTTTGTATCTTTCGGTTGTCTTGAGGATGATGTCTTGAGGAAGATTTGGCGCTGGCGGTTTTTTGTCCCAGTTGATTGAAATGAGATAATCCCTTATAAACTGCTTATCAAGGCTTAAGTCTTGGACATTACCCGGTTTGTAATCTGCAAGGGGCCAGAACCTTGAGGAATCTGGGGTGAGGATTTCATCTATGAGTATCAATTTACTTTTTTCATCAAGGCCGAATTCAAATTTTGTGTCCGCAATAATCATGCCTTTCGTTCTTGCAATATCCCTTGCCTTCTTGTAAATGGCAATGCTCTTTGCCTTCAACTCTTCTGCTAGTTTCGGGGCAATTATTTTTTTCACTTTATCAAATGTTATGTTCTCATCATGCCCTTCATCTGCCTTTGTGGAAGGCGTAAAGAGCGGCTCTGGCAGTTCGCTGCCTTCCAGCAAACCATCTGGCAGTTTAATCCCGCAGACGCTTCCCTTTTCTTTATACTCATTCCACCCTGAACCAGAAATATAGCCCCTGACAATGCATTCAACAGGCAGAGGCTTTGCCTTTTTAACAAGCATGCTCCTGTCTTTTAAAATATCGCAGTATTGCTTTAGAGGTTCTGGAAAATCTTTGCAGTCTGCTGCAATAATATGGTTTGGGATAATATCTTCCATTATCTTAAACCAATAACTGGACATAGATGTTAAGATTTTGCCTTTTTCAGGGATGCCGTTTGGAAGTATTACATCAAACGCAGAGATTCGGTCTGTAGAGATAATCAGGAGTTTATCATCAAGGTCATAAATATCCCTGACCTTGCCCCTTTTCAGGAGTTTCAGGGTTGGGAGTTCTGTTTTTAAGATAACATCATCTGACATTTATTTCTCCGTTAAAAACAAAATAATGTTAACGGCTTATATCATGATGATATATTAAGAGTCAACTTTTTATAAAATAATGTAGCCTTTTAAAAATCTGGGGTTAAAAAGGTGTGATTTATACTCTCTATTTAACTAGCGGCATAACAGCCTCAACAGGCGCTTCAAGAATTCTCTGGAATATGCCTAAAATGCCGGCCCCAAGAGATTTTACAGCAACTGCCTCTACATTTGGATTGTCCAGCGGGCCTTTTATCTCGTAATACATGCTGATTGTGGATTTTTCCTTACCCCCAATAATCCAGCCTGCCAATGGTATCTTGCTTACAATGCTGTCAATTGTAACAAACGGGTGAAGCCCAAGTTTCGCATCAACAGTATATTTTGCCATATCAATACTGCCTATTGCAGACATCCTCATAGACGAACTGTCCAGTGTAATATCATCGGATGAGAGTATGCCGTCCTTTATAACAAAACTGCCTTTTAGCGCCTTATAAGGCAGACCTTGTTTTAGAAGTTCATCGATTGACAGGATATTTACTATGCTGAAGATCTTTGACAGAACTACAAACCTCCAGAGCCTGCCGTCCTTTGCATCTATCCTTGCCCCGCCGTCAATTCCCTCAATAATCTTTTCTTTCCCTCTCTTTGCAGTAAGTTCAAGGTCTAAATCAAATCTCCCTGAAATAATCTCTTCCTTTGCCCCAATATTTTTTAAAATGGATTCTGCCTCACAGCCTTCTATTTTGAAATTTGCGATAAAAAGAGGCTTATCCCCGGAATTTGCTGCCCTGTAATATGTAAGACCTCCGTTTATAAAACCCTGATTACTTGTAAATGATATTGGCTTTAAAACAACAGTGTCCTGACCCATCAGGACATCGGTTCTAAAAAACGCTATATCCAACCCCCGATTAAGACCCCCGATAGAACCATTCGAGGGCAGGCCTTCGGGGGCAGGTTTATAAAATCTGCCGTTCTTTATTGTTATCTTGCCTGAACCGGTAATAAGAGGCAGAATGTTACTATCTTCTTTTGGTGGATATATATCTGCTGTATCAAGATATTGCGATATAATATTAAAGTTCAAAAAATATTTTGCTGTATCAGGCACATCAACATTTCCAGATAATCTTGTCCTGCCAATTTCAAAATCTTCTATCACAACATTTGCTGAACTGTCAGATAGTTTTGCAAAAATATCAGCCTTTGAAACCCTTTTTGGCAATATTACGGTTTCAAACTGCGCATTCTTAATCCTTATCTCGCCGTCAATATGTTTTTTATTTTCTTTTATTTCATGCACAATCTTTAACTGCGCTGAAGCCATGCCGCTGGATTTAAACTCTCTTTTAAAATAAGAGATTACATTGTCAACATCATCCATGCTTATATCATTTGTCTTTATAAATAATACTGTCTTATCTTTTTGCAGACTGCCATTTATATCAACCAATGCCTTGCCGAACTTGATATTTAATTTCTCTATGTTTGTGCTTTCTCTTTTGTCAGCAGTTTTTTTATTATGCAAAATACCTTCAGCAAAAAACTGGTAGCCCGCAGGCTTTTTAAACCATGTTGAATATGTAATGTTGGATTTTGTTGTATCAAATGCAAGCGATGCGAGGATATTATCTTCAGTGCCGCTGATATTTGAAGAAAACTTGATATTGCTGTCAAAATGTATATCAACACCCTTAAGCCCTGTAAATATCTCTTTGGCGCTTGTTTCTGTAATCATGCCATTTATATTTAGATTAAGATTTGGATTATCTTTAAAATCTGAAATCACGCCATTGCATGTAAAATCAGATTTTTCCCATCTGGCTGACAGATTATTTACTTTAACCCTTTGATTATCAAAATTCAGACTGCCATTTATGCCTTTTATTGGAAATGCAAGGTCTTTGTGAAAAATATCTATGCCCTTTAATGCCGCCGCACCTTTATACAGCATTTGCCCTTTGCCCTGCACAGTGCCCCATGCCTCTAAAGTTACTGCAATGAAACCGTTTGCATCCTTTAATTCTCCGACAGTCCTTGACCATTGCCTTCCGAACTGTTGCTGCCTCAAATCGTCCAGCATATCTTTTAAGTCAATATTAGACGCTGCCTTCAAATCAATCACAGGCTCTTTATCAAAATCTTTTACACTTCCGTTTAAATATTCAATACTGCTCTTGCCGTATCTCCCTCTTATATTTTCAAAACCTACAATATTTTTTTTAAGCAAGAGGTTGCCGTTAATATTGGAAAATGTTTTTTTAAAACCCTTAATCCCAAATCCTGCATCCTTTAAAACCAATGCAGCAGAAAAATCATCTGGTTTCTTGCTTGAATATTTTAAACCTGCAATTGTCAATTGCCCGTTTTTTGGGTCTAGCATATTTAACTGAGCAGATGCAGGCACAGGGATGCTGTTTACCGGTATATATCCCTTAACCGCTTGCAAAGGCATTGCTGATGTCTTTATATCTATCTCAACAACCTTATCCTCTTTATTAAATCTATCTATCATTAATCTGCCATTGACAGTAAATTCAGGGAACGGGATTATTCCATTCATGATATTTATTGAAGCGGTTTTATCAGCATATTTAATTTCAACATCCATTTCCCCTTTATTTGACAACAGTTTCTTTGAAAACACTTGAGGCATATCCAATTCCAGAGATGCGTAATTTGCCTTGCCTATTGCCTCAAACGATTTAAAGAGACCTTTTATGCTGTATTTTGCAGATACATCCATATTCGTTTTAATATTAATTCCATCCTGACCCTTGACCCCCACCCGTCCTTCGGACGGGTACCCGCCTTGACCCTTTTTCAGATAGGGCAGATAATCCTGAATGTTCAGTCCCTTTGCCTCAATCCTGCCATCAATTAAAAAATCCTCTTTGCCAAAGTCTTTAATCTCGCCATCCAGTTGTATTGCAGATGTCCCTTGAGCCGTGACCCCCACCCGTCCTTCGGACGGGTACCCGCCTTGACCCTTGACCTCATATGTTATTTTGTTTTGCTTATAGTCATGCTTAAAAGACGCATTTATATTACGCATTGAATAATAAACATTCTCCCCGGCAAACTCATCTCTAAATAATATTGCGCCGCCTGCTATTTTTATTCCCCTCACCTCCAGCGCTATCACATTTTTTTTGAGCAGTTCCGCAATGTTTATATTTCCTGATTTATCCCTTTTGACATGCAATACCGGGGAATCTATTGCAATGTTTTTTACATCCACAATTCTCTTTAAAAGCGGCATGAGGCGCAGATTCATGCGGATAGTCTTTGAAGCAAATATTGTCTCCCTGCTGTCTGAAATCTCAAAACCTTCCAACAAGACACGCGGGCTTGGCAAAACCTTTAGCACAATCCTTTGCATAGAAACCCTGCCTTTGGTTGTTTGCTCTATCTCATTAACCAGCCAGCCCTTATAACTGCTTAAATCTATTGGCGTAAATAAAAGGTATGCAGACAACAAAAGTATTGGAATGAAAATAAGGGAAAGAATTTTTAGAATGCGCGCCATATTGCCAGAAATGATATAATATATTTTGTTTCCATTCAATACAAACTAAAATCACCGCAAAACCAAACTCCAAAGGCTTTGCTTTTTAAAAGTCCCTTTGTTATATTTAAAACATGGGACTAAATAGAATTTTTTATGTCATAGTTTTTATTACTTTACTGTTTTCCATTTCCATCACAACCTATTTTAGAAATATTATATGGAACGATGAATTAACATTATGGGAGGATGTGGTAAAGAAAAGCCCGGAAAAGGCAAGAGGACATAGTGACCTTGGACTTGCTTATTATAAAGGTCAACTAAATGATGCTATAAAACGCATAACAATCTTGGCAATGCCTATGCCAGTAAAGGTTGGTTTGATGAGGCTATAAAAGAATATATGACTATATTAGAACTTAATCCTGACTATGTGGACGCGCATAACAATCTTGGCAATGCCTATGCCAGTAAAGGTTGGTTTGATGAGGCTATAAAAGAATATATGACTATATTAGAACTTAATCCTGACTATGTGGATGTCTATAATAATCTTGGAAATATTTATTTTAATCAGGGTTTACTGGAAAGAGCTATAAAGGAATATTTGACAGCACTAAAACTTAATCCTCAGTTTATGCTTGCTCATTATAACCTGGGAAATGTTTATAAGATAAGAGGGTTAAAGGAGAAGGCAAAAGAGGAATTTGAAATAGCATTAAAAATAAAACCTGATTTTACACCTGCCCAAAAAGCCCTTGAAACACTTGAAAACAATCGTGGGGCACGAGTTGTGGGTCAAGAGTCAAAACCATAGACCGTTTTTTTACGGCATTTGGAAGAAAATACCCCCTCACCTCAATCCTCTCCCGTAGTGGTGGGTCTAAAGACCCACCACTACCGACCTGAAGGTCGGGGATAGTGGGAAAGGGAAGGATGAGAGGGTATAAAGCCAGTGAACCAATAAATGTAGGTAAACTTTAAAGACCATTTATAATGCCAGTAAGATATTTAATAAGCGTTTCAGCGGCTTCAGTTGTTATTTTTTTTCCTGCTTGAGCCTCTATAAAATTTATAACGGCATTTAGTATATTCGCTGCTGATGTTGGGTTTGTAGCAAGATTTTTTTGGGCATTTTAGAGTTGAGCGATAATGGTATTTGCAATGGCAGCGCTTGAAATCTCTCCGCTTGCAAGCATTGTATCTACTGCATTTACAACTTCAGCAGGAGTTGAAGGCGCTTGACTATATTTTATTGTGAGGTATTTAATTTCAGTATAATCATAATTATAACTATAACCTGTTACATACACATTGCTCGCAGAATCCACCACAAGAGCCATTGGTTGGTCATAACCGCCACCGTCATACCTTATTTCCCATAACTTATTTCCATTATCAGTATCATATTTTACTGTAACATAATCATTATTGCTCACTCCCGTTACATATATATTACCTCTGGAATCTAGCGTAATGCCAGTGACATATTGATAATCTGGATAATCTGAAGTCGTTACATTATATTGTTTGTTCCATAGTTCATTTCCATCAGCATCATATTTAACAGTAGTGCGATTACCATTACTTGTTCCTGTTACATATATCTTGCCTGCAGAATCAATAATGATGCCAGTAGGAGTGCCACCATAATACTGTGCAGCCCATAATTTATTTTCATCAATATCATATTTTGCTATGGTACTATTTATTATAATATATATATTACCCATTGAATCTGCAGTAGTGGCACCATTATCCCATTGTTTTACCCACAATACATTTCCATTAGTATCGTATTTTGTTAAGACATACGTCCCGCCCCAATAATTACGACCTGATACATATACATTGCCTGATGAGTCTGCCGTAATATCATAAGAATACTGACGCTGAGCTTCTCTAGCCCATAACTCATTTCCATTAGTATCGTATTTTATTGTGACGCCCATGTCTTCGTTGTAAGTAAATCTACAGAAACCAGTTACATATACATTTCCCATTGAATCTAGAGCGAGGCGATACATATAATAACTCCTACAGTCATAACCAATATTATCTAGCCACTTTCCCCACAACGCACCGGTTAGATACTTTACCCACAACTCATTTCCATTGGTATCATACTTTGTAGTAGCGCTGAGACCTGTTACATATACGTTGTCTCTTAAATCTACTGCAATGGAAGAGGTGCGGCCACCTTTCACCCATAACTCATTTCCATTAGTATCGTATTTTATTGTAGCACCTTCTCCAGTTACATATACATTGTCTATTGAATCAATTGTAATATCTATAGCAACACCACCACTAGCATACTGTTTTACCCACTCCTCTGACACTGGTTGTCCCTGAGCGGAAAACGGAGATAACATCATTAGGGATAGGGAAGATATAATCCCAAAAACCTTTTTAAAAACCTTCATTTCACACCTCCTGAAATAAGATTATTTTTGACGCATAAAATCTAAAATTTCACCTCCTCTCTTTGAGATTTGTCTTAATTCTAGCCTAAAAATGATGGGTGTCAAGGGAATTTTGTTACTCCAATTTTGTTACTCCAAAAAATAACCTTGCTTTACAAACCTTTTATACTCTAAATATAATAATATGAAAAGTAAGAACACCATTGCCGTTATGCTAAAAGCGCCTGTTGCAGGGCATGTAAAGACAAGGCTTGTCCCGCCTTTAACACAAGAAAATGCAGCAGAACTATACAAATGCTTTATAAAAGATATATTTGCAAAAATAGACAAATTAAAAGCAATAGATGTCTTTGCGGCATTTATACCAGCGGGGAGTAAAGAAATCATAAAAAAGATAATTCCTAAAAAAGTCAGCCTTATACCACAAAAAGGAATTGACCTTGGCGAAAGGCTTGCAAATTTATTTTCAGAACTCTTTGCAAAGGGGTACAAAAAGGTTGTTGTAATTGGCAGCGACTCTCCAGACATGCCGCTTGAATATATAAAAATGGCTTTTGATGAATTAAAAAATGATAAAATTGTTTTTGGTCCTGCCGAAGACGGCGGATATTATCTTGTGGGAATGAACAGGTTTCATAAAAAGATTTTTGAAAATATCCAATGGAGCACAGATAATGTTTTAAATGAGAGTTTAAAGATTGCCAGAAAAGAGGGGATTGATGCCTTCCTGCTTCCAAAGTGGTATGATATTGATATTTATTCCGACCTGCAAAGACTTATCAAAAACAAAAAAGAGATTCCGAATACATATGACTTTATCAAAGCCCCATTCCTTGACACCCTGTCTTAAATTGTGTTAATCAAGGCGCATAATAATAATACATAACTGGAGGAAATGATGAGATTCTCAAATTCAACAAAACTTTTTGAAAAGGCAAAAAACATCCTGCCCGGCGGGGTCAACAGTCCTGTCAGGGCATTCAGGGCAGTCGGCGGTAATCCAATATTTATAAAAAAGGCAAAAGGCTCAAAGATATATGACATAGATGGAAATGTTTTTATAGATTATGTCGGCTCATGGGGACCGATGATTTTAGGACACTGTCATCCAAAGGTTGCATCTGCAATTAAAAAGGCGGTTGATAAAGGAACAAGTTACGGCGCGCCGACTCCGCTTGAGGTTGAACTTGCAAAACTTGTTTTAGAGGCGTTCCCGTCAATGGAAATGGTTCGTTTTGTAAACTCTGGCACAGAGGCTGCAATGGGCGCAATAAGGCTTGCAAGGGCATATGCAGGAAGGGATAAAATCATAAAATTTGAAGGCTGCTACCACGGACATGCAGACAGTCTGCTTGTAAAGGCAGGCTCTGGAGCAACAACATTGGGCGTTCCAGACAGCCCGGGCGTGCCTAAAGATATTGCAAAAAATACATACACAGCAATTTATAATGACATAAACTCTGTAAAAAACCTTTTTGAGAAAGACCCAGAAGGCATTGCATGTGTCATAGTTGAACCTGTTCCGGGCAATATGGGTGTTGTCCTGCCTAAAAACGACTTCTTAAAAAATCTTAAAGATGTGTGCCGTAAATACGGCGCTGTTTTGATATTTGACGAGGTGATGAGCGGGTTCAGGTCAACATTCGGCGGCGTGCAGAAACTATACAAAATAGACCCTGACATGACTTGTCTTGGCAAGGTTATCGGCGGAGGGCTTCCTGTCGGCGCATTCGGCGGAAAGAAAAAAATCATGGAAAAACTTTCTCCTGCAGGGCCTGTTTATCAGGCAGGGACTTTGTCAGGCAACCCCCTTGCAATGACAGCAGGCATTGAAACATTAAAGCAGTTAAAGAAAAAAGGGGTTTATGAAAAACTTTTAAAAACAACAAATCAGATATGCTGCGGCATTGAAGTCATAGCAAAAAGAAAAGGTTTGCCTGTATGGATTGCAAGGTCTGGCTCAATGTTCACACTGTTTTTCAATAATAAGCCTGTGCACAATTATTTGGATGCAAAAAAATCTAACCTTGAGCAGTTTTCAAAATACTTTAGAACAATGCTTGGAAACGGCATATATCTGCCCCCATCCCAGTTTGAGGCAGTATTCGTATCAACAGCGCATACAAATGCGGATGTAGAAAAGACGCTTGATGCAGTGGAAAAAGCATTTAAGGGGATATGATAAATGCACATTGTTTTTGTCAGGATAGTATGGTAATAGATTACCCTGTAAAAGGGGACTCATGGGAGAAAAATTATTATGGAACAGATAATAATGGACAAGGCAATAGATATGCTTCGTGAGGCTGCCAATCCGAAAAAAATTATTCTGTTTGGTTCTTATGCCAGAAACAACGCAGATGAGGACAGCGACATTGATATTTTGGTAGTTGAATCGTCTGTAAAAGACAGGGCTGCCGAGATGGTGAGGCTTAACCGCGTGCTGAGTCCGCTGCGAATTCCAGTTGACCTTCTTGTAGTAAGCGAGGAGATGTTTAATTACTGGTCAGACACACCGGGAAATGTTTATTACAAAGCCTTAACCGAAGGGAAGACGATATATGAGGCAGCGTGAATAGGCGCTCCTCCTCATAAAAACATAAAACCGCTGGAATGAATTTATTTTCTTCACCTATCAGACACACAATTTAACATTCCATGCCCCGATTCGTTATACAAAAACATCAGGCAACACATCTGCACTATGATTTCCGTTTGGAAATGAAGGGGGTCTTGAAAAGTTGGGCTGTTCCAAAGGGTTTGCCTGAAGAGGCAGAAATCAAACGGCTTGCAGTAGCAGTGGAAGACCATGCCCTTGATTATATTGATTTTGAGGGGACTATACCTGAAGGGCAATACGGCGCCGGGACTGTTGAGATTTGGGATAACGGCGAATACGAGATTGAGTCAATGGAAAAAGGAAAAATCGTTTTTACTCTTGCCGGCAAAAGATTCAAAGGGCGGTATGCCCTGATTCATACAAATGAAAAGAATTGGCTTATCTTCAAAATCAAATAGTCTTTTTAAAAATTAGACACACCCACTCGCCTTTTTTGTAGGTTTTGAAAAGTTTTAATCCCAATCCTTTATACGCATCTCCAACTTCCCCTGCCATTTCCTTTAATATGCCTGATAAAATCAAAGACCCGTTATTCATCAGCCTTGCCTTGAGGAGATTGGCAATCGTTATTAGTTCTTCAGCAATTATGTTTGCAAAGATTACAGAAAATCTGCCTTTTATCTTTTCCAGCGGTCTTGTGTATATAATAACCCTATCTGTAACTCTATTCAGTCTAATATTTTTCCTTGCGACCTTTACTGCCTCTGCATCAATATCAATGCCAACAACCTTTTTTGCGCCAAGTTTTGCAGAGGTAATTGCAAGGATGCCAGAGCCTGTTCCAACATCAAGGATGTTATTGCCCTTAATCAAGGCAGAAAGTCTATCTGCTGCCTTCAGGCACATCATTGTTGACGCATGAGAGCCTGTGCCAAATGCCATGCCCGGGTCTATCTCTACAATTATCTGCCCTTTCTTTGATGAAATCTTTTCCCAAGTCGGTTTTATCGTTAAACGGTTTGAAATCCTTACAGGTTTTATATATCTCTTCCATTTATTAAGCCAATCTTTATCTTTAAACATGCTGCCTTGATATGTCCATTCATATTTTTTAAGTCTATTTTTCAACAGGTTTATCTTTGCATTTAAAGACGAATCTATTGGAATGTATGCCTTGAGAATCTTTTTGCCATTCTCATCACTTTCCAATATACTGGGGCTTCCGAGTTCTATCAACAAACTTGTTACTGATTCTAAAGTTTTTGAAGACCCTGCGGCAATTATCTCAAACCATTTTTTTATCATGTCTTTGTATTAGCAAACACAATTGCAAAAACCAAATAATTTCCGCAATATTGCCTTGATGAAATGATGTTTGGGAAATAAAAAAAGTAGGGTAAAGAGGTTGATTTTTTTAATGCAGGACAATGTAATTGCCCAATTTATTGGGCATATTTGCAACTCAAGGATTTAGCCTTAAAAAGACTCAAGGTTTGAACAGGCTAAATCCGCCAGATTATTCTTTTCTCTGGCTGCTTCTTGCAAGCAAAACACATCCGCCGAATACAAGCAAAGCCACAACAACAGGCATTGCATAAACATATGCGCCTGCCTCTGGTTTTAAGAATATCCAATACCATGTTGTCATTGTATGCTTTGACCCTTTTTCGCTATTTGTGCCGTCCCAGACTGAAAACGCAATTGGTATAAACTTGCCTTCTTCAAACTGGATGTCTTTATCCTTCTCGCCTGTTTTAAGAGACCGCTTCATCACAACGCGCCACGTCCCTTTATTATAAACCCCTGCTGCTGTTAAGCCTGCTTTATTTGCGTCTCTTTGCTCCACCTTTTCAAAGCCCATGGCATTCAACAACCCGACTGCCTGCGGCGCATCTTTTTTCTCGCTCTTCCATGACCACATATTTACAGGTCTTGCAGCATCACCCATGCCAAAATAAGGCTTCTCCATTTCTTCTGGTATTGTTACAGGAAACTGCGCTGCAACCGCATCGTTATAGACCTCGCCTTCCAATAATATCTCAGCAGCCTTTTCATCCCCCGGTATGCTCTTTGTCCTGTCATCCCACTCTAAAAGTATTGCAATCTCTTTATCATTGTAAAACGCCCTTGCCATTATGCTGTTGTTTGAAGGCGTAAAAAATCTTTCCTTGCCGATAATCTGCGCTACAAGATAGAAATTGGTCGGCTCTGCCTCCTGCCATTTCGGGTCATCTGCCTTTTCAGGGAGATTCCCTAAAATCCTTTTTGCCTTTACAACCGTGCTGCCTTCTTTAATGGTCTTTGAGGCATCTGCCAAAGACGCAGCATAATTTGCAACATCCCATCTCTCTTCATCTGTCATCTTCTTTTTGCTGGCAGGGTCTGCAAATGAAGGCATCAGCGTCCCGGGTATGCCTGCGGTTATCCTTGCAAATATTTCTTTTGGGTTATTATTAACCCTGAATGACCACGACTTTGTCAAATTTCTTGGCCATGTCCTTGCATCCCAGTCGTCTTTTAATTTTTTTGTTGCATCTCCCCTGCCCTCTTCGCCGTGGCATTCTGCGCATCTATCAAGAAATAATTTTTTGCCTCTTTCAATGCCCTCTTTTGATGTCTTTACCTGCTTTGCAAAATCAATCTGCTTTGCGGGCTTTCCTGTCAATCCTGCAAATGTTTTTATATATTCTACTAAATCCCACATATCTTTTTCTTTTAATATGTCCTTCCATGCAGGCATTGAACTGTCAGGCATGCCGTCTGCTATCATCTTAAATATATCCTCATCATTAGGAAGGATTTCATCAAATGGTGTTGTCTTGAATTTATACATGCCTGATGTAAAATCCCTTGGAGGCGGGTTTAGGAATGCTCCAGAGCCAGCAGGCCCTTTGCCATCGCCATTTTTGCCGTGGCACCAGATGCATTTTTTCTCATATATCTTTTTGCCGTTTTCCTTGTCGCCTGATGCAAAGACAGTAGAGGAAACGAATAATACGGCTAAAATAATTAACAATAGATTTTTGATTTTCATTTTCTATAACCCTCTCTAATCTCTAGTCTCTAACCCCTAATCCCTGTTTTAATGCTTTTCCCAAGACCTCGGCACATACCCTGTATAATCATAAAGGAATAAAATTACCTTCCATATCTCTTCTTCAGTTATAAAGTTCTGCCATACAGGCATTGAAGAAATCCAAGGTGCTGCCTCTTTTGGAAGTCCTGGACCGCCTGTTGCAATCCTCCAGAAAAGATAAGATTCCTGAAGCTGCGCAATAGTTCCAACATCCATAAAATTTGCAGGCAGAGGATTAAAGCCCTGCGCATAATGTCCCTGTCCATCAAGCTTATCGCCGTGGCAATAGAAGCAGTTTTTAAAATATACCTCTCCGCCCTCATAAACCAATGTTTTGAATTTTTCAGGGTCTTCTTTTGCATATTTTCTGAATGGGTTTTCAAGCGTCAATAGATTATATGTTTTATTGAATGCGGAAAAATTTGAAGGCGGAGCAGGATGGATTGTCCTCAGTTCCAGAGGCGCCTCAAAACTTGGTTTGATTTGATTATATGTTATATATCCTGCAAGGACACTCACAATCACAAATACAACCATTCGCATCATCTTCTTTTCAGGGTTTTCAAGCAGATTTTTTATCGGAGACATAAGTTCCCTTGCGCCTTCCTCTGTGAATGAAAGGACAAGAAGAATGCCAACCACAACAAAAAACATATACATTGTAAGGAGGCTGGAAGGGATTGGCTGCTTCAACACTACACCAAAAAATATTTTGAAGAAGCCGTAAAAAATCCCGATTAGTATTACAGCAAGAAGCAGTCTTGATATTTTCATGTTTACTCCGTAAACTGATTACACAGATTTTCTTTTAATCGGTGTAATCGTTTTCTTAATCTGTGTAATCGTATTTTAATTTATTTTGAATTCACCATAAACTTGACTAACATCTCCAACTCGCCTGCTGTCATCTTGTCTTTATAATCCTTTGGCATCATGCCAGCCGCGCAAGGTCCTGTTGGGCATTGTTTTGCAATGTCCGCATCAGGGTCAAGGACTGACCTTCTTAAATAGTCTTCTTTTCTTACTGCGCCAACCTTTGTCAAATCAGGGCCTAATGCGCCAACCTGTCCGGCAATCTTATGGCATGCGCCGCAGCCAAGTTTTGCAACAAGTTCATCAGGTGTCTTTGCAATTGCCGTCGCCGCCTCTGCCTTTTCTTCTTTTGCAGGCGCACCAACAGGAATCTTTACAGTAACCTCTGTGCCTGCCTTTTTCTGCAGATATGCAATCACTGCGTCAATCTCTGCCTCATTTAAACCAATAGCGCCTGTTGCAACATTCGGCATTGGGCTCTCTGTGTCATTCGTCCCTTTTACGCCAAACCCTGCAACAACAAATGCAGACGGTTCAAGCATTGATTCTCTAATATATTCCTCTGCTGTCTTTGCCTTGCCCTTGTATCTTGCATCCTTCATATGCTCTAATGCAATTGATGCGACTGAATCAAGAACAGGCGCCCTTCCGCCCACAGGGTTATGGCATAGTGTGCAGGTGCCTTTGCCGTTAAATATCTTATCGCCAAGCGCTATAAACTGGTACATTGTCATGCTGCCGAGATCTAATTTTTCTTCTTGAGGAGGCGCCTCTGGTTTTATCTGCGGTATGCCGTAACTTGCATAAAACGCATAAAAAAGTATTACTACAACGCTGAATGCCACAACCTTTAAAAAAGTTTTCATGTTCTTACCTCTTAATGTTTCTTGCTGGAAATCTGATTTAGCCAGAATATAAATATTACTATTGCCATAAATATAATAACGGCTATTGAAACTATCTGCGCAGCATAACCGATTGTCGGGGTATAGGCATCTGGAGAATTATCCCTCATTATTGTATATACATGCCAGTGCTGTCTTATACCGCTCCTGATATAGCCCATAAGCCCCATAAGCCATGTAAATGAGACTGCCAAAAGAAAAAGCGCATACTGGCTCCTGTCAGGCACATTACCCCATTTTAAAGGCGCGACATCCTTTGCGCCCTTAAACATAAAAACATCTATAATCATGCAAAGTATAATAACAAATAAAGTTGATGCAACCTGCGGCACAGATGAGCCGACCTTCAGCGCGGTATTTGTATAATAACCGTAGTAAACGCCAAGAAATACTATATTGATTATTGCGCCTGTAAATATTGCAATCTGCGCAATATTGCCGTATTTCGCCCATGAAACAGTTGCAATCTTATTTGCCCTTCTGTAAAGAAGAAAACTCAAGAAGGTAAAGAGTATCATTATATTCACTGCGGTATTCTTTGCAGGCATAATGCCTAATGGACCTAAATACTTGTGATATGGCCCGCCAAGCGCCTTTAATTCTGTCTGAGTCATAACAAGCGTATGAGGCGTAAACCAGACAAGGAAACAGGCTATTATTACAAATGCTATATATTTAATATATTTATTATACCTGACAGCGCCCTCGCTTCTGCCCATGCCGCACCAGAGATAATAATTTGCTGAAAGGAACAATGCGCCTATTAAAACCGCCTGAATAATAAACAGCCATGCAAACACGCCGCCCATAAGCGTTATGCCCATCTGCTGGCTGTATGCATAAATCTCTGCTGTAAGCCAGTAACCTGCAAAAGGAAGCGGCAGAAGCGCTGCAATGGCTATAAAGTTTGCAGTGTATCCCATCCAGTCATAGTGCGCCTTTTCCTCTTTTGTTTGGGCGCTTAAAAACCTGTATGCTGCGTATGCGCCGACAACAGAGCCGCCGTAAGCAATATTTGCAATAGTCCTGTGAAGGTTTATCGGGTTCCAGAGGAAGTTATGCACAGCCGCCCAACTGTTGCCCTGAAATACGCCTTGAGCATCAACGCCGCCGGGACTCATCATAAATGTAACCCACGCGTTTGCAAGAAACATCAGTGTTGTTCCAACTGCATTCAATACAAGTCCGATTGTCAAATGCACCCATTTTTTAAAACCGCAATTCAGCCAATTCCAGCCGTAATAATAAATATATAATGACGCGCTCTCGGCAAAAAATAAAAAGGCATATGCAAGCATTGATGAACCGAATATGCCTGTCATGTATTTCATAAAATCAGGATAAAATACCATTAAAGAAATTGCGAGAAGCCCGCCAAATACAGCGGTAATTGAGTATGCTGTGATGCTTATCTTTATAAATTCATAAGCCATCTTGTCATATCTCTCGTCATGTGTTGCCATGCCAATGCCTTCAATTATCAAAACAAATATCGGCACTGCCAGAACAAATGCCGCAAACCAGAGGTGCAGTTGCGCAGCAAGCCATATAACGATCCTTCCGTTAAAACCTTTTATTTTGGGATAGTCAGTCTCCTTTAATTTTGGCGCAGGCGGATATGCAGGCTTATCTTTTGCCTTTTCTTCTTTAACAGATGACGCTGAAGCATCTTTTTTTACTTCTTCTGCAAATGCCAGAGAGGATTTAGAGGCAGGTGTTAATATTGGATATGACAGGATAAATGCCAGAACAATAAAAATGCTTACAATAGCCTTTGTTAAAAATCTCATTGTATAGACTCCTATGAAAAATTGATTACACAGATTAAAAACTACTACTTTGCCTTAATCTGTGTAATCTGCCTTTATAATCTGTGTAATCATATTCATCCTTAATGGGGTATCATTGACAGGCCCTGCATCTTCATAAGCCCTGCATCAAGCAATAAGAAAAATACTAGACTAACTGCTAAAAAAACAGCGAACATGAGAATAGACTTCATAAAATCCCCCTAAATTCGTAGCCGCAGGCTTTAGCCTGCGTAAACTAACGCACCCATAAAAGGGTGCGGCTACATCATTTTAAAAGCCAGACAAAGAATATTCCTGTAAGTACGGCGGCTGTTATAAAAAGCGCTGGGCCTGCTATGCTTTTCTGACATTGCTCTTTTTCCTGCATATTAAATCCTCATCTATTGACAATATTTAAAATCTATGTAACAAACTTAATTATGAAATTTCAAAAGAAAAATATTGTTGATTTGTTTATAGCAATCGGCCTATTCGTAAATCTAGCCGTAATAATTGCAATCCTTATTTTTTATTTCTCAAGATAAATTGGTTGTTTCTATTATCAGGTTAAGAAAAACTTGTCAAGGCAATTTTGGGCATTTGTCAAATTTTTCACCATTTGTCACCCCATTTTTTTGTCCCTCTGCCATACCCCGCCAGAGATCTACAAGCAAAATAAAAAAGGGCAGGGGTAAAAACCCCTGCCCTTTTTGTCTTGTTGTAGTTGCCGACCTTGGTCGGCATTATGCAAAGCAAGCTTTGCAACTACCTTAAAAATCCCACTGAAGCCTTGCATAGTATGCAGAAACAGTGTCATCGGGTACCGCTGTCCCAGCAGCAATTTGCGCAGCAGTCTTGGTTATGCCATCATCAGGCAAGAACCATGCTGCAAATGCCATAAGGCTTAAGCC
>JACRNI010000085.1 GCA_016234925.1 Deltaproteobacteria bacterium | reverse complement strand
TATGCTGAATACTTTCATTGAGAGGCTCCTCCTTAATATCAAAAGTTACCCCTCTCTTATATCCTATTTCTGTCTCATATGTTTATGAACTTATTCAGGTTGTCGGTAATATTGTCACGGGTTGGCTTTATAGGGCTGTTGTCATTGATAATCAGGCTCTTTATCTCCCTGAATAGTTTTCCCTTCTGTCCTTTGAACGCCTCGATAATCCCCTCTGCATCTGCCACTGCATAAGAGAGAGGGGTTAGATTCTTATCCTGATATTTGTTTATGCCAATCGAGAGTATCCAAAGATTAGGGAGAATTGCCTCGCCTTTTGCAGCAGCCTTTTCAATGGCTGAGTAAATACGGATGGATTTTCTCCCCTCTGAAAAACCATTGAATGCGGTAATTTCAATGAGATTCTCTCCTGTCTCAAGATGAACAGGTATCTTTAAATCCAACGTCTTTTTGCCTTCAATAATATTAATTCCCCCTTTAGCAAAGGGGGGTTGGGGGGATTTGTCAGTTGGAGTAATTTTAACTCCCCTGCTGTCATTGCGAGGCGAAGCCGAAGCAATCTCACTGCCCGTAACTGTCCTTCCATTTACATAGACTGTTACCTTTTTTATCGTTTGATTCCTATCCTCAACATAAAGGGAGATTTCGGCATCGGCTGAGGAAAGTTTTTTGCCTTCTTCCGGGGACTTGATTACGATAAAAGGAGGCTCGATATTTTCTATGGTTGAAACTGTGGGCAATGCAACTTTCTGCTCACCAACAACATCGGCAACAGCCTTTTGAGTATCACCTAATTTTAATGCCGCTTCAACAATCTGAGGTTTATAAAATGTAGAGCGATACTGGTCAATGCCATAGACATTATTGCCGATTCTTACATTGAGATGCTTATCCCCATTGGCGGAGGAATTGTAATATCCTTCCGGCGTGATAACAATCCATTCGCCGTCGGTGAAACTGATGAATTGAGCAATTTCTTTGCCGGTGGAGATGTCCCATATTCTTGCTGTGTTGTCCCCGCTGCCTGAAAAAACATATTTACCATCAGGTGAAAAGGTTACGGAACCAACAGAAGAATTATGTCCCCGAAGTGCTTTTATCTCACCTCCTGTTGCGACATCCCATAAATCAATATCACCGTTCATGGAATTACCTGATATGACATACATGCCATCCGGAGAAAAAGCCACTGATATGGCTTTATAATATTGATCGCCTTTTTTAAAACTCCGTATCAGTCTGCCGTTACTAATTTCCCAGAGTCCAAGGGCATCTGTAAGCGCATACCTTCCATCAGGGGAAAGAGTTATTAAATGAACACCAGTAAGAATGCCAGCTTGGGTCGGGGAAAAGGTTCTAATTTCTCTTCCTGTAAGGGCATCAAAGAGTTTTATTGTTGTGCTTTCACAATATATTGAGCCTTTTGGATCATGATTACAATATCCAGCAAGAATATGACCTCCATTTCTGGAGAAACTTGCTGCACCAAAACTACCTTCCTTTGTTTCCTGAACAGTCCATATCTGTCTTCCTGTTGAAATATCCCAGAGCCTGAGGGTTTTATCACCACTCCTAGACAACGCATACCTCCCATCAGGAGAAATGGCTGCGGAGTAAACAGTATTTGTATGCCCTGTAAATGTCCTTATGTCTTTCCCTGTTTCAATATCCCAGAGCTTAAGGGTTTTATCATCACTCCCTGACAACGCATACCTTCCATCAGGCGAAAAGGAGACAGAAGAAATGTAATCCGCATGTCCTGTAAATGTCCTTATCCCCCGGCCCGCAAAGACATCCCAAAGATTAAAGACTTTATCGCTGCTCGTTAATACATACCTTCCATCAGGCGAAAAGGTGACTTTAGGAGCCCCCCCTGTATGCCCTGTAAATGTCCTTATGTCTTTCCCTGTTTCAATATCCCAGAGCTTAAGGGTTTTATCATCACTCCCTGACAACGCATACCTTCCATCAGGGGAAAAGGTGATTACAGGAAAGTGCCCTGCATGCCCTGTAAATGTCCTTATTTCTTTGCCTGTTTCAATATCCCAGAGTCTTACAGTGTTATCCTTATCTGTTTCCTTTGAATCCGCCATCAGGGGAAAAGGAAACGGAATTGACAGTTGATGTATGCCCCAGTTGCACAAAAATCTCAGGCTTCTGATTTAGGCGTTCAGGGGCAGGCTTTTCCTGTGCAATGGCAGGACTATGGATGGCTGCAATGGCAAAAACCACCGCCAATACCTTTAATATCTTATCCATACCGCACCTCCTATTAATAACGTAGTGCGAAACTTTAGTTTCGCTTTTGCGAGGCTAAAGCCTCGCACTACACTACAATCCTATCAGACTCATTTAATATATACAGAGCGTCATAACTTCGCATACCTGCGTTGCTCCTCGGCTCGTCGTTGCGGCGTATACTTAAACATACGCCTCACTCCTCGCCTTTGTCGCGCCTTGGTCTGCTTCGTTATGACGCTCTGTATAAAATATCTTGCCGGGATTTAAAATCCCCTTTGGGTCTAAAACATTTTTAATTTTTTTCATTGCATCTATTGCAGCAGGGCTTAATTCCATACTGATATACGGCATCTTTGAAATGCCGATCCCATGCTCGCCGGATATTGTGCCGCCTAATTCTATGGTTAATTTGAAAATCTCTTTTACAGCCTTTTCCGCCCTTGCAAGTTCATCCTTATTGGATTTATCAATCATAATATTTACATGGATATTGCCGTCGCCTGCATGACCGAAATTTGCTATTGTAAGTTCATATTTTTTAGCAATATCTTGAACGCCTGTTATTGCGTCAGGGATTTTATTTCGCGGGACAACGATGTCCTCGTTGATTTTGTCAGGGTTCAGTTTTTTGAGAGACGGCGATATTGCGCGCCTTGCCTTCCATAATTCCTTGACCTCTTTTTTATCCTTTGCAAGCCTAAATTCTTTTGCGCCATTATCAAGACATATTCTCTGAATTGTTGCAGACTCTTTTTCTATTAAATCCTTATCTCCGTCAACCTCTATCAAAAGTATTGCATCAGCATCTTTTGGAAGACCCCTGATAGAAACATTCAGGGGCAGGCCAATTTGCAAATAATCCTCAACGCACTTGATGCAGTTTCTATCAATAAATTCCAGTGTTGACGGGATAATCCTTGAACATATTATTTTTGAAACTGTTTCTGCCGCATCCCTCATATCAACAAAAACAGCGAGCATGGTCTTTACTGCCTCTGGCAAAGGAATGAGTTTTAAAATGATTTTTGTGACAATGCCTAATGTGCCCTCTGAACCAACCATGAGTTTTGTCAAATCATAACCCACAACACCTTTCATGGTCTCTGTGCCGGTATTTATGATTTCTCCTGTTGGCAAGACAACCTCTAATCCCAAAACATAGTCCCTTGTAACCCCATATTTCACAGCCCTTGGTCCCCCTGCATTTTCTGCGACATTCCCGCCGATTGTGGAAAATTTTAAACTCGTCGGGTCTGGAGGATAAAAAAGCCCTAGTTTTTCAACCTCTGCCTGTAAATCACCTGTAACAATACCCGGCTCAACAACTGCAGTGAGATTATCAGCATCAATCTTTAGGATTTTGTTCATCCTTTCAAGTGATATGACAACACCGCCATTAACAGGCAAAGAGCCGCCTGAAAAACCCGAACCAGCGCCGCGGGGGACAACTGGAAAACCTTCGAAATTTGCCATCTTTAAAATAAGAGAGATTTCCTGTGCATCCTTTGGAAACACAACTGCATCAGGCAGGAATTTCTGATTTGTCGCATCATAGGAATAACAGATGAGGTCTTCTTTAGAAGTCAGGATATTATTATCCTTGCCGACTATGTTGGTTAGTTCTTTGATGATATTCTGAGAAAGCACAAATCCCCCAATGTTTTTTAGTATATCATATTGAAGGGATTGGATAAAAGGATTTAGAAAAGCGGCACAAAGGTTATCTTTGCGGCTCTATGATTACCTTGATTGATTCCCTTGCCTCTGCAACGAGTTTAAAACCCTTGCCTGCTTCTGCAAGAGGCAGGCGATGGGTAATCATGTCTTTTACATTGACCCGCTTGTTTGCTATGAGTTCCATTGTTGCAGTAATGTCCAAACCGCTTGCTGCATAGGATGTGGTTAAGGTAATCTCATTCCGCCAGATATCCAAGAGAGGAATCGGGGTTTTAACATCAGGGTTTGTCGGCGCAAAGAAAAGGATTGTCCCGCCTCTATCAACTGACTGCAAACCCTGTTGGATTGCGGTCTCTGCTACTGTGCATATAATAACAAGGTCTGCCAACATGCCTTTATTTATTTCTTTCAACTTTTTCGGCACATCCTCTTTTGCATTGATAATCTCATCTGCGCCTAATCTCTTGGCGGCATTTAGGCGGTATTCGCTTATGTCTGTTGCAACAATCTTTCCCGCGCCCAGCGCCTTTGCAAGTTGGATATGCAATAATCCTGAAATGCCGCTGCCGATTACCAAAACCCTTTGCCCTGCCTTAAAATTTGACAGCCTCAATCCGCGGAAACAGCACGCAAGAGGCTCTATGAATGTGCCTTCTTCATGGGATATTTCCTGAGGCAATACAAATGTGCCTCTATCAACATTGATTTTCGGCACACGGATATATTCGGCAAAACCACCCGGCTCAAAGTTTGTTGTGCGAAGCGTATCACACGCAGAATGATGTCCTATAAGGCAGTAATGGCATGTATTGCAAGGAACATGGTGTGTTACAAAAACCCTGTCTCCTTTTTTATATTTGGACATGCCCTGCCCAACTTCAACAACCTCTCCGCTCAGTTCATGCCCCAAAACAAGCGGCGCTTTCTTAATCCGATACCACTCCATAACATCACTGCCGCATATGCCGCTGGCAATGACCTTTACGAGCAGTTCGCCGTCGCCAATTTTAGGGACAGGCATCTCTTCACGCCGAACATCGTTGTTATTGTAATAGACTGCTGTGCGCATAAACTTTACTTTTTTACTCTTTGTTATTCTGTAGTTGATTGTTATGCCACTACCGTATGGACGTCAGATGGCAGACGACTCAATATCAGTTCTTTAAGTTGAACTTTTCTGCTGGCATTATCAATGTCAATGCCTACCAAACTGCCGTCAGCATCATAATCCAGCACGATACCATCAGAGATTTCTTTGCTTTCCACGCTTGTTTTTTCAGAAAGGTCAATATAAAGGGAATCAGTCTCCGGATAATAATTAAGTTTCATGGTTTAAACCTCCTGTCAGGAAAAGCATTGTGAATTGTTCTTTTATCTTCCAAGGTAACGACCCGCAGCATACGCCCCTCAAGTTCATCAATCTCACCCCAAAACCGGAACCGATTATGTTCTTGAGGCTCAATTTTAATCGGATGCTCTATTACCTGAATGCACCATTCTTTTTTGAGATATGGCCGTTTTCTTAACACTTCCTTTTCAAAGTAATCCGTAAACTTATAATCGCTCATTTCGCGTATAAAGTAAATAACTTGTTGTATGCAATTTCGGTTTTTTGGTGGGCGCAGCCCACCCTACTAACTGCAACGCGCCTATTTGTAGGCACTAATTTATTCGTGCAAGTTGTCTACAGGGTGGGCTTTGCCTATCATTTTCACTGCTTTTCGCCAAGATATTATTAGCGGCTTGGTTTTTTGTCCACAATTTTATCCGCCAAGTCCAACTATTGATGAAGCAAGTTCTACAAGGGAAGTAATGTTCTTTACAGTTTGTTTAGCGACCTTTCTTATTCTTATCCTTTTAACTTGTGATTCAATAAGATTAAAAATTTCTTTACTGTTCTGTTTATTCTCGTCTGTGATTTGCTTTAAAATTTCAACCGCTTTAGCAATATATGTTTTCAGTTCTATAAATGCAGGCTCTATTTCTTGCTCATCTAATTCAATTAAAGTGTAGCCAATCACCTTGTCATTATGAACTTGAAAAAACATCACTGCAGGATATTTAATTTGTATATCCTTTCCAAAATATTTTTCGATTAAAGTATTTGAACTTTCAGAAGGATTATTAAAATTTCCTAGTATTGATACCATATTATAAAACACATGGTTATCCGTTTTGACCTTTCTTCTTCTCTTGTATTTTACTTTTGGCTTGCGGTGCAAGCTAAAAACGGTTAGGTATTTACCAGAAATTGCGTTCAAACTTAACCAGTAGTCAGTATCTTGTAAAACCTTTGAAATTTGTGCATTCTCAAAATCATAAAAAATAAATGCAAAAGCCAAAGCTCGCCCTTGGTCTTTATGTTCCTTACATATTTGTATAAATTTGTCGGAGAAGGAATTAAAACTATGTCCTTCATTTTCTGAATTTAATAATATTGAATACATTGTCGTTTGCAGCCCTACCGCTAACCTGCTCACTTCCGCATTGCGTCTATACTTCCGAATTGCAGGATAGACGCATTACAGATATACCGTTTCAAACTCCCCCTATATTTCTTTGCGGGAGCAGGTTTGCAGCCTGCTCCATAAAGTTAGTATTTACCTCATACCAAATTTTTGCAAACTTGAACCCGCGATGAGTTAGTTGGTAGTTTTGGTTATTGATAAAAAATAATCAAAACAACACCTTTGCTATAGCCATGACCCAATCAGTAAATGGTCCCGGATATATGCCTAAAACAAGGGTTGCGATGTTTATGCTGTATAGAAGCGCTTTATTGATGGGGCTTACTTTTATTGGTGTGTCATTTTTCGGCTGCCAGAGGTAAATCCTTTTTATAACAAGCAGGAAGTAATACATCGCTGCGATTGCCATTAAAACGCCGACAACTGCAAGCCATATAAGACCTTCTTTTACAACAGCGGCGATTAGATAAAGTTTTGCTATAAAACCGCCGAGGGGCGGAACGCCTGCGAGCGATAAAAGCCCTATGAATAAAGTTGCTGCGAGAATAGGCGAGCGTCTTGAAAGTCCTGTGTATGCGTCTATGCTGTCGCTTCCTTCGCTGTTATAAAATATGACAATTGCCAGAAATGTGCCTGCTATTGCAAAAAGGTATGTCAGAAGATAAAACATTATTGCGCCGCTGCCAAGCGTATTTCCGGCAGCAATGCCCATTAAAAGATAACCGGCAGAGCCTATGCCTGCGTATGCAAGCATCCTTTTGATATTTTTCTGCGGCATTGCAGCAAGGTTGCCGAATAAAAGCGTTAATGCCGATATGACTGAGATAAACAATACCCAATGCGGTCTTATGCTGCCAAGCGCTGTGAACATCACCCGCATAAGCATTACAAAGCCAGCCGCCTTTGAACCTGCTGCAAGAAGCGCTGTTATCGGAGTGGGCGCGCCCTGATAAACATCAGGCGCCCATACATGAAATGGTATTGATGCGATTTTGAATGAAAGCCCTAGAACAACGAGTATAAGACCTATTGCAAGAAATCCGCTAAAGTTCTTGCCGTTTAACGCAAGTTTGATTTGAGAAAATTCTGTTGAGCCTGTTGCGCCGTAGAGATATGTTATGCCGTATAATAAAACACCTGATGCAAGCGCGCCTGTTATAAGGTATTTCAAGCCTGCCTCAACTGAGACGGATTCTTCCTTTGTATAACACGCAAGTATGTAAAGTGTTACTGCGAGGAATTCCAGAGATACATATAAACTTATAAAATCATTTGATGATGCAAGAAACATCATTGCAAGGACTGCAAAGAGAATGAGGGCGTAAAACTCGCCTTTAAAGTTTTTAATCTTTTCTTCATACTCCTGCGCCATGTAAAGTATGAATATGCCTGTCAAAAGAAAGAGTATCTTGAAGAACACTGAAACGCCGTCCTGAATAAAAAGCCCTGAAAGGGTTGTGCCAGAAATATCAGCAGTCAATACAAGGACATTAATTGCAACAAGCGAACCTATGATGCCGAGCCTTGCAAGGCTTTTCCTTTCTCCACGAGGTTTGAGCAAGTCCGCAGCCAAGATTGCAAATGCAAGGAATGCTACAACGATCTCTGGCAAAAACATTTGAATATTTACATCCATTATGAACTCCGTTTTAAATACAAAGCAGCAACAGGTCTTTAGACCTGTTCATTTAACATGGCTAAAGCCATATTTTTACAAATTCCATTTTTAATGCAGAGGCGCTGTGCTTGCCACTGCGCTTACGCCGTTGATTTTATCAACCAACGGCACAACCCCTGCATTTATTACATCAACAAGTATTGCTGGATAAAAACCGACTATCAGCAAAACTAAAATCAAGACAACATATGGAAACCTCTGCACAAATGTTGTAGCGTCTTTTAAATGCTCCCACTCCGGCATTGGTTCGCAGAAAAATACATTCCTTAATGCCCGCAGCATATATGTTGCAGTTATGATAATACCGAATACTGCAATAACTGCATGAAGAGGATATGTCTTGAATGCGCCGATAAATATCATAAGTTCAGAGACAAAGTTTGCAAGCCCCGGTAATCCTGAACTTGCAAAACCCATTATTGCAAATGAGACTGCAATAAAAGGCATCTTGTGCGCAAGCCCTGAAAAATCATATGTCATGCGGGTATGCGCTTGGTCATAAACAAAGCCGACTAAAGCGAATGCAAGGGCTGTCATTATTCCGTGCGCAAACATGAGAAGCACTGCGCCATTTACCCCAATATAATTTAATGTTGTAAGTCCAAGCAGGACATAACCCATGTGGCTTGATGATGAATAGCCAATCATAAATTTCATGTCTTTTCTGTGCATTGCAACCATGCCGCCGTAGAATATATTTATAAGACATAACCACGCAACAACAGGCATCCAGAATTGGGCGCCCTCGGGCAGAAGCCCCATTGCAATCCTTATAATCCCGTATGCACCGAGTTTCATAAGAACGCCTGCGTGAAGCATGCTCACGGCAGACGGCGCAGCCGCATGTCCTATAGGAGACCATGAATGGAATGGCGCAAGCGGAACTAAAACGCCAAAGCCGAAAAGGAGAGGCAGAAACACCCATATCTGATAATTTTTTGCAAAACTGATTTTTGCAATCTGGGTCATGTCAAATGTGTAATTGCCTGTAATTTGTCCTGCTGTAAAATACATTGATAAAATCCCAATCAAGGCAAACACCGCGCCGAAACTCAAATACAGGGTCAATTTCATTGTCGCATATTCCCTGTTTGCGCTTCCCCAAATGCCGATGAGCGGATACATCGGGATAACAGCAAGTTCATAGAAAAGATAAAAGAATATTAAATCAAGGGATGTGAAAACACCGAAAACACCGCTGACCAATAAAAGCAGGAATATGTAATGCTCTTTGATTCTGTGCTTTATGCCGACCCATGACACAAAAACGCCTGTAAATATGACAAAGGATGTCAAGACAACCATTGCAACGCTTATGCCGTCAGCGCCGAGGTGATATGAAATGCCCAAAGACCTGACCCAATCTATCTTTTCAACGAACTGATACCCGCCCTTTGCCTTATCGTATGTAAAGAGCAGGCAAAGGGAAAGCGCAAGGGATATGGATGTTGCTGTAACAGCAATGCCCCTTATAAGCCCAATGGCATTCTCCTTAACAAATATAAGCGCAATGCACCCTAAAAGCGGGGCAAGTATTATTGCTGATAAGATTGGAAAACCTTCCATTAAGCCTCCGAATTATCGGGTAGCCGCAACCTTTAGGTTGCGTAACAAAATTACCGCAGGCTAAAGCCTGCGGCTACTGTTATAGCACCCCGAATAACAAAACAAGCACAACAACCCCTGCAACCATCACAAGCGTATAGTGCTGGAGTTGACCGCTTGTTGTTAGCCTTAAAACCTTTCCTAGTTCTCTTGTAAGATATGCAAACCCGTTTACAAAGAAATGTATTATTAAATTTACCTCAGAAAAATTGCAAACTTTCGCTATGCCGTTATAGATTTTTGCAACAATAAAATTGTCATAAAATTCATCAAAATAAAATTTATGATGCGCAAGTTTATAAAGGGCATTATCTGCAAGAGGGTCTTTTTTCAATTCCCTGCAATAGATGATATAGCCGAGTGCAATGCCCGCAATAACGACAATTGTAGAGAGTCCTGCAACAAAGAAATTAAAGCCATGCTCTCCGTGTCCG
>JACRNI010000097.1 GCA_016234925.1 Deltaproteobacteria bacterium | reverse complement strand
TTTTCAAGGACAGCGCTGCATCCAAGTCAGATTTGAAGGCAGGAGATGTTATACTGTCTGTAGATGGGAAAGACATAAAAACATGGGAAGGTTTTGAGTCTCTCATTATATCAAACCCTGACAGAAAACTCATTCTAGGCATAAGAAGGGACAACAATATTATTCAAAAGGAACTCACGCCGATTTCATCCAAACACAACGGCGGCGGCATCAGCGGGATTATGCCTCCTATGAGTCCGACCATCGGGACTTTGGCAAACAACTATCCAGCAGAAAAGGCAGGGCTGCAAATAGGCGACACCATATTATCCATAGACAGCAGCAATATTACACATTGGGCAGAAATCCAGCAGATAATTCAAGGCAATGGCGGCAAGGAAAAGGAAATAATCATAAAAAGACAGGAACAAACAGTAAATCTCAAAATAACACCTCAGTGGAATGAAGATGCAAAACTATTCATAATTGGCATCTCTCCAAAGCAGGATTTGATCTCAAAAAAATACGGGCCAATTGATGCAATTATAATCGGGACAAAAAAGATGGCAGAGATGACAGTATTTACATTTGTTATTATAAAAAAACTTATTGTCGGCGAACTGTCTGTAAAAACACTTGGCGGGCCTTTAATGATTGCACAGGTTGCAGGGCAGGCCGCAGAATCAGGGCTTACAGCATTTTTATCCTTAATGGCTGCGCTCAGCCTGCAGCTCGGCATATTAAATCTGCTTCCAATACCAGTATTGGACGGCGGACACCTTGTATTTTTCGGCATAGAAAAATTAAGAGGAAAACCAATGAATGCAAAGGCAATGGAGATTGCCCAGCATGTCGGCATGGCGCTCCTTATACTTCTGATGGTGTTTGTCACATACAATGATATATTGAGATTTATTGGGAAATAGTTCACGCTGAAAAACGCCCATCTACTTCGTTGTCTTCGTCGCTGCGCTGCTCACATACCTAAAAAGTATGCTACGCTGCTCGCTCCTAGCCGCCTCGCATCTGTGCGATTTTTGAGCGTGAACAAAAATCTCATCGTTAAATAGAACTTACACCTACTATTTTGAATCAAAAGGAGTTATATGAAAATCCTTGCAATAGACACAGCAACAACCTCCGGCGGTATTGCAATACTTGAAGATGACCGCATAATAGCAGAATATACAGACTCTGCAAAAGAGACCCATTCAGAGAAACTCCTGCCTTTTATAGATAATCTGCTTAAATCAAACCGCATAAATCTAAATGCCCTTGATTGTTTTGCCGTTGCAATTGGCCCCGGTTCTTTTACAGGACTGCGGGTCGGCATTGCCACAATAAAAGGGCTGGCATGGCCGCTTAAAAAACCTGTTGTTGGCATATCAACATTAAAGGCGCTTGCAATGAATATTCGGGATGAAGATAAACTCATATGTCCTCTGCTTGACGCAAGGAAAAACGAAGTCTATGCAGCCGTGTATGAATGGGATGGAGATAATCTTGTTACTGAAAAAGAGGATTGCATAACCAATTCAGAAGACTTGCTCAAATCTTTAAATAAACCAACCGTATTTATCGGAGATGGAATAGATGTTTATGGCGATATATTTAAAAATGCGCTCGGAGACAATGCAATATTTGCCCCGCATAATCTATGGCGCATAAAGGCGTCAAATATTGCAAAACTTGCCTTCATTGAGATAAAAAATGGGAATGCGCAGCCGCCTGAATCAATAATGCCCAATTATTTAAGAAAATCTTATGCTGAAATAAAACTCAACAATTTAACTTGACAAGAATTTATAATAGGGTGTAAAAATTAGCATATGAAAAGCGAGCATCTTTTATCCATTCTTGAAGAAACAGCGGAAAAACTCGGCGTAAAACTGCGGTATGAAGACCTTAAAAAGGGAGAGGTTGACACGCAAGGGGGTTCTTTTGTTTTAAAGGGGGAGAGGCATATATTTATTCACAAAAACCTGTCTGTTGTTGAAAAGGCGCGTGTGCTTGAAGAGGCGCTTGCAGAGATGGATGATTCAAATATCTACATTGCCCCGGAGATTAGGGAGAGGCTGGAAAAAATAAAAAACAAGCAAAAACCTGCGGAGGCGCTTTCTTGAAAGGAATTAAAAAAATCCTTGTGCCTGTTGATTTTTCAGAGTGTTCAAAAAACGCATTTTACTACAGCCTTGACATTGCAAGGGAGACAAAGGCGTCTATTTTTCTTTTGAATGTTATTGACACTGAACTTGTAAACGAGATGAGCAGGCTTGATTTGTCTTCAAAAGATGTGATTAAAAAAAGGCTTGAGAAAAATGCAAAAACAGAACTTGATAAAATAATGTCGGAATCTATTAAAAAAAGAAAAGGCATCGCTGTTCAGGAAATAATTGAGGAAGGCATACCATTTATCCAGATACTCAAAAAGGCAAAAGACTACGGTGTTAATCTGATTGTTATGGGCAGTTTTGGCACATCATCGCCAATGCGGAGGTTATTCTTTGGTTCCACAGCAGAAAAGGTTTTAAGGGGTGTAAAGGTGCCGGTTGTTTGCGTGCCTCTGCCAGAGGTTATAGAGGGTTGATTTTTATACAGAGCGTCATAACTTTGCATACCTGCGTTGCTCCTCGGTTCATCGTTGCGGCGTATGCTAAAAATACGCCTCACTCTTCACCTTCGTCGCGTCTTGGTCTGCTTTGTTCTGACGCTCTGTATGCAACTTTATTTATGTCGTTGTGTATAAAAGGGGGTTGATCGAACGATGATTAAAAAAAATACAAAGGGTGTAATCTTTATTGCGATGCTTTGCGGCATGCTCTTGTTTGCGGTCAGTAATACCTTTGCTGCTCAAAAAGAGAAAACAAAGGCAGACCCAAGCACAACCGGCACATGGAGCGGCAAGGGCGGGATAGAATCAGGCAGGGAAAACTTTCTTGCATGGTGCATAAACTGCCATGGTGAAAAGGGCAAGGGTGATGGACCGCTGTCAACCACTTTGGGACAGGGTATAAAACCGAGAAATTTAACGGATGCAAAACTCCTGTCCACACGCACAGATGATTTTTTGTTTAAGGTGATTCGGGAGGGGGGAGCATCAGTGGGATTTTCAGAGGCAATGATGCCGCATAAGGATATGCTTACTGACGAAGAGATAAAAAATGTAATCCTTTATATAAGAGGCAGCATATGCAAATGCAAATATCAAGGCAGTGGAAAGTAGCCTTTTGCTGCAAATAGATTTCATTAGGAGGAGGTTATGCCTTTAATGGATTGGCTTGAACAAAGGACAGGAATAAAAACATACTGGGAGAAGAAGAAGGCGCTGCTTATACCCGACCATGTAACATTCTTTTACTGCTTCGGCGGCATATCTTTAACAATTATCATCCTGCAGCTTTTAACAGGCATCTTTATGACATTTTTTTATGTTCCGAAACCTGAAGAGGCATTCAACAGCGTCCTAAAAATGAGCAATGAAATACCCCTTGGCTGGCTCATGAGAAACATGCACAGGTGGGGCGCAACAATACTGATTGCCGCAGTTATAACGCATATGTTCAATGTCTTTTATCACAAGGCATATCAGAAACCCAGAGAGTTCAACTGGCTTTCCGGTTTTACCATGTTTCTTGTGGTCTTCCTTTTCAGCATCACAGGCGTAATCCTGCCGTGGAACTGGCGTTCATACTGGGTTTTGGTAATGTGGACAGATTATGTAGGCACATGGCCGTTAATAGGCAAATTTCTTAAAGACCCGCTTATTGCGTATTTCAGTGTCAGCAGAAGTTTTATCATCCACATCCTGCTTCTTCCAATAATCTCGGCTGTATTTTTAACATTCCACTTTAAGATGGTAAAACGACACGGTATTTCAGGACCGCTTTAAATATCAATCCGCTGATTATCAAGACCATAGGAGGAAAAAATGGACGAACATAAGAATAAAGACCCAAGATATGCCCCGCCATATCCGCAGAATTTCCATAAATTCTGGCCAAGGCATGTTATAAAGGCAGGCATTGTTGTTTCAGTGATTATAGCAATTATTGTTTTTCTCGCATACTGGTACAGGCTGCCGTCTGATTATAACACTGTATTTCCAGATGACGGCATGTCTTTTCTCGCATACTGGTACAGGCTGCCGTCTGATTATAACACTGTATTTCCAGATGACGGCATGTCCATACCGGGACCGGAGTGGTTTTACCTTTTCCTGTTTCAGCCCTTCTGGTATCTGAAGGGCGGACTCGCTGCATGGCAGTTTATCGGCACTTTTGTAATGCCGATTTTGGTTATTATCTTGGTCATTTCAATCCCGTTCATCTTTAAAAAAAGAAAACCTGTAAGCGGACTTGCCTCAAAGATAATGGGTATATTGCCGCCTGCCTTTGTATTTGCCGCAGTGATGCTGGGTATTACATTCAGCGGGTATCATGCAAAACTTTACGGCTGTATATCCTGCCACAATTCTCAGGCAGGGGTCAGGCACAACCTCCCTCCAATGGATGTGTTAGATTATTATAAAACCAACAGACAGCGTCAGATAGATGTTGGGAAATACCGCGCAAGCAAAACAGGAACTGAAGGCGAATCTGTCATAGGGCAGGAGGTTGAGACATACAAGGACGCCAACTGGCATATGAGGCATCTGTATGAGCCGACATTTACATGGTAATTGGTTCACGCTGAAAAACGCCCATCTACTTCGTTCATATATGGCTTAAGGTTTAAAGATAATATTTATCTATGCCATGTCTTCGTCGCTGTGCTGCTCACATACCTAAAAAGTATGCTCCGCTGTTCGCTGCTCGCCGCCTCGTATCTGTGCAATTTTTGAGCGTGAACTATGATATAAATGTATTTTTCAGTATTATCTAATCATCGGGAAGGTTACGCTACAATATCAAGGAGACTCTCTGTCACTTCATCATAGGTTTGCAGAACCTTTAAATTGGCTTTAAAATTACTGCTGGTTGTAATAAGGTCAACTGCTTCTTCGGAAAGGTCAACTTCATAGGCATTTTCATCTTTTCTTATTGATGCTGTTACTCCCCCGGTTTTGCCTTCTTGAAATTTAACCTCAGAGGGCTTAAACCCCTCTGAATCCATATTCGCAATATTGTTTGCTGTTACCGAAAGCCCTGTGGTATACGCCTTAAATGCGCTTGATGTTATATTATTCACATTTCCAATCATAAGCATCTCTCCTTTTATACAATTATTATCGGCATCTTTATAAAAAACTAAAGTGGTGTTGAAATATTCATGAAACTATAGTAAATTTAATAGTCAATGCAAAAAATGAAACCCCCTGCATATAAAAGATGTATATGGATAGTCTTATTCTATCTTATTCTGTTTCCTGTTCCTGCAAATTCTATAGATTATCAGATAAAAGAATTCCCAATCCCAACAAACTACAGCCGTTCTGTTGATATTGCGGTTGATTCCACAGGAGACATCTGGTTTGTGGAAGAGAATGCAAACAAACTTGCAAGGTTTGATGCAAAAAACTCTGCCTTTGAAGAGTTTGACATACCTTATAAAAACGCAGGGCCCTCAAGCATATCTATTAAAAACGATGTTGTGTGGCTGGCGCTTGCCCTTGATAACAGCATTGCAAGTTTTACACCTTCTGCAAAGACATTTAAGAGATTTCAGATACCGACTAAAGATGCCGGGCCTTACAACATTGCGGTTGATGCAAGCGGTGCTGTCTGGTTTACAGAAAGGAATGCGAATAAGATTGGAAGACTGGACCCGTCAAAAAATAGTTTCAAAGAATATCCAATCCCGACACAAAACAGCCAGCCGTCTGGCATTACAATTGGCAGGGATGGTTTGATATGGTTTGCAGAATCCATTGGAAATAAAATCAGCGTGCTTGACCCAAAAACTGAAAAGATAACTGAATATGAGGTGTTGAGCAGTCTCGCAAATCCATCTGATGTAACAATAGATAATAATGGGAATATCTGGTTTGTTGAAATCCGCTCAAATAAAATCGGCATGTTTGATGTGGAAAAAAAGAAATTCAACAATGCCATTATACCAACGTCATCATCTGTGCCGACAAGCATTGCTATAGATAAAAATAATATTGTCTGGTTTACTGAAAACAAGGGCAACAAGATTGGAAGGTTTGACCCTGAGACTGCAATGTTTACAGAATTTGATATTGAAACTCAGAGAAGCCTTCCAACAGGGATTGCCGTTGATAAAGACAACACTGTATGGTTTACTGAAACTGACAGGGATGCGAATAAGATGGGGATGTTAAAACAAGGGTCAAGGGTCAGGGGTCAAGGGTTGGGACAAACAAAAGAGATACCAGAGGTTAAAAATCAAAAAACAAAAAAAGATATATTTAGCATAATCGGCGGGCTCGTCCTTATATCCATTGCAGTTACTATTCTGTATCTTTCAAGGAGGGGGAAGGGGAAATGAAATTTCAAATTTCAAATTTCAAATTTCAAATTTTGAAAAGGTATCAGATTGGCAGAATATCAAAGCAATTTATCTTTCTTATATTTTTTTTAACTGTTCATTGTTCACTGTTCACTGTTCACTGTTTTTCAGGCGAGTCTGCAATTACATTCTATAACATCCCAACACCCATAGCATTCCCAAGCGGGATTACAACAGATTCAAAAAATATGGTATGGCTTGTTGAACTAAACAGCAACAAGATTGCATCCCTGCATCCAGAAACAGGGACTTTCAAAGAATATGACATCCCTACGACAAAGAGTTATCCAACAGATATTATAAGTTCAAACGGCGCGCTGTGGTTTACAGAGCAGGATGCAAATCAAATCGCAATGTTTGATTCAAAGACAAATACATTCAAGGAATATGAAATCCCAACACCTGAAAGCCAGCCATTAAGACTTACGATTGACAAATCAGGGAATGTCTGGTTCACAGAATTTTTTGGAAATAAAATAGGAAAACTTGCGCCGTCTTCAGGCAAATTCAAGGAATATCAAATCCCCACAAAGATGAGCCAGCCAATGGGCATAGTTGCTGATAATATTGGCATGGTCTGGTTCATAGAAAGTCAGGGGAATAAACTCGGCAGATTAAATCCTGCAAGTGGCGAGATAAAGGAATATCAAATACCATTTCAATTCTGCGTGCCGAATGAGATTACTATAGATAAAAAAGGCAGTATCTGGATGAGCGCAAGAAAGGACAGGAAACTGCTTAAATTCAATCCTGCCTCATCAACATTCAAAGACTTTACCCTACCGGGAAAGGGCGTTCCAGAAGGCATTGCAGTTGATGGAAACAACAATATCTGGTATGCAGATAAACGCGGCAGCAAGGTCGGCAGGCTTGAGCCAAAAACAGGAGAGTTTTTTGAGTTCAACATAGGACTGCCAAACGGTCAGCCATTTGACATAGCAGTTGACGCAAAAAACACTGTCTGGTTCACTGAATTGGGGAATAACAAGATTGGAAAAGTCGACTCAGCCACCCTGTCTAAAAACCTATCCCAAAAACATGACAGTGGCGTAATGTCTATAAAACTTGACGGCAAGCAAAAAGATCTCTTGAAGCAAAAGCAGTAGGGATTGTCTATAATGCAATATGGATGGAGACAAATTTTTTCATAACTTAGAGCCTCTAACAAAATGAACTTGTCATTCCGTATCTGATACGGAATCCAGTTTTCTAGATTCCCACTTTCGTGGGAATGACGGCTAACTGACGCATCCTTGATATAATTGCAATATGCAATTCATGAAGACATAGAATAAGCATAAAAATAAATGTTAGGCATTTATGAACGTTCACCAGATACTGAAATCAACAGGCCGTTTTATTGCTTCTATTGGTGCATCGTTTCTTAGCCTTATTGCATGCCCTATTGCAGCAGCAGCCGGTTTCCCATATCTGCTTTTGGTCTGGATGCTTCCTGCAAAAGTGATTGCGCCAATAATTGCAGCAGTAGTTTCAACCAACTGGGTTTATGGCAATCCAGCGGATGAAAATTATTGGCATCAAGTATCTGGCGGCGGCTTTGTTATTATTTGTGCCTTTATGTTCTGGGCAGTTATGATTTTTCTAGTATGGGAAATTATGAGCCGGCGTAAACAGGCCATTACCAAAGCCTCACATGCCTAACCCATCATTCAAGCGGGATATCTAAAGCGCGCCCCTTAATTCAAACGTTAGACCCACAAACTCCTATACTTCTCTCTTCCTCATCCCTGTCTTTTTTGTTTTAATTTTTGAAAATTGGTTTTATAATCCAGCCTGTCTAAGGAAAAAATGGCAAGGGATTCTATACACAACGACATAAATAAAGCCGCATGCAGAGCGTCAGAACAAAGCAGACCAAGGCGCGACGAAGGTGAAGAGTGAGGCGTATTTTTAGCATACGCCGCAACGATGAACCGAGGAGCAACGCAGGTATGCAAAGTTATGACGCTCTGCATAAAATAGTTATACTCGGCATTGGAAATCTATTGCTGCGGGACGAAGGTTTCGGCATCCATGTTGTAAATGAACTCAGAAGGCAGTATAAATTCCCTCCAAATATTGATGTCATAGACGGCGGCACTGCCGGTATAAATCTTTTATCAATTATTGAAACGGCTGCCCGTCTCATCTTGATAGATGTTGTTCAATCCAAAAAGCCTGCTGGCACAATATTCAGGTTTAAGCCTGACAGGATGCCAAAGGATGTTGTTTACAAGCGGTCTCTGCATCAGATTGGATTTAATGAGATATTCGGGATTGCAGGCATTTTGGAAAAATTTCCCGACACAACCATAATAGGCATTCAGCCGATGGATATAAAATCATACGGCGCTGATTTGACGCCTGAATTGAAGAATAGGGTTAAGGATGTTGTGGAAATTATTTTAATGGAACTGGAAGGATTCGGCTGCAAGATTAAGTGAATAAGCGAAATAAGTTCATGTTCAAAAATCGCACAGATGCAAGGCGACAAGGAGCGAGCAGCGGAGCATACTTTTTTAGGTATGTGAGCAGCGCAGCGACGAAGGCAACACAGCAGATGGGCGTTTTTCAGCATGAACTATAAAGCCCTGATGCCTTTCAATGCAATATGCGCAGCGCCAACCACGCCAGCCTCCTCGCAGCATGCAGTAACAATCTTTATTCTTTTGCCCGGCACTTTGAGGCTTCTTTTTTGCATCTCCTTTTTTGCTGTCTCTAAAAACAAATCACCTGCATTTGAAAGCCCGCCGCCGACAACTATCAATTCAAGGTTTAAAAGATTTACAAGGTCTGTCATGGCAATGCCTAGATAATGCCCGACTTTTTTGAATAGACCTCTGCAAAAGACATCCCCATTTCTTGCAAGTTTGGCAATAATCTCCGGAGACATATTTTTTGCATTGTCTTTGCAGGATTTTCTTAATGCCGTTGCCTTTTCTGTTTTAAAGCCTTGTTTTGCCATTCTAATAAGTCCTGTTGACGAGGCATATGCCTCAAGACAACCCCTGCCGCCGCATTTGCAAGGCGCCCCTTCCGGCTCAACAATAATATGTCCGACCTCTCCTGCTGTGCCGTCAAAACCGTGAACTATCCTGTTATCAATAACAATGCCGCCGCCAACGCCTGTGCCAAGGGTTATGCAGCAAAAATCTTTATAGCCTTTTGCATTTCCAAGCCACCCTTCGCCAAGAGCAAATACATTCGCATCATTGTCTATGAAAAACGGATAAGAGACTTTGGCAGAAAGTTCCTTTCTAATATCAATGCCCTCCAGTTCGGGTATATTTGGAGATTGATAAACAATGCCTCTATCTGCCAGAACCGTTCCTGCTATGCCGATTCCAACACCTATCAGTGTATTTTCTTTTAAAGATTTTTTTACGGATTCTACAGACTGTATGAGATTTTTTATTGCAGATTTTTTATCTTTGAATATTCTGGATTTTTTAGCAATGTAAGAAATGATTTTGCCGTCAAGGGTTACAGCGCCAATCTTAATATTTGTTCCGCCAATATCAATGCCTATAACATATTTCATCCTCTGCCTTTACCTCCGCCTGTTTTCTCTGGAGCCGACGGTGAGAATCGAACCCACGACCTGCTGATTACGAATCAGCTGCTCTGCCCCTGAGCTACGTCGGCAAGTTATGTTTTTTATGTATTTATTTGATGCTAAAAAATTATTTGGAATGCCTGTCCGCAACCTTGCTAGCGCCATACGCATCAGGTTTTGTTACAGCAGCGTAGCCCGAACCTGTTACCATGCCGATTACTTCCTTAATAATCTCTTTTGTATCCCCGTTTTCGCCGACATCCAAATGGATTTCAACAGGCAGTTTTGCAAATCCGTTTTGCGAGAGGCACTCCCTTAACATGCCCGCCATTTCAATGCTTAATGATGTTTCATAAAAAATCCTTTGCCGCAGATTTGCCATCTTTCTGTGGCGGAGTTTTTTATAAAAGTATTTGCCGCCGTGTCCAATCCTGTGGATGACTATTGCGCTTATAAAAATGGTTTCTTTTGATAGAAAGGAGTCTGTTCCTATTATGAGGCTGTAGCGGTTTTCCGGCTCTCCCTCCATATATTCAACCAGTTTTTGGAAGACCTCTTCAAAGGAAAGCGGCCCGAATGTAGGGCTATAAAAATCTTTTTTAGATTTATAATTTTGCGAGACCAGTTCCACTGTTCAAAATATTATAACAAATTATTTTGTAAAACAAGGTTTTTGATTTTACACATATTTTCCTATCAAAGGTTTCAAATCCTTTTTCACCTTAGCAGGTATAACCTTTTTATCTGTAACAATCGCGTATTTCATTGCGCTTGCGCATTTGCATTTTCTCGCGCCTTCTATTTTCTGCACCGCCCTTTTGATTATCGCC
>JACRNI010000096.1 GCA_016234925.1 Deltaproteobacteria bacterium | reverse complement strand
GGCGAACTTACAATATTTGCAGGCGCAATGGTCGGCGCAAGTCTTGGATTTCTGTGGTTCAACACATATCCAGCGCAGGTATTTATGGGGGATGTCGGCTCCCTTGCCCTTGGCAGCGCACTTGGAACTTTGGCAATTATTACAAAACACGAGATACTGCTTATATTGGTCGGCGGCATATTTGTTGTAGAGGCGCTTTCTGTAATATTTCAGGTCGGTTCTTATAAAATCCGCGGCAAGAGGATTTTTAAGATGGCGCCCATACATCATCACTTTGAACTTAAAGGATGGCCTGAGCCAAGGATAATTGTCAGGTTCTGGATTATATCAATTATACTTTCGCTTATTGCAATATCTACGCTTAAATTGAGATGAAGGAGGATGAAAAATTCCAATGACCAAGCACCAAATTACAAGCACCAATAAACAAACAATAACCAATAATCAAGCACCAAATTACAAACTGTTTGAAATTTGTGATTTAGTTATTGGAATTTGTTTGGAATTTGAAATTTGATTATTGGAATTTGTTTGTAATTTGGGATTTGGGATTTTTTTCGAATGAAAAGAGCAGTGAACAGCAAACAGGCAATGGTCAATAATTTTTTAGAACTGGCTGGGAAGAAGGTCCTTGTTGTCGGGCTTGCCTCCACAGGTATTTCAACAGCAAGATTTTTAAAAGACAAGGGCGCAATTGTTACTGTAACAGACAATAAACCAATGGAACAGTTGGAATGCCCAGATGGTCTAATAAATGAACTTCAAAAGATTTGCGCAAGGATTGAGACCGGCAGACATTCAAAAGAGGTTTTTATGAACGTAGACCTTATTGTTTTAAGTCCGGGGGTCCCTCCAACTATAAAGCCTCTTCAGGATGCTAAAAATGCAGGCATAGAGATTATAAGCGAGATAGAACTTGCGTGTGATTTTATAGATGCGCCGATCATTGCAATTACAGGGACAAACGGCAAGACGACAACTACAACGCTTCTTGGCAAGGTTTTAAACAGCGCAGGCAGAAAGGCTTTTGTCGGCGGCAATATTGGGACGCCTCTTATTGATTATGCCTCAAAAAGAGAAAAGTCAGAGTATGTCGTCGCGGAGATAAGCAGTTTTCAACTTGAAGGCATTAAAAAGTTTAAGCCTTTTATATCCATACTTTTAAATATTACAGAAGACCATATGGATAGGTATAAAGACTTCAATGAATATGCTGAGGCAAAATTCAATATATTCAAAAATCAGGGGGAAAACGACATAGCAATTGTAAATATTGACGACCCTACTATAAAGAAATGGCTTAAAAATAATGGAACAGGGATTAAGGCAAGGATTATCCCATTCAGCGCCAAGAAGATACTTTCAAGAGGTATATATTGGACAGGCAGGGAGATTGTCTATTCAATGAACGGCTCAAGCGCTGTTTATCCTGTTGACGGCTTCAAATTAAAGGGCATGCATAATATTGAAAATATAATGGCTGTAATAGCAGCGGCAAAGATATGCGGTGTCAGCGACAAAGATATACTTGCAACTGTAAATGCCTTCAATGTGCTTCCCCACAGGATTGAATTTATAAGGGATGTAAACGGCGTCTCATACTATGACGATTCAAAAGGCACAAATATCGGCGCATTGCAAAAAAGCCTTGAAGGCATTATCCAGCCTGTCATTCTTATTGCAGGCGGCAAGGACAAGGGCGGCGATTACAGGGTCTTGAGGGATTTAATAAAACAAAAGGTGAAACTTTTAAGATTAATCGGAGAGGCAAGGGAAAAGATAAAGACAGCGCTTGGCGGCTGCGCAGAGACAATCTATGCCGCATCTATGGAGGATGCAGTTAAAAAGGCATATGAAAATGCCCGGCAAGGGGACATTGTCCTATTATCGCCTGCATGCTCAAGTTTTGACATGTTCAAGGACTATAAAGAGAGGGGAGATGTTTTTAGGAAATTGGTGGAGGCTCTGTGAAAATATAAATACTAATTTCTAAATCCTAATGTCTAATTTCTAATAAAATGTCCAATGACTAAATTTCCAATTATTAGAAATTAGAGATTTCATTAGATATTAGGATTTAGAAATTAGAAATTGTTTCACCAGATATTAGGATTTAGAAATTGCTTTTAACTTTATGATTAAATCACGAGAGATAGATAAATTTTTAATAATCGCAACTTTGCTGCTTTTTGCAGCAGGCGTTGTGATGATATATTCAACAACATATATAATGGCAATGAAGAAATACAGCAATGAGTATTTTTTTGTAAAAAGGCATCTTTGGTCCGGGTTTTTGGCTCTGACAATGTTCATTGTCGCAATTCGCATACCCTATCATACATACAGAAAAATAGTGTATCCGCTCCTTATATTAAGCGGGATAATGCTTGTGCTTGTCCTGATTCCAGGCATCGGGCATACAGTCGGCGGAGCAAGGCGGTGGCTCAAGATTGGTTCTTTTACATTCCAGCCCTCGGAGTTCGCAAAACTGTCTGTTATTATATATCTTGCGTATTCACTTGCTGCAAAAAGTGAAAAGATAAAGACATTCGGAGTAGGTTTTTTGCCCCATATTATTATTACAGGCATTATAATGCTTTTGATGCTGGTGGAGACTGATTTTGGCACAACTATGTCGCTTGGCGCAATTACACTTATTATGATGTTTGTGGCAGGCGTAAGGATAAGGCATATTATATCCATTTTTGTTGTTGCTGTTCCTTTTATATATATCATTGTTACAAAGAAGAGTTACATGATGAGCAGGATTTTGGTTTTTTTAGACCCGTGGAAAGACCCTGCTGGCGCTGGTTTTCAGATAATACAGTCATTTCTTGCGTTTGGAGCAGGCGGCATATGGGGGGCTGGTCTTGGCGAGGGCAGACAGAAGTTATTTTATCTCCCCGAGGCCCATACTGATTTTATATTCTCTGTTGTAGGGGAGGAACTTGGGCTTATCGGTGTGGGCATAATAATTTTCTTATATCTGCTTTTTTTAATATCAGGCACGAGGATTTCGCTGGTTGCCCCCGACCTTTACGGCACTTATCTGGCAATAGGTCTGACGCTTCTTGTTTCTATTCAGGCAGTTGTTAATATGGGTGTTGTAATGGGGCTTTTGCCGACAAAAGGGCTTACCTTGCCGTTTATAAGTTACGGCGGCACATCGCTCATGATAAATATGATAGGGGTCGGCATGCTCTTAAATATATATATGAAAAGTCAGGAGCATTGATTTTGAATATCATGCTTGCAGGCGGCGGCACAGGAGGACATCTATTCCCTGCAATTGCTCTGGCTCAAGAATTTAAGGAACAAAATGAAACATGCAATATTCTTTTTATAGGCAGTAAAAAAGGATTAGAGGCAAAGATTTTATCAAGATATGGTTTTGAACTAAAGACATTAGATGTTGAAGGAATCAAGCGGAAAGGTTTGTTAGAGAAGTTTATTTCTTTATGTAAGGCAGTAATGGCGGTCTGGCAGTCCAGAAAAATAATAAAGATGTTTAATCCTGATTTTGTCATAGGAACAGGCGGATACAGCGCATTTCCATCTGTTATGGCAGCAAAGGTTATGAATATAAAGACAGCAATACTTGAACAAAATGCCTTGCCGGGCGCTGCAAACAGGCTTCTTGGAAGATTTGTTGACAAGGTATTTATTGCATTTCCTGAAACAGTAAAATTTTTTCCAGAGGCAAAGGTAATTGTTTCAGGAAATCCAGTGAGGAAAGAGATTTTAGAAGTCAAAAGTCAAAAGTCAAAAGTCAAAAGTGAGGAAGATAAAAAGTTTACCATTTTGGTTTTTGGAGGCAGTCAGGGGGCAAAGGCAATAAACTCAATATTTTCGGAAGCTCTGGAATACATTAAAGAGCATTCAATAAATGTTATTAACCAGACAGGTGATGAAGATTATGAAAGGGTGAAAGAGGCGTATAAAAGGGTTCAAGGGTTCAAGTGTTCAAGTGTTAAAGTGGAGGTGTTGAAATTTATTGATGATATGGCAGGGGCATATAAAAAGGCAGACTTGATTATATGCAGGAGCGGCGCAACAAGTATTGCAGAGATTCTCGCATTAGGCTTGCCATCTATACTTATACCCTATCCATATGCCGCT
>JACRNI010000055.1 GCA_016234925.1 Deltaproteobacteria bacterium | reverse complement strand
TGTCCTTTTTACTATTTCTCCGCCTTTATGGGCTGCTTTGTTTGCGTCTTTTGCGGCTTCTGATGCGCCTGATGCGTTTTTTGCTACTTCTATTACTGTTGCTGACATCTGCTCTGCTGCTGTTGCTACTTGGGCTGCCTTTTGGGTCTGTGCCTCTGCTCCTTTTGCGATTTGGGTGGAGGAGGCGCTTAACTGCTCGGAGGAGGAGGCGATCTTGGAGGAGGAATTCGCTATGTCACTTATTATTATTTCTGTATTTTCTATGGCGGTATTTAATAACTCTTCTAATTCATAAATCTCGTCTTTAAATTCAAACAAACCGGTTGCATACTTGCTCCTTTGTGTAATATCTCCTCCAGCAAATGCCCTGACTGTCTTAACTATTTCTGCAATGGGATTAACAGTGTAATGATTATTGGTAAAGGTATAAGCAAATATCATGCAAAGGGCTATAAATGTTAATCCTATCTCCAGCATCATTGCTTTTTTATTTTTACGGACTGATTCGTCAGCCAACCCATTGGTTAATTTGTCCAATGATGAAAGCAGGTCGTTTATTACAGCATCTATTTTATTGGGGTCATATTTTTCTGCCAAACCATCTTTTATTAAAATTCTAAAATCCCCCCAGATTTTAATGCTTTTTTTAAGTTCCTCCTTTAATGCCGCATCGGATACGCCATTTTCTATTCCAAATGCGCTGCCGCTTTCCAAAGCCTTCATCCTTGCATCATAGTCAGACACGGTATCCTCTATTACTTTTAACTCACTGGGTCCGTAGTTTACCTGATAACGTTCCAGAAGATACGCCAACTTTACAGTCCTCATCCTTTGTCCGCCGGATACATTTATAATCTGCCCTGTGTCTTCATTAGCCCTGCCCATTATATAGGTTACAACAACCACCGACAGCAGCAAAAAACCCAGCGATACAAAACAAAAAGCGTATCTGAATTTTAAAGATTGCATATTCATATCAAATCTCTTATGAAAGAAATTGATTACACAGATTTTGGGAATACGATTACACAGATTAAAAACTGCTATTTTGCCTTAATCTGCGTAATCTGCCTTTATAATCGGTGTAATCTTTCATATCATCTCTTCCCCTTTTTTCAAATAAATAGTCCTTATGGGAAACGGTATCTCTATGCCTTCGTCCTCAAATCTCTTTTTTATTCTGCAATTTATTTCGTCCTGAACAATACCAATCTCAAACCAGTTATCCACCCAGTAAAACATCTGTATCACAAGACAGGACTCTGCAAATTCTGTAAAGAGCGCTATTGGCGGCGGGAATTTTACAACTTTAGGATGGTTGTTTGCAATATCAAGCATTATCCTTTTTGCCTTTTCAACATCGCTATTGTATGCAATGCCGACCTTTGCCTTTGCCCTCATCACATTATCAGGAAAGCACTGATTTATGACCTTTGTGTTTACCAATTCCGTATTCGGCACAACAAGGATATTGCTTTCCATAGTCCTTATCCTTGTGCATCTCAGCCCTATCTCCATAACATCCCCTGTTTCACCGCCTGCAAGTTGAATCCTGTCGCCAACCCTGAACGGCCTGTCAAGCATAAGGGTAAATCCCGAAATCATGTTTGCAAGCGTGTCCTTTGCAGCAAGACCTATTGCCATAGACGCAACGCCGAGCGCTGTTACAAGAGAAAGTATATCATAATTAAAATGTTTTAAAACAACAATTAAACCTGTGATTAGTATAAAAACGAATATTACTTTTTCAATAAGCGGAAGGAATTCCCTTTCTATCTGGCTGTCTGTCTTTAACGCTACATTATGCGTGTACCATTCAAGAAAAACATTCACAACCCTATAAGATATAAATATGCCGACGGACACGCCAAAGACATAAACAATGCCATCGCTTATAGAGATTACCTTTGGTGGAAGCGGAAGGACAGAAATTGCCAAAGAAATGCCAAAAAGCAATATGATGTAGTAAATCGGCGATTTTACAGCATCAATAATCTTATCATCCAGTTCTGTTTCAGTGTGCTTTGTAAATCTTGAAACCCACTTTGCAAAAAAATATCTTGCAAACCTTGCAAGGAGCCAGAAGGCAATCAAGATGAAGAGTGAATAAATAATATCCTCACTCCAGACTTTTAGATTTTCGCTTATTTTGATGTTCATTACTTCCTTATAAGGAATAAACTATACTATAGTATAGGGATTGCTTCGCTTCACTCGCAATGACACTCTATTTCTTGCCGTTACTATAATTCCCTAGCCCCTAATCCCTGTTTTTGAAGACCCTTTTAAATATATAATCCACATTTTTTAAATGATATGCAATATCAAACAATTCTGAAATCTCTTTTTTTGAAAGGTATTTTACAACATCTTTGTCTTTAAGCAAAAGGGTTTTAAAGTTCATGCCCTTTGCCCAGACCTTCATTGCATTCCTCTGAACCACTTTATACGCATCTTCCCTTGATGCGCCTTTTTCAGCCAGTGCAAGCAAGACCCTTTGGGAATTTATAAGCCCTTTCATCTTATCAAGATTTTTCTTCATATTTTCAGGATATACATTTAAGTCCTTTATAAGCCCTGTCATCCTGTTCAACATAAAATCAACTAATATCGCGGCATCAGGCGCAATCACCCTTTCCACAGAGGAATGACTGATGTCCCTCTCGTGCCAGAGCGGAATATTCTCCATTGCCGCATTTGCATAGCCCCTTACAAGCCTTGCAAGACCTGTCAGATTTTCCGACAAAACAGGGTTTCTCTTATGAGGCATGGCAGATGAGCCTTTTTGGCCTTTTGTAAAAGGCTCTTCCGCCTCTAAGACTTCAGTCCTCTGAAGATGCCTTATCTCAACTGCAAATTTTTCTACTGATGATGCAATAATTGCAAGGGTTGTGAAATATTCTGCGTGCCTGTCCCTCTGGATAATCTGAGTAGAAACAGGCGCGGGTTTTAGTCCAAGTTTCTTGCATACATACTCTTCAACAAACGGCGGGATATTTGCAAATGTTCCGACAGCGCCTGAAATCTTGCCGTATGATATAATATCTTTTGCCGTTTTCATCCTCTCAAGATTTCTCTTCATTTCTTCATGCCAGAGCGCCATTTTTAAGCCGAATGTTATCGGCTCTGCATGGATGCCGTGGGAGCGTCCGATCATAACCGTATCTTTATACTCAAATGCCTTTTCTTTCAGAACACCCATCATTGACTTTATGCCAGTTATAATCAGGTCAGAAGCCTCTTTCAGGAGAATGGCAAGGGATGTGTCAAGCACATCAGAAGATGTCATGCCTTTGTGGATGTATCTTGAATCAGTACCGACAAACTCAGCAACAGATGTGAGAAACGCAATCACATCATGCTTTACAACAGCCTCAATCTCATCAATCCTTTTAATATCAAAACAAGCCTTGTCCCTGATGTTTTTGACAGCATTATTGGGTATCTCTCCTAATTTCGCCCATGCCTCGCATGCCGCCACCTCAATATCAAGCCATTTCTTGAACCTGTTTTCAGTCTCCCATATTTTAGCCATGTCTTTTCTTGCATATCTCTCTATCATTTAATGCCCCCCATTTCCGGCGATAAAATGTCCGACAAGATAAATCAATAATGCCCCGGATATAACAGATAATATATTTTTTTTGCTGGAATTTTTATGCGTCTCCGGCAAAAGGTCGGATGCGCCTACATATATAAAAGAACCTGCTGCTACTGCAAGAAAAAAACCAAGTGCTTCTTTAGAAATATCCGTTAAGAAAAAGTATGAGCCAATTGCGCCTATCGGCGTTGCAGCGGCAACTATCCACGAAAGGAATACGGTCTTTTTTCTGCTAAAACCTTCGTGCAGAAGAATGGATGTAATTGTTATGCCTTCCGGCAGTTCATGGAGAAGCACCCCTATTGTCGCTACTATGCCAAGGGAAAAACTTGCCTCAAAACCGGCGCCGATTGCAACACCGTCAAGAATGGAATGAAAGCCTATGCCTAAAAAGCTAAGCCAGCCAATCGGATGCGATTCGCAGCCGCCTTCAGGGCATGAGTGTATCATCACTGCATGTTCAATAATATAAAAGGTTATGAGCGTAATTAAGACATAGTTAAGACTGTCGGCATTTATCTCCATTGCCTCGGGTAGTATATTTACAAATGCCGCTGTCAAGACAACGCCGCCTGAAAAACTAATTAGAAAAACAGAATTTTTTACAGCCCATGCCTCTTTTTTTAAAACAAGATATATCCCGGCAACTGTTGATAGTCCTGCGAGCATTGAGTAGATAGTAATGTTTAAGAATTGGTTTTCCATAGATAAAAGATAACTCAAAAGTCAAAACGCAAAAGTCAAAACTACAACTCAAAACTGTAAAACCATTTTTTAAAGGGTTCATGGATTCGAGGGGTCAAGTAGCGTCGGGGTTTATCCCCGACGAATTCGTTGCCCATAAAGGGCAACGCTACTGAACCCTAGAACCATTTCTAAAGTTTTGCATTTTGAGATTTGAGTTTTAGTCTTTTCACTTGCTTTTCACAGGCACCTCTATAACAGGTAACTCTACAATAATAGTAGTCCCCTCGCCTTCTTTGCTTTCTGCATATATAACTCCATTGTGTTCCTTTATAATGCCATACGCAGCAGACAAACCAAGTCCTGTGCCTTTGCCGACATCCTTTGTTGTAAAAAACGGGTCAAAAATCTTATCTATAATACCTTTTGGAATACCACAGCCCGTATCATTAAACAATATCCTTATCATCCTCTTGTTAGTCTTATCGTCTATTATTGTAAGTTTTGTTTTTACTGTGAATAGTTTCCTGCTGCTAGTTGCTTCCATTGAATGGACGGCATTGCTTATGATTGCTAAAAAGGCATACTGAATCTGCAAAGGGTCGCCCATTGTCCACGGCAGGTCATTTCCAAATTCCCTTGCAACTTGAATATTATTTGATAAAAATTCCTCATTCTTTGCATCTATAGTTTTTTCAATCACACTGTTTATATCAACATATTGCCTTTCGTATGCGCCCTGTCTTGCAAAAGACTGAAGATTTTTTACTATCTTGGCAGCGCGAAGCGCCTCATCATTTATCTTTTTAATCTTTTTCTTTGTGTCATCATCGAGGTCTCTTGAAAGTAAAAGTTGTGAATAGCCGACAACCCCGGTCAACGGATTATTGATTTCATGCGCAATACCGGCTGCAAGGCTGCCGATAGCGCTGAGTTTCTCTGCCTTCACAAGCTGCTCACTCCTTTGATTTATAGTCTTTTCCATATTCTTATATGTCTCATCGAATTTTTCAACCATATCATTGAGGGTATGAACGAGTATTCCTATCTCGTCAAGAGACCTTGTTCTTAATCTCACACTCAAATCGCCTGATGCGATCTTATTGGCAAAAGACTTTGCCTCGTCAATAGGTTTTATCACGCTTTTCAAAAAGATATAGATTGTAAAACTTAAAAACAGGATGGATACTAAAAATGCAATGACTGTCAATCTCTTTAAAAAAACCGCTCTGCTGTCAGCATATCTTTGAATATCGCCGGTTAATCTATCGGCAAAGTTTACAAGTTCAGGCGCTGCATAGACAGCCTGATTTCTGAAGTCCTCTCTTGCCTTGAATCCTTCAGCAGCAATAAAGCCGTTTACGCTTGCCTTAAAAGGGATCCATTTTCTAGTCATATCCTCTAATAGGGCATTTATGCTGTTTAGCATCACCCTTTCACCATCTTCTTCCTTCACAGACGCTTTAATCTTCTCCAATACCAATTCATACATATGGACAAGTTCTTTTAATACCTTTTCATCCTCGGTTGAATCAGGACTATAAAGATTGATTTTATAGACAATGCCGTAGATACGCCACCTTTCAGACCCTGATATATTCAAAAGATTGGTGTATGTCGCCATCCTGTTCAAGGAATTTATAAATATGATGATATTGACAAACCCTATTACAAAAAAGAAAAGGAAGAGGATATACAGTTTGATTTTTATTGAAAGGTTTTTCATATTAAAAACTTCTCCAGAAAGTCAGCAGATATATATCATCAATCTATGTTTCTATCAAGAAAACTTTGAGGGAAAAGCGGCTGAGACAGAGATTGGATATTTACCGATGAAAGCAATGTAGTTGAATGGAAGGAAAGGCTGCTAGTAGGGGTTCATGGGACAGATAAATAACTTTCTTCCTTACCCATCCCGATTTATTGAACCTGATTGTAAAGGGGCTTGATAAATCAAGCCCCTACAAGCCTCGCATGTATTAGTTTTTACTCTTATCCACTATCTTGCCCTTTTTGAGCCACGGCATCATGGAGCGGAGTTTTTCGCCGACCTTTTCTATTGCATGGTTTTGCCCTTTTTTTGTAAGCGCGGTGAATACAGGCTTATTGACCTTGTTTTCAATCATCCATTCCTTTGCAAATGCGCCGCTCTGAATCTCGGCAAGGATTTTCTTCATCTCCTTCTTTGTCTCATCTGTTATTATCCTTGGTCCCCTTGTCAAATCACCATATTGCGCAGTATTGCTTATAGAATACCTCATGTTTGATATACCGCCCTCATATATTAAATCAACAATGAGTTTTAACTCATGCAGACACTCAAAATATGCCATCTCCTCTGGATAACCAGCCTCAATCAATGTCTCATAACCCGCCATAATAAGCGCTGTAGCGCCGCCGCACAAAACCGCCTGCTCGCCGAATAAATCAGTCTCTGTCTCATCCCTGAATGTTGTTTCAATAATGCCTGCCCTGCCGCCGCCGATTGCAGACGCATAAGAGAGCGCAACATCCTTTGTGTTTTTAGACGAGTCTTGATGAACAGCAATAAGCGTCGGCACGCCATTGCCCTTTGTGTATTCGTGCCTTACAAGATGTCCGGGGCCCTTTGGCGCAGCCATAAAAACATTTATATTTACATCAGGAACAATCTGGCCAAAATGGATATTAAAGCCATGCGCAAATGCAAGGTATGAACCCTTTTTAAGATTCGGCGCAATCTCATTTTTATACAAATCGCCCTGTAATTCATCAGGCACAAGAATCATAACAACATCCGAACCTTTCACAGCATCCTTCACCTCTTTAACCTTCATCCCCGCTGTTTCCGCCTTTTTCCATGATGCGCCGTCTTTCTTAAGGCCGACAACCACATCAACTCCGCTCTCTTTTAAATTCTGTGAGTGCGCATGCCCCTGACTGCCATAGCCGATAACAGCAACCTTTTTGTCTCTGATGATTTCCAGATTTGCATCCTTGTCATAATAAACCTTCATTCGTATCCTCCGTTTTTTATTTGGAATTTTCTCAAATCGTTTTTGCTATCTTGCACTTATTTAGTCTTTTATATTTTGCTGCCTTTTCAAGAATTCTTAATTGTCTTTCCTTATTTATATCATTAGAAATGAAATAATTCGCATTAGTAGATTTAATTCTTCTTTTAGATATTTCAATGTATTCCTTGTTTATATCAATGCCAATAAATTTTCTTCCTAACTTTTTAGCCGCTACTAATGTTGTTCCGCTGCCGGCAAAAGGGTCAAGAACAACTGCCTCATTTGAATAAGTTGTTAGGTTTATAATGTATTCGCATAAACTTAACGGTTTTACAGTTCTGTGCGCATTAAAATCCCCCTTTTCTTTTTTATCTGGCTTTGAAATCAAAAAACATTTATCAACTATTTCATTTATCTTATTTGTTGAAATTACATTAGACGGAAACATATCTTGCCCGATTTTCACATGAGTATTCAATAAACCGACATTATATTTTCTGAAATTCTCCAGAAATGTCCCATCTGGTTCTTTTTGCGCCATTACAATCGGTTCAAAACAAGATTTAATTTGAGGAGTTTTCCATCCGTTTAATTGTTTTTTTATGTCCTCTTTGGTTTCTTTATCCTCATCTAATTTCTCTATAAAATGATTTAAACTCATTGCCTTTGGCTGATTTTGAGTGTATAACCAGATAAAGCAATCCCTTATCAAAAACCCAGCATCATCAATTGCCGATACCATCCTATGATATAATCTTGGACTTGAGAATGAAAAGAAAAATCCCCCCGGTTTTAAAACCCTTATAATTTCATTTGCAACTTTATAATACCATTTATAAAAATTTTTTCCCTGTTCCCTATCAAATTTCATTCCAGCTGGAAGGGATTTTATAACATGATGGTATTTCGTGCTTGCTACTTTTTTTTCATCCCAACTATCATCCATCTTGTCTAAAAAGTAAGGCGGGTCGGTTAAAACCAAATCAATGCTATTGTCAGCAAGCATGGATAAAACTTTCAACACATCTTCATTGATTATTTTATTCAAATAAGTTTCATTCATTTGGATTTGTTCCTTTAAATTCATTGTATAAGATTTTGTAGATTTTCCATTTTATGTCTTTGCTGCATTTTTTAATTACTGCCGGTTTTGCTATTCCCCTAACCCTTCCTCTTTCATCAAATACCCAAAAATTTCTGTATGCCCTGTTACATTTTTGGCATTGCGGAATGATATTGCCTTCAATTAATGATTTGAAAGGGTCTATGTGTGATTTTTGCAGTTTTGTTATTGTATTAGGATAATGTATATTTTTCTTATTTTCCTCTGAACCGCAAGTAGCACATCTGTTTCCATATTGCTGCTTTATATTCTCCCAATTGCCTGTTGTTTCAATTCTATGACCTTTAAAGTTGGGATAAGGTCTTTCCAATGTAATCAGCCGATACTCCCCAATTTTCTTAACATGGACATTATCCCTGCCGCCTGCTGAAATAAACCATCCTGACTGCGCCCCTAAATGTCTTGCTTGCTGGACATCATTTGTTTCAGGATAAAACTTCCTAATAAATGCGGTTAAATCTTGTTTGGTTACTAAAACAGTGCTAGGATAAAATTTTGCTAGATAAATCAGAACAAGCGCGTTTCTGGTATATTTCCCATCAGCATCTTTTAACTTTGGTAACTTAACCCCATGCTTTTTTAAATATTTCTCATGGTAATCTTTGATGATTTGATACACTTCTTCAATTTCTCTATCTGTCATAAAAAATCCATTTCCAAAAACCGTTGATTTTATTTTACCGCTTTCGGGCTTCTTGCAATTGCGATTTTCCCTGTCTTTGCAATCTCTTTTATGCCGAACGGCTTTAAAAGCTCAACCATTGCATTTACCTTTTCATTATCGCCTGTCATCTCAATTGTATATGTCTTTGGACTAACATCAACAATCTTTGCCCTGAATATGTCAACTATGCTCAATACCTCAGCCCTGTCCTTTTCGCTCACATTCACCTTTATCATTGCAAGTTCCCGCTCAATATGCTCCTCTGCTGTCAAATCATAGACCTTTATAATATTTACAAGTTTATTCAACTGCTTTGTAATTTGCTCAATTATCTGGTCATCACCCCTTGTTACTATCGTCATCCTTGAGACCTTTGGGTCAAGGGTCTCTGCAACGCACAGGCTTTCAATATTAAATCCCCTGCCGGAAAAAAGCCCTGCAACTCGGCTCAATACACCGAACTCATTATCAACTAAAATGGATATTGTATGACGCATCAAGAACCTCCCCTATACCAAAAGCATCTTATTCAAAGGCTGTCCTGCCGGCACCATTGGATAAACATCCTCTTCCCTGTCAATCCTGAAATCCATAAGCACAGGTTTATTAACCTTAAGCGCCTCTTTTATAACAGGCACGACCTCTTCTGGTTTTTCTGCGCGAAGTCCAACTGCGCCATAAGCCTCTGCGAGTTTTACAAAATCAGGCGCAGCATCCATGCATGTATATGAATACCGCTTTTCATAGAAAAATTCCTGCCACTGCCGCACCATGCCTAAAAATCTGTTATTAAGTATTGCAACCTTTACAGGCAGTTTATGCTGAACCGCTGTTGCAAGTTCCTGTATGTTCATCTGGATGCTGCCGTCCCCTGCAATATCAATAACTGTCTTGTCAGGAAATGCAACCTGCGCGCCTATTGCCGCTGGAAACCCGTAGCCCATTGTGCCAAGCCCGCCTGATGTCAAAAACTGGCGCGGGCTGTCATAAAGATAAAACTGCGCTGCCCACATCTGATTCTGCCCGACCTCTGTTGTGATAATCGCGCTGCCCTTTGTAAGTTCATAGAGTTTTTCTATGACATGCTGCGGTTTTATCTTGTCATTTTGTTTGTAAGAAAGTTTGTGCGTGTCTTTCCATTTTGCAATCTGCTCGTGCCAATCTTTCAAGACATCTTTGCTATGTTTTGCATTATCCAATTCTTTCAGCATATCCTTTAATACATGCTTAACATCGCCGACAATCGGCACATCAACACGGACATTTTTGCTTATGGATGTCGGGTCAATATCAATATGTATGACCTTTGCATATGGCGCAAATTCATCAATCTTTCCTGTAACCCTGTCATCAAACCTTGAGCCGATTGCAATTAGGCAGTCTGTATTTGTTACAGACATATTTGCCGTATATGTGCCGTGCATGCCTAGCATTCCGAGAAACAGCGGATGCGTCCCCGGGAAACCGCCAAGACCCATGAGCGTCAATGTAACAGGTATGTTCAATTTCTCTGCAAGGGATTTTAGTTCTTTTGACGCATTTGATAAAAGCACGCCGCCACCCGCATATATCACTGGCCTTTTTGAAGCAAGGATTGTATCAACCGCCCTTTTTATCTGCCCGGGATGTCCTTCATATGTCGGCTGATAACTTCGGAGTTCAATCTTTTCTGGATATTTGAATTCTGTTGCAGCATTTAAAATATCCTTTGGTAAATCAACAAGCACAGGGCCGGGTCTGCCTGTTGCTGCAATATGAAATGCCTCTTTTATAACCCTTGCAATATCCCTGACATCCTTTACAAGATAATTATGTTTTGTGCATGGTCTTGTTATGCCGACAATATCAGCCTCTTGAAACGCATCATTGCCGATAAGCGCTGTAGGCACCTGTCCTGTAAAAACAATAATCGGGATTGAATCCATATATGCTGTTGCAATGCCTGTTACAGTATTTGTTGCGCCGGGACCTGATGTTACAAGCACAACGCCGGGTCTGCCTGTTGCCCTTGCATAGCCGTCTGCCATATGAACAGCGCCCTGCTCATGACGGACAAGTATATGTCTTAAGCGCGTGTCATTGTAAAGCGCATCATATATCGGAATGACAGCGCCGCCCGGATAACCAAAGATTGTATCAACCCCTTCTTTTAATAAGGATTCAATAAATATCTGCGCACCGTTTATCTTCAATTGACATTCTCCTTTGCAATTTCATCCAACCCTTGTTTTGCCTCAATATTATCAGGGTCTAGCATCAGCGCCTTTTTATATTCTTCAATCGTCTCTTTTATCATGCCCTTTTGCTTATATGCAAATCCAAGATTTATATAATTGCCTGCTGATTTTGGTTCAAGTTCAACTGCCTTTTTAAAAACCTTAATTGCCTCGTCCAGCATACCCTTGCTGCCATAAACAACACCAAGATTTCCATAAACTGACGCAAAGTCGGGTCTTATTTCAATAACCTTTTTAAATTCTTTTTCAGCATCATCATACAAACCTTTTTTAAGATATGCTGCGCCAAGATTGTTGCGCGCATCAATTGAATTTGGATTTAGCGCAAGCGCTGTTTTATATTCCCTTACTGCATCATCCAGCAGACCCTTTGTATAATAAACAACGCCGAGGTCAAAATGGGATTTGGGTTCATCAGGTTTTATATATATGGATAATTTTAATTTGTCAACAGCCTCATCAAGCCTGCCAGAATCCCTTAATGCAAGACCATAATTATAATATGCAGCATAATTTTCAGGATTTAATTCAATGGCAATTTGAAATTCTTTCATAGCGTTTTCAAATTTGCCCATCCTCAAATATGCAAAACCAAGATTGTCATGCGCCTCTGATGAATCAGGTTTTAAACTTATTGCTGCTTTGAGTTCGGCTAATGCCTCTCCCATCATCCTCTTTTCAGCATATGCAACGCCAAGATTTGTATGGGTCTCCATATAATTCGGATTCAACCCAAGCGCTATTTTATATTCTCTTATCGCATCATCATACAGCCCTTTGCCTGAATAAACTGCCCCTAAATTTGTATGCACCCTTGCCTTTTTTGGAGATTTATTTACAGCATCCTGCCATAGATTCAGGGCATCATTCCATGCAGAATTTCTGTGAATGGCAATGATAAAAAAAACTATAATTGGAAGTAGAATTAGGTTTTGTGTTTTCCCTCTCACCTCTCACTTCTCACATCTCACTTTACTATTGCCCCAGTATTCGCCGATGTTACAGCCTTTTTTAGTTTATCAACGACAAAGCCTTTAACCTTCAATACCATCTGAAACGCTTGCATGGCTTCTTCAATCGTTGGTTCATACCACTCGTCAGGGTAACGAATCTCAACGGCATAATCCGTCAAGTAATCGACCTCGGACAACTCCTCGCTAAACGATTTATCTACAGTCGAGCAAAGATTTAATACCGTCATGATGCTGTGTGTCTTCATAAACTCAACCTGATGCTTAACCAGAAAAGCCTTTAAATACTTCTCCACTGCCTGTTGGCAGTGAAAGCATACCGTGTCTGTTATGACGGTTTTCGCTTCTAGTCCTTGTTTCGCAGTCAGTAAGTCCCTTTCCGCTATTCCGATCCATTTGCTAACCAACCCATCTATAACTTCTTTTTTAACCATAAAGGACTTTGCCATATTTATTGGCTGCGTATACAACAGTTCCTATAACGTCCTTATAAATTTCAAACTCATTACTGCTCTTAACAATAACATCTACAGGTATTGTAAAGTTTTTTAGATAACTCCGCACAGTGCGGTTTCTCTTAACTGGCGGCTGCTCATCATCCTTGATTATGAGCAGGTCTATATCGCTATCCCTTGTAGGGCTTCCGCAAGCATACGAGCCGAACAGGATTATCTTTTTAGGATGGTATCCGTTGATAATTGCGCTAATTACCTGATTTATTTGTTCTTGCGTTACCATAAACTGTCTTGAGTCCCTTACCTCATTTTACTACAGCCCCTGTATTCGCCGATGTTACAACCTTTGCATATCTTGCAAGCCAGCCCTTTTTAATCTTTGGCTCCGGCGGTTTCCAGTTTTCTTTTCTTTTCTTTAACTCCTCACTCTTAACTCTTAACTCTAAACTCCTGTTCGGAATATCTATCTCTATCTCATCTCCATCTTTAATAAGCGCAATTGTCCCGCCTTCCATTGCCTCCGGTGATATGTGGCCTATGCAAGGTCCCCTTGTGCCGCCGGAAAATCTGCCGTCTGTAATGAGCGCAACCTTGTCCGCCATACCCATACCTGTAATTGTTGCTGTCGGCGCAAGCATCTCCCTCATGCCGGGCCCGCCTTTGGGCCCCTCATATCTAATAACAACCACATCCCCTGCCTTGATTTTTCCTGCAAGTATTACCTGCATTGCAGACTCTTCTGAATCAAAACACCTTGCCTTTCCGATAAAATGTTTCATTTTATCGCTTACAGCAGTCTGTTTTATAACACAGCCGTTAGGCGCAAGGTTTCCTTTTAAAACCGCAATGCCGCCTTCCTTATAATATGCGTTTTTTAATTCTCTTATTACATCGCTGTCATTTATTTTTGCATTTTCAGCAATACCTTTTATTGTTTTTTGGGAGACAGTTATATTGTCTTTTAAAAGATTTTTTAACCTATTCATAACAGCAGGTATCCCGCCAGCGTATTCCAAATCCTCCATAAAATGGTCGCCTGCCGGTTCTAACTTAACAATATTAGGAGTCTCCCTGCTTATTTTATCAAAGATTTCCAAAGACAAGTCAATGCCTGTTTCATGGGCAATCGCTGGAATATGGAGCGCTGTGTTTGTTGAACCGCCAAGAGCCATGTCAACCCTTATGGCATTCTCAAACGCATTCTTTGTCATGATCTTTCTCGGCGTCAAATCATCCTTCACCATCTCAACTATCCTGACGCCTGAATCAAACGCAGTCCTTCTTTTTTCAGCAGAGCCTTCAAGACCGGTCGCACAGCCAATAAGAGACATGCCGAGGGCTTCGGTTACGCATGCCATCGTGTTTGCGGTGTACATACCCTGACACGAGCCTCCGCCCGGACATGCGCAGAACTCAAGGTCTGAAAGTTCATCCTGAGTAATTTCTTTATTCTTAAATCTGCCGATTGCCTCATATGTATCGCGGACAAATGAGCGTCTCTTCATCTGATACATGCCTGTATGCATTGGTCCTGCTGTAACAACTATAGAAGGAATGTCAAGCCTTGCAGCAGCCATAAGCATTCCGGGGGTGATTTTGTCGCAGTTTGTCAAAAGAACAAGTCCATCCAAGGCATGAGCCATTGCAACAGACTCAATCATGTCTGCAATGAGTTCTCTGCTGGGCAGACTGTAATGCATGCCTGTATGCCCCATTGCAATGCCGTCGCATATCGCAGGCACGCCGAAGAAAAACGAATACCCTCCGCCTGTATGAACGCCCTTTTCAATAAATCTCTCAAGGGTTCTCATCCCGATATGCCCCGGCACAAGGTCGTTAAAGGATGTTGCAACGCCTATAAAAGGCTTTGCCATCTCCTCTTTTGTGAGACCTGTTGCATAAAGGAGCGCCCTGTGCGGAACCCTTTCAAGTCCTTTTTTAATCCTGTCGCTTCGCATAAGAAATCGTAGCGTCGGGGTTTATCCCCGACGAATTCGTTGCCCATAAAGGGCAACGCTACTTGCTCTTCAACCTCTCGCCTCTCCGTACTTTAAAACCATCTCCTCCATCTTATCTTTTTGCGCCAGTTTCATCTTTTGTAATCTCTTTCTTTCAATCTCTTCATTGGCATTAAGATGGGCTCTTTTGTCCATCTGCGCAACCTTTTCTTCATAATCATTATGCAAATCATACGCCTTTTTGAATTCAAAATTTTCCTTGAGCAGTCTTTCTAATAACTCGCTGCTAATAATCTTATTCATATTTATCATCCTTTCTTTAGAATAAATTGATTACACAGATTTTTAAAATACGATTACGCAGATTTAAGACTACTATTTGTTTTAATCCGTGTAATCTGCCTTTATAATCGGTGTAATCTTTCATATCATCTCCTTTCTTTATTTTTTTGACCTCTCCAGCAGGTTAAGATACATCATTGCTTTTTTATCATTTGGATTGTGTTTTAGGACTTCCATCCATGCCTTTTTTGCATCTTCCAATTGTCCCATATTGTAATACGTTATGCCGATGTTTAATTTTGCAGGCAGATACTCCGGCTTTATACTTAACGCTTCTTCAAATTCTTTTATTGCGCCTGCAAAATCCCCCATATCCCTGTAGATAATTCCAAGGCTGGTTCTTATATCAACAAACTCTGGTCTTAAGCGAATCGCCTTTTCATACTCATCTTGAGCCTCTTTGTAAAAACCCATTTCATGATATATAGCCCCTATCTCTACGTGCATGTTGGCGAGTTTGCCCTTGGCATAAGGGTCAAGGTAGGATGTTGCGCCTTGTTTTGAGGCATCCTTTGCCATTGCATAAATCTCATTCGCCTTTTCAAATTCTTGAATCTCATTATAGACAACTGCAAGGTTAAGCGATGCCTCTGTATATCTCGGATTTATCTCAATAGCCTTTTTGAAAAATCCTATTGCCTCATTGGTTTTGCCGTTAAAATGATATATGAAGCCAAGGAAATTATATGCATCTGCAAAATTTGCCTTTTCTTTAATCAGTTCTTCAAAGTATCTTTGCGCCTCATTATATCTTTTACCTTCAAAGGCATTCTTGCCCAATTCATATAAATCCTGCCAATGTAAAGGCCTTTTCATACCTATATGCTCTTCAACCAGCCCTTTGCATCCTTTGCAAAAGGACTATCAGGATAGGTTGAGATAAGATTTGAAAATGCGTCCTTTGCAAGGTCCTTTTCGCCGAGTTTCATATAAGACTCGCCTATGGAGTATAATGTCTTGTCAGTCAGTCCGACGTCAGGATATTCCTTTAAAATCTCTGAATACCTTGCAAGCGCGCCCTTGTAATTCTTATTCTTAAAATAGAAATTAGCAATATATAACTCTCTCTCCGCAAGCCTTTTTCTTAAGAATAAAATCATGTCTTTAGATTTTTCAGCATATGAGCCCGATGGATAAGAAGATGTCAAATCCTGAAATGCGATCAGCGCCTTTTTTACAGGGGTTTGGTCCCTGTCCAGAGTAGAAATCTGGCGGAAATAACTCATGCCTTTCTGAAACTGCGCATATGCCGCCCTCGGATGTCTAGGATGAAGGGAAACAAAATTAGCATAATATGCCGCGGCGTCATCATACTCCTCATTGCCAAAATATGAATCTGCCAAAAGAAGTTCCGCGCTTTGAGCCTCTGCTGAAAGCGGATGGTCTTCCATAACAAGTTTCAGTCTTTCAATTGCATCAGTGTATTTACCTTTCTGATAAAGTTCCACACCTTCAGCATATAATGTATGCGCTTCTTTTCTTTCAGCCCCTTTCGTCCCTGCGCAGCCTGAAATTATTGCGATGGATAAAAAACATAAAAACCATTTCCCCCATTTGCCCATGCCGTGATATTTAAACCTCATAAAATCACCTCCTTAAATTTAAGATTGGTAATTGATTATGTTAAGATAGCATAATGCGCCTCTATTATTCAAGCCATTTTTACCTTGCCAATATTCTTTAATTTGATTTGCTCCATAATGCTGGCAATGTCAAGACAAAACAGGCTTTTTTGACTTATCCAAAAGCCATTTGTTTATAAATTCTACTGCGTCTTTTTTATTTTTTATTAGTCCAATGCCTTCAGCATCCTGAATCTTTTCCAAAATCTTGCCGACCATTATGCCTTCAGGGATATTAAAAATATTCATAACATCATTGCCTTTAAAAAGGGAGGGCGGTTTTTTTACTGCATATACATCAAAATAAAATGAAACAACCTCTTTTACAAGTTCTGCAAGTTCAAGGTCTTCGCCGCCCCTCGTTGCCCTTGCATCTGCAAGGGACATAAAAAGCAGGTCTATGCCATCCTCATCCATAATCCTGAAAAAATGCGCCTTTGACCTTGATGAAACCTTTTCCATGGACGCCATATTAAACACCCTGTGGTGATTTCTTATGAGTTTGCAAAGGATTACTGATGCCTTCCTGCTCAGTTTCAGCCTTTTTGCTGTCTTTTTTGCAATGGCCTCGCCTTCCATCTCATGCCCGGGGAACCTCATCCTTTCCCCGTCTATCTTGATTGCAACAGCCTTGCCGACATCATGGAGAAACATAGCAAACTTGAAAAATGCAGACCGTGGTATATTTCCAATTAAGCCATCAAAATGCCGTAAAATCACATCTTCATATTTAGGTATAATTTCAGTTATTCCGCAGATAATCCTTTCGCCTTCTTGAACAGCCTTGATAATATGAGACATCAGGTCGTAATTTTCCAGTCTGTCCCAGTCTATAATCTCTGGAAATATTTCCTGAAGCAGTCCAAGCGCATAAAGTTTTTTTAGATTATCGCTGGCATTATGGCAGATAATTGTCGCAAAAAATTCATCCCTTATCCTTTCCCATGAGGATGTCTTTAAAAGATGCGCCCGCGCCTTTATAAGAGTTTCTGTATCCTTGTTTATGGAAAATCCATATTGCGCAGATAATCTAACAGCGCGCAAAAGCCTCACCGGGTCATTATTGAAAATATCATCTTTTACAGGCGCTAGCAGCCGTTTTTTGCTGTGCCTCGCGCCTGCTAAAGGGTCAATGAGCAGAACCTTATCCTTTTCAAAAAGTTCCCTCAAATCAATTGCCATAGCATTTACTGTAAAATCCCTTGCAAAAATATCTGCAATTATATTTCCGCCTTTAAGCGGCGATAAATCAACATTGATTTTTGTATCGCCTTTTTTAACAGCCACCCTGAAAGAAGAAATTTCTTTGTCCAGAAGAAACGGGCTTCCATTTGCAAGAGAGGCAAATCTTTCAGCAATATTCTTTATATTCCCTGTGAGCGCAAAATCATAATCACAGCCTATCGGGAGTTTAGAGATGACATTTCTGACCACACCGCCGACAAGATAGGCGTCTGAACCGCACTCTTTTGCAGAAAAATACACTGCGCGCACCACAGGGTCATTTTTAAGTTTTAAAAAATCTTGCTTTCTCAATATAATTCCTTGTTTATACACAACGACATAAATAAAGCCGCATACAGAGCGTCAGAACAAAGCAGACCAAGGCGCGACAAAGGCGAGGAGTGAGGCGTATTTTTTTAAGCATACGCCGCAACGACGAGCCGAGGAGCAACGCAGGTATGCTAAGTTATGACGCTCTGTATAAACTAATCGCTTGTCTTTTCCTTTATCTTCTCTTTTACCTTTTCAATGCCCTTTTCCACTGTTTTGGCAGATTCCTTAAGTTTCTTTTCATACTGCTCAAGTTCACCGCCAGCCTTTTCAGCCTCTTTTCCTGCCTGCTGCAGATATTTGCCGCCTCCGAAATAGACAAATACTATGAGAAGCGCAATGCCTATGATTATGCCGAGTATTAGTTTTTTCATTTATCCTTCCTCCTTTATCTTTAAACCAATTTTATAAACCTCTCTTTTTGGAATGCCCCATTCCTTTGCAATTATTTGAGCAGTCTCTTTTAAAGGCAGTCCGAGTTCTTTAAGATAATATCTTATATCATCCTCAATCGTTTTTCCTTCTATCTTTTCTTTTAAAAAGTTTGACAAGATTATTGCTATCTCGCCTTTAACCTCTCTGCCTTTTATCTTTCCCAATACTTCGGAAACCTTTCCCCTTAAAAATTCCTCATAGACCTTTGTAATCTCCCTTGCAATCACAATGTCTATGTCGCCGCATATTTTCAAAACCGCTTCAAGCGTTTTTAAAAGTCTTCTTGGGGATTCATAGAAAACCGCTGTCCGCTTCTCGCTTTTTATCTTTAGGAGCAATCTTTCAACCTCGCCTTGTTTTGCCGGCAGAAAGCCATAAAATGCAAAACTATCTGTGGGAAGCCCTGATGCAGAAAGCGATGCGATTATAGCAGAGGCGCCGGGTATCGGCGAAACATCTATATTATTTTCAATTGCCATTTTTATAAGCCTGTAGCCGGGGTCTGATATGCCCGGAGTTCCTGCATCTGAAACAAGCGCGGCATCCCTGCCCTCTTTTATTTTTGATATTATAAACTCGCCTTTTGTTAATTCATTATGCTCAAAATAACTTGTTAGAGGGGTTTTGATGTTATAGTGATTTAAAAGTTTTTTTGTGTGCCTTGTGTCCTCTGCCGCTATCAAATCAACCTCTTTTAAAATCCGTAGTGCTCGCAGGGTTATATCCTCAAGATTTCCTATTGGCGTTGAAACAATATAGAGTTTTGCCATTTTTAGTAAATATCACAAAACCCTTGCAGAGTAAATCGTATTAAGATAGGATTTTTCATTATGTCATTGCGAGGCAAAGCCGAAGCAATCTAAAACGAGATTCCTCGCTTCGCTCGGAATGACAATCTCGGAGGAATATTTTCAAATGAAGGCAGTATTTATCTCAGATGCGCATCTTAAAAATCCGTGTGACAAAAACTATCAAATTATTCTAAATTTTTTAGACAATCTAAAGGATGTCAATCTGCTTGTGATACTCGGCGACCTTTTTGATTTCTGGAACGGACGCAACAAGATTGCGCACAAGCATCATAAACCCATCCTTGATAAACTTTTGAAACTAAAAAACTCAGGCGCAAAAATCATATACCTTGAAGGCAATCATGATTTTTTTATGGGAAGGATTTTTACAGAAACATTGAATGCAGATGTTTATTCTGACAGCGCTGAAATAACGTTTGATAATAAAAAAATCTTTCTGGCTCACGGTGACATGGTGAATAAAAAAGATTATGGTTATAGAATTTTAAGATATTTTTTGCGCTCATGGCTTATGAGGATTGTTTTTTATATTCTGCCGTCAACAATGGTCTGGCAGATTGCAAATGCAATGTCAAAAGGAAGCAGGCAATATCTTGCAAAGGGGGTTAAATATGATGAGATGTTCATTGACTATGCAAGGGATAAATGGAAACAGGGCTATGACGCAGTAATGCTCGGTCATGCGCACTCGCCAAAGATTTTTAAACAAGCCGATAATGACAGCGAAAAATTTTACATCAACCCGGGCGACTGGATAAGCCATTTTACATGCATTGTGTATGAAGATAAAAAATTCAGCATGGAAAACTTTAAAATATAGATAACCCTACCTGTCCAAAAGGACAGGTATCCCCTCACCTAGTTGACAAATACCAATTTTACGCTAGACTTATTATACGATGCCGCTCTTTTTGTCTAAAAGATTATCTATTCAGGGCAAGAGTCTCAGAAACAGGCTGACTGTGGTTGTTGCCCTAGTTTTCATCCTCCCCTTCCTCATATTCTTCCATGTCCTGTATGAAGAAGGACTCATTCTCAAATTTATATATCATTATGCGATTATCATTGTGCCTCTCCTTGTCCTTTCCCTTTTAGGGCTTATCCTCCTTCGCCAGATATTTGATAAATTCATGCTAATCAGCGATTTTATGAAAAAGGCTGATTCTGGCGAATTTGTTATGATGGATATTCACGAAGATGCGGCTGAACTCCGCGAAATATCAATTTCATTTAACAACATCTTGAAAAAATTTCAAGAAACAAGCAAACAACTGGAAGAGGCGACCCTAAAACTCAATCAAGAAATCTCCTTGCGCCAGATTGCAGAAGAAAATTTTAAAATAAACGCCGAACGCTTCCGCGTAGTTGCAGAAAACGCGGCAGATGCAATCATATGTCTGGAAGCGCCTGACAATATTGTTTTATGGAATAAAAAGGCTGAAGAGATGTTTGGATATAAAGCGGATGAGGTAATGGGCATGAATTTGCATAGTATTATTGTCCCGGAAAAATTCCGTGAAAAGACATCAAAAGGTTTGAATAGATTTTTTGAGACAGGGACAGGACCTGTTGTGGGCAAAACCATTGAACTTTCAGCCTTGCGCAAAGACGGCAGAGAATTTCCAATTGAACTCTCCATATCCGCCATGAATATACAGGGGAAATGGCAGTCCGCAGGGATTATCAGGGACATCACTGAGCGAAAGACAGCGGAAAAAATGATCAGGGAAAGCGAAAGCAGATACAAATATTTAATAGACTCAGTTACAGGCTACATCTACACAGTGAAGGTGGAAAACGGCAAGCCTGTTTCCACATCCCACGGCTATGGATGCGCGGGGATAACCGGTTTTACATCAGATGAATTTGACGCCTATCCGTTCTTATGGCTTCAAATGATACATGAACATGACCGCGAGGCTGTTAAGAAGCAGGCTGAAGCAATATTATCCGGCAAGAAGGTGCCTCCTATTGAACATAGAATAATCTGCAAGGACGGCAGAATCAAATGGATTAGAAATACGCCGGTCATGCACTATGACGAGCATGGAAATTTAACTGCATACGACGGACTCGTATCTGACATTACTGAAAGCAAGATTGCATGGGACGCGGTAGAAAAGGCAAAAAAAGAATGGGAGGCAACATTTGATGCTATAAAAGACCCTATATTCATCCATGATAAGAAGTTTAATCTTGTGAGGGTGAATAAGGCATATCAAATGGCAGCAGGGATGGCATTTAATGAGATTATAGGAAGGTCTTACTACGAGGTCTTTCCTAAAATGGATGCACCCCTTAAAATGTGCCAAAAGGCAATGGAATTACAGGAAAATATAGTGGAGGAGGTTTTTATCCCTTCTATAGACAGGATATTCAATGTGAGATTCTATCCAATGAAGGATGCTGAAGGAAGGTATCTGTACTCTGCCCATGTCATGGAGGATATAACCGAACGCAAAAAATTAGACGAGAATCTTCGGAAAAGCGAAGCCAATCTTAAGAAGGCGCAGGAGGTTGCCCATATCGGGAGTTGGCATTTGGACATAATGAAAAATGAACTCATTTGGTCTGATGAAACTTATCGCATATTTAAAGTTCCCATTGGAACACCTCTTACATACGAAAAGTTTCTTGAAACTGTTCATCCTGATGACCTGGAATATGTTGATAAAGCATGGACTGCCGCTCTTAATAGAGAGCCTTATGATATTGAACACCGCATCCTAGTTGGCGGTGAAATGAAGTGGGTCAGAGAAAAGGCTGAAGTGGAATTCAATGAACAAGGCAAAACTGTAAAAGGAACAGGAATTGTACAGGATATCACGGGGACCAAAAAGGCGGAAGAGACGTTAAAGGCATCGCAGGAATATATCAATAATGTCATCAACAGTTCACTGGATATGATTGTCGCTGTTGATAATGACCGCAGGATTACTGTGTTTAACAAGGCTGCGCAGGAAATATTCGGATATGGAGCAGATGAAGTTTTAGGAAGACACGCGGACATCCTCTATGCAAATCCCGATGAGGGCTTGAAGGCGCACAAAATGACAATAGAGCACGGCATATATGTTCAGGAAATACTTAATAAGCGTAAAAACAACGAGACATTCCCAAGCCTTCTTTCCGCGTCTATTCTTAAAGATTTGCAGGGAAATACGGCTGGGGTAATGGGGATCTCTCACGATATTACCAATAGAAAACTTGCGGAAAAAAGAATAATGGACGAGATGGAGATTACCTCGCATATCCTCATGATTGCCGAGGCAACCGCGCATACTACAGACATGGACAAGTTGATGCAGCAGGCTGTCATTTGCATACACAAGGTTATGAAAAGCGATGCATGTCTTTCATATCTGTGGGAAGAGGATATAAGAAGGTTCATGCCTGTTCACGCTGTCGGTTTGCCGGATGAAATGATTCCTAGATTTAGGGTAGAGCATCTGGATGAAGGCATAGAATTTGTAAAAAAGGCGGCAAGGGAAAGGGATGCGGCGATTTCATCTGCGCCGTTTATGGGTGCGGATCCTGCATCCAAGCCTGTTCCGTGGCTAAAAGACTTTAATACAATGGTTATCATCCCTTTACTCGGACGAAAAAAACATCTTGGACTTATAATCAGCATATATAAAAAACCTGTGGAATTTAATGACAGGGATAAAAAAATCTTCAAGGGCATATCCAATCAGGTCTCAACAGCCGTTGAAGAGGCATGGCATTATAAAGAGGGCATAGACAAGGCAATGGAACTTTCTCATAAGATAGAGACCATACAGGTAATGAATGATATAGACAAAACCATACTTTCCACCCTGAATCCTCAGGAGATTTTAGAAACTGCCAGCAGGATGATTTCAAGACTCGTATCCTGCGACAGGGTAACCATTGCACTTGTGGATAATGAAAAGAAAGGATTTAGATATGCCGCAGGCGGTGGAGACGATGCTGTAATAAAAAATTTAGCCTTTGTCAAATTTGAAGAAACAAGCGCTTCAAAGATATTGAAAACAGGGATGCCTGAATATGCGGCTAATCTGATCGAGTCATCAAATCTGCTGGTGGTAGAAAAAAAATTATTGGATGCAGGTTTTTTATCCCATATCAGGATGCCTATAAAGGTAAGAGATAATGTTGTCGGCATATTGAGTGTCGGCGCAAAAAGACCGTCTGCATTCACCCCAAACGACCTTTCAACTTTAGAAAAAATCAGCATTCAAATCGGCGTGGCATTGGAAAATGCGCGGCTCCTTGCAGACCTTGAAAACCTCTTCCTCGGAACTGTAAAGTCCCTTTCATCCGCCATTGACGCCAAATCCAAATGGACAGCAGGACATTCGGAAAGGGTTACTGAAATTGCAATAAAGATTGGCAAGGGCATGGGTATGGATGAAAAGACATTAAAGGATTTGGAGATTGCAGGGCTTTTGCACGATATAGGAAAGATCGGCACATACGAATATATTCTTGACAAGCCTGAAAAACTCTCTGATGAGGAATTAAATGTGATGAAGATGCACACTGTAAAGGGCGCAGAGATTTTAGAACCGATAAAACAGTTGAAGGATATTATCCTTGCTGTAAAACATCATCACGAATTTTATGACGGCACAGGGTATCCAGACGGATTGAAAGGCGAAGATATTCCGTTTTTTGCAAGGATTATCGGCGTTGCAGACGCAATTGACGCAATGGGCGCTGACAGGCCCTACAGAAAAGGCAAGACAATGGATGAGATTATTGCAGAATTAAAAAGATGCTCTGGGATTCAGTTTGATTCAAAGGTGGTGGATGCGTTTTTGAAGACTGCAGGGCAATAGGCTATACAATATATATATTAAATCCTAATTTCTAATTATTAGAAATTAGACATTAGGTTTTAGAAATTGTTTTTATAAGCCCCTTTGCCTTTTCAACTGCCTCAAGCGCATCCTTTGCATAACTCGCTGCGCCGATTTTATCCGCAAATTCAGGTGTTACAACAGCGCCTCCGACCATTGTTATTACATTTATGCCTTTTTCCTTTAATTTTTTAATAACATTTTCCATCTCTGTAACAGTTGTTGTCATAAGGGCTGATAGACCTACAATATCAACATTATTTTTAACAGCCTCATCAATGATTTTATCAGCAGGCACATTTTTGCCAAGGTCAATGACATCAAAGCCGTGATTTTCTAAAAGCGTTGATACAATATTCTTGCCTATGTCGTGGATATCTCCTTCTACTGTTGCCATCAAAATCTTTCCCCTGCCCTCGCCTTTCTTTCCTTTTAATTCCTTTTTCAATCTTTCAAATGCCAGTTTCATTGTGTCTGCTGAAAGCATTATCTGAGGAAGAAAATATATATTTTTACCAAATAATCTTCCGACCTCTTCAAGTCCCGGCACAAGGCCGTCGTTGCTGATTTTCAGCGGCTCCCAACCCTGCTTTATCGCCTCTTCAACCAGAGGCACAATCCCTTCTTCATCGCCGTCTATAATCGCCCTTTTCAGTTTTTCGCCGATTGTTTTTGGTTCTTCTTTTATTTCTGCCTTCAGGCTCTCGCCTTCTGCCTTCTGCCCGTATTTTCTTATGTATCTTTCTGCCCTTATGTCCTTTCCTGCAAGAACGAGCGAGGCATGATATGCGTCCATCATCAAATGACTGTGCGGATTTATGATTGCCGCATCAAGCCCTGCCTCAATTGCCATTGAGAGGAAGTTTGCATTGATTAAGTCGCGGTTCGGCAGACCAAAGGAAATATTGCTTACGCCAAGAATGGTTGTAAGCCCAAGTTTTTCCTTTACAAGCCTTATTGCTTTTAGGGTCTCTCTTGCTGATTTCTGGTCAGCGCTTACGGTCATTGCAAGGCAGTCTATGACAACATCGGACTTTTTAAGCCCTGCATCCAATGCAGCATTTAATATCTTTTCAGCAATCTTAAACCTGTGTTCCGCTGTTTTAGGTATGCCGCTTTTATCAAGCGTCAAACCGAGAACTGCTGCGCCGTATTTTTTTGCAAGCGGGAGTATTGCGCTCAATCTTTTTTCCTCGCCGCTTACTGAATTTATAAGCGCCTTGCCGTCAACCGACTTTAGCCCCGCCTCTATTGCTAAAGCGCTGGATGAATCAATTACAACCGGTAAATGACAGTTTTCATTTACCGCGAATATGGCGGTCTTCATCGCCTTTGGCTCGTCGCCGCCCGGCACGCCCATGTTTACATCAAGCGCATCCGCGCCCAATTCCTGCTGCGCCTTTGCCTCTTTTCTTGTTGTAGATGTCTTATGTTCCAGTATCTCATGCGCAAACGCTTTTTTGCCTGTCGGATTGATCCTTTCGCCGATTATGATTGGCGGGTATTCATTTCCAAATATTGTGTGCCTGCTCCTGCTCGCAAGTTTAGTTCCGCTGACTTCTTGTCCTTTGACCCTTTGACCCTTGAACCCTTGAACCCTTGAACCCATCTTTCTTATATGCTCAGGTGTTGTCCCGCAGCAGCCGCCGATTATCCTGACGCCAATACTTAGAAATTTTGGGACATACTCCGCCATCTCAGAAGGCACGGCTGGAAATACTGTCCTGCCGTCTTTTAAATATGGTATGCCTGCGTTCGGCTGCGCAATTAGAGGCAAATCCGAAACCCTTGACATTGCCTCAACCGCCTTGAATATTCCCTCTGCGCCGAGGCTGCAGTTTGCGCCGACTATATCAGCGCCAATGGATTCAGCAACTATTGCAAAGACCTCCGGCGATGTGCCTAAAACAGTCCTCATTGTCTCATCAAATGTCATTGTCGCAATGACAGGGAGACCTGTTTCCTTTGCCGCCATAATCGCAGCCTTCATCTCCCTTATGTCCATCATTGTCTCTATGATTATGCAGTCAGCGCCAGCATTGGCAAGGGCTTGCGCCTGCTCTGAATAGATTTTAAGCGCATCATCAAATGATAAATCTCCGACAGGTTCAATAAACTTGCCTGTCGGCCCAATGCCTCCTGCGACAAGCGCATGGTGATGAACTGCCTCTTTTGCGAGCTTTACAGATTGAGAGTTTATCTCGTTTACTTTATTTCCAAGATTATATTCTTCTAATTTTATCCTGTTTGCGCCGAATGTGCATGTTGTTACAATATCTGAGCCAGCATCAACATATGCCTTGTGAACAGCCTTTACTGCATCCGGCATTGTTAGATTCATCTCGTCAGGACACGCCCCCGGCTTTAGCCCCCTCTCCTGAAGCATTGTGCCTGTGGCGCCGTCAAATACAACAACCTCTTCATGCAGTCTTTTTAAAAGTTTTTTCACCTGAAAATACCCCTTCTGTCATTTTGTCTTATCTGCTGCAATTGGAAAACTTATATCAATATGCCCTGCAAGGGTTTTTTCCTTTTTGCCGTTTATAAGTATCTGCACATTTTTTATTTCAGGAAAATTAGATGTAATGGTATTGACTATTGAATATATGGTCTGGATTTCAGCAGAACTTCCGCCCGGATGTTTTGATGAAATTTCAGGACTGAAATCAAGAAATGCTGTACCTTGCTTAATTGCTGCATTTAAGAGTTTTGCGTCTTCCGGCACGGTAGGTGTCAATTTTTCAGAAGGCCCTTTTATAAGTCCTGCTACAACCTCTTTTATCTCATCTGCAACAGCGCCTTTTTTAATATCCCTTTTTTCTATATTGAGCTTCATATTTTTGTCATCAGAAAAATATAAAGACACTGTCCTTGTCTTTGCTTTTTGCGGAACAATCGTAACAGGGATTTTTTCGCTGTATTTTGCAAGCAGATATATCCCAATAATCATTGTCAATACCGCTATAATGATTATTGACGTCCACCTTCCGTTGTTTTTCTTTTTAGGTTTTGGGGATTTATTTTGTTTCTTTGGCATTGTTGTGTCCGAAAGGCTGCAAATCAATACAAGCGCATTAAATAATCTATTGACAACATACGAAAGCAATAAATGGCTTTAGACAAGGCGGACGACGAGGAAAACCGCAGGCATACTTTTATAGTATGTTGAGGATTTTCCGAGGAGTCCAACACAGTATAAAGACATTTATTGCTTTCGTATTAACTTGCAAGATTTAAGAGCGTATATTGCATTACATCCACCTTGTCAACATTGTTGTTAAAACTTGTGCCGAGAAAGAGTTCTCCAACCTGAATAAACCTTTCAGGGGAATCTGTAACGAAAAATTTACGGAAAGGCTGTGCCTGCGGGTTTGCGTTTAAAATGTTTTTATCCTGCAATACCTTTGCCGCCTCCAGCGCTGTCTCCTGTCCGGAGTCTATAAGCGTTACACTGCTGCCAATAACACGGCTGATTATATCTTTTAAAATCGGATAGTGCGTGCAGCCTAAAACTAATGTGTCTATGCCTTGGTCTTTAAGTTCTGACAAATATTTATCCGCTGTCAAGAAAGCGACATCATTATCTATCCATCCCTCTTCAGCAAGGGGGACGAATAAAGGGCATGCCTTGCTGAATACAGACGCATCCGGGGCTATTGTCTTTATTGTATTTAGATATATCCTGCTTTTTATTGTGCCGTCAGTTCCGATTACGCCGATTTTTTTATTTTTTGTGACAGACACCGCCTTTTTTGCGCCCGGCATTATCACGCCTATAACAGGAACAGGTATCTCTGCTGAAAGCCTTGAAAGCGCATATGCAGATGCTGTGTTGCATGCAACCACAAGCGCCTTTATGTCAAATTTCAAAAGAAATCTTGCATTTTCTAAAGAATAGCGGACTACAGTGTCAGGAGACTTTGCGCCATAAGGAACCCTTGCAGTATCCCCAAGATATATAGTATCCTCCTGCGGCAATACCCTCATTATCTCCTTTAAAACAGTTAGCCCGCCTATGCCTGAATCAAATATGCCGATTGGTTTTTTCATAAGTTCCTATTTTCCAGTCTGCTGTTAATACAAACGGGATTAAATAAATTGACACCATACGATGGCATAGGTGAAAAACTTTTTAAACCTTCAGCCATATATGAACGGAAGAAATGGCTTTAGACAAGGCGGACGACGAGGAAAACCGCAGACATACTTTTGTAGTATGTTGAGGATTTTACGAGGAGTCCAACACAGTATAAAGACATTTATTGCGTTCGTATCATTCTTCGCTGAAACCTTTAAGTATCTTTACCCTGCTTGGATGGCGTAGCCTTCTTATAGCCTTTGCCTCTATCTGGCGGATCCTTTCTCTTGTAACACCCAATACCTTCCCAACCTCTTCCAGCGTATAGTCCTGCCTTTCCCCTATGCCGAAGCGCATCCTCAAGACCTTTTCTTCCCTTTGCGTAAGCGTGGAAAGAACCTTCTTGGTCTGCTCTGAAAGGTCGCTTTCAATTACAGCGTCAGCAGGGGAAGGCGATTTGTCGTCTGCTATAAAATCTCCGAGCGAACTCTCCTCATCGTCGCCAATCGGCGTTTCCAGCGACAATGTCTGCTTCATCAGTCTTAAAATTCTCCTGACCTTTGAAACAGGCAGGTCCATCCTCTCTGCGATTTCGTCCGGATACGGCTCTCTGCCAAGTTCCTTTAATAATTGGCGGGATGTCTGCAATAGCCTGTTTATGGTCTCTATCATATGAACAGGTATCCTGATTGTCCTGCCGTGGTCTGCAATTGCGCGGGTAATCGCCTGCCTTATCCACCATGTGGCATATGTTGAAAATTTAAAACCTTTTTTATAGTCAAATTTATCAACTGCCTTCATCAGCCCGATATTGCCTTCCTGAATTAAATCAGAAAACTTTAGGCCAAGGTTCACATACCGCTTTGCAATGCTCACAACAAGCCTTAAGTTCGCCTCAACAAGTTCTTTTTTTGCCTTTCTCACCTCGCGGTCAAGTCTTGCAACCTCAATGGAAAGCGTTTTTAATTCATCCCTCTTTATCTCAAGTTTCCTGAGTATCTTTCTTATCCTCTTTTTTGCCCTTTCAGCCTTTCTTACCCCCCTTTTCCGCTCTTCTCTTGCCACAAATCTTTCAATCCTTGTTATCCTTTTTATAATGCGGTCTATCAGGGTAGGACTGAGCGGCATTTCTTTGAGCAGTTTATATGCGCCTTCCCTCTTTCTCCTTTTGACCTTTTCAACTGTTGCAAGCATATCTTCAACATAACCTTCATCATACTGGTTAATGTCTTCAACCTCTTCAGTCAGTTCCCTTAGAGACGACTTCTCACTCTTTACCCTGTCAGCAATTCTTACAACCTCTCTGGCCGCTATAGTAGTATTCAATATAAGCCTCTTTAACTCTGTCCTGCCCTCTTCAATTGCCTTTGCAAAAACTACCTCCTCCTCTCTTTTAAGAAGTGATACAGAGCCCATCTCCCTCATGTATATCTTGACAGGGTCGTCAACGCGTTCCGCCTTCCATGTTTCTTCTTTTTCTTCTGGAACCTCCGCCTCTTCTGTAGGCCTGACGCCTTCTACTGTATCAACCACATCCACACCCATTTCGCCGAGACTTTCTAAAAAATTATCCATGTCCTCAACAGAAAAACCTTCTTGAGGCAGCGCATCATTTATTTCGTCATAGGTAAGAAATCCCCGTTCCTTGCCTGTATCTATCAATTTTTGAAGGTCAGCGCTATTTGCTGAAACTTCTTTCGCCTTTGCCTTTGCCAAGGTTTAACCTCCCATGAAGAAATTGATTACACAGATTTTTAAAAAAAACGATTACACAGATTAAAAACTACTATTTTGCCTTAATCTGTGTAATCAGCCTTTATAATCGGTATAATCTTTCATAGTATCTCCATATCTTTAATTTAAAACTTTAAAACAAAAACTATACTATACCCTATTATATTTTAAAAGTCTAGGTTTAATTCTGGAAAAATAGCGATAGAAACATAAAAGCCTTAATATGCCTGTCATTGCGAGAACCTGAAGGGTTCGTGGCAATCTCATCACAAAGGCTTGGGATTGTGGAGTTTATCCCGAGCGACAAACGAGATTGCTTCGGCTTCGCCTCGCAATGACAACCTTCTATCGCTATTTTACGGATCACATATTTTTAATCTTATACACAGCATAAACATATGCCGCGCCCCCAACTATTGAGCCCGCCATAAAATCAGTAAAAAAAGACATTCGCGAACCAAAAATGAGATGAGGCAAATATCCAGCAACTCCGCCTATTATCATTGCAATTATATTTGCCATATTCTTATGTCTAACAGGATGTTGAAAAAGTCCATCCATGGCTTTTTCAACTGCGGCTTGGACGAAGTAAATTCGTCCAAGCCTTGCAAATTGCTCAATTTTTTAAATCTCGCAATTTGGCAATCCATCCATGGATTGCATTAACAGGTTGTTGAAAAACAACCTGTTAATGCATAATGCAACATCATAATATTTATCAAAAACTATTTGATTTTATTAAGCAATTCCCTGTCATTTCATCAGGCTTGTTTATGCCCATGAGTTTAAGTATTGTCGGCGCAATGTCTGATAGACCGCCTTTATTGAGAGATATGTTTTTTTTGCTATCATCAATAAGAATAAACGGAACTGGGTTTAAAGTATGCGCTGTATGGGGTGAATTTGTTTCATAATCAATCATCTGTTCAACATTGCCGTGGTCTGATGTTATTATTGTTACCCAGTTATTTTCTCGTGCTTTAAATACAATCCTGCCGAGACACTCGTCAACTGCGCCGCATGCCTTTATTGCAGCATCCATTATACCGGTATGCCCGACCATATCGCCGTTTGCAAAATTCACAAGTATAAACTTATAATCGCCGTCTATATGTTTTATAACCTCATCTGTTATGGAAAAAGCGCTCATCTCCGGTTTTTTATCGTATGTCGGGACATCCTTTGGAGACGGGATAAGCATCCTGTCCTCGCCATTAAACGGCTTTTCAATGCCTCCATTTAAAAAGAATGTTACATGCGCATATTTTTCTGTTTCAGCAATCCGCATCTGCTTTAAACCTGCATCACTAATGACCTCGCCGATGATGTTTTTGAGGTTCTGCGGCGGAAATGCGACAGGCAGATTAAAACTGCAATCGTATTCTGTTAAACAAAGGAATGTTGACAATTCTGGTTTTGAACCCCTGTCAAAAAAATCAAAGTCATCTTGAGTAAATGCCCTTGTTATTTCCCGCGCCCTGTCTGCCCTAAAATTAAAAAATAGGACAGCGTCGCCGTTATTTACTGCTGCAATAGGTTTATTATTGTTTGTTATTACAGTAGGGATAACAAATTCATCTGTTTCACTCAATTTGTAAGCATTATCTACTGCTGACACAGGCTCTAATGCAGTCCTACCATGGCCAAATCTTATTGCATTATATGCCTTTTCAATCCTCTGCCACCTATTGTCCCTGTCCATTGCATAGTAGCGGCCTGAGATTGTTGCTATTTTTCCAAATCCAGTTTTATTAAGATATTTCTGCAATTTTTCTATATAAGATTTTCCGCTGGACGGGGCAGTATCCCTTCCGTCTAGAAACGCATGTATAAAGACATTTTTCAAACCTTGTTTGTCAGCCATATCAATGAGCGCAAATAAATGCTCAATATGACTATGCACGCCGCCGTCTGAAACAAGGCCAAACAAATGAAGATCTTTGCCGCTTTTTTTAAGATTGTCAAAGGCATGCTGAATTGCAGGGTTTTTAAAGAACTCGCCGGTTTTTATTTCGTTGTTTATCCTTGTCAGTTCCTGATAAATCACCCTTCCAGAGCCTATTGTGAGATGCCCCACCTCGGAATTTCCCATCTGTCCCTCTGGAAGTCCGACTGCAATGCCTGAACATTCAAGTTTTGTCCATGGATATTCTTTGTAAAGACCATTGATATTCGGCATATTGGCAAAATGCTGGGCATTGCCTTCTTTTCTTGGATTTATGCCCCAGCCGTCAAGGATGATAAGTATTAAAGGTTTTACTGTCATATTGGGTTGAAATCCAATGTATTATATTTGCCGCATTGCGGACAGCGGCATTTCCATTCATTTATACAGTGATTGCAGTTTCGGCATTCAAATAAAGGCGCAACAGCATCCTTTGCCCCAATAGCATTTTTAAATGCTGCTGCAGCCTTATCAAACCTGCCCCGCCGTGTATAAGCCTCTGCAATGAGAAGATTTTGATACCTAGAATTCTCGCCTTCCATTGAAAGTCCTTCCAATTCTTTTATGGCCTCATCTATCATCTCAAGTCTTAAATAAAGCCTTGCGAGAAAGAGTCTTAATCTCTTATCATCAGGATGAAAATCTATAGTCCTTTTGTACAATCTTATAATCTTGGACGGGAGGGATTCCTTTAAGTATAATTCCTCCAGTTGCATAAACAAGGCGATATGGCGGTATTTTCTATACGCCCTTTCCCAAACCTTTACAGCAGATGAAGGTTTGCCCTGCTTGTAAAAAATATTTCCCATTAAAATATGCGCTGGCACAAAACTATTATCAATCTTTAAAATATCCTCAATCTGCTCCAAGGCGCTGGACCATTTTTCTTCCTTGCAAAAAACCTTTGCCGCCTCATATCTGCTGCCTGAAAGAAGGATTATCTCTTCCTTTAATTTATTGCTTGATGCTTCACCCGCTGCTTCAGATGAAATGCCTGATTTTATAATTGCGACAACCTTTTTCTGATGCCCTATTGACTCATGCCACTGTTCGTCTGCCGCAAGCAATCCCCTGATTTTTTGAAGCGCATATAAACTTGACGGCTCTTTCTCAAGATAGTTATTTAACAATACATACGTCTTGTCCCTATCATTTGCAGCAGCACAAACATCAATCAGTTTAAAAATTATTTCAGGATTTGAAGGAGATGCCGAGAGCCCCTTTCCCAGCGCATCCCTTGCCGCCTCTGTTTTTCCATCCTTTAAATATATTTCAGCAAGTTTTAAACATGAGTCTATATGCTGCGGATCTTTTATTAAAGATTTTTTCAAAAGGTTTTGCGCCTTTGCAATATCACCCTTGAATATATTCTCTACGGCTTCGCTGTATAGTTTTTTTGCATCAATTGACCTCTTTGCTGTCTGCCTCTCTCTCCATTCATAAATAATCTTATTTACACCCGTTAAAACAAAACTAATGAGCGCCAGCAGCATCCCTAGAAAAAACGAAATGAATAACAGCAGGACAAGCGGCAAGTCCGCATATCTATCCTTTGTCAAATAGAATGATACTTGATGAGGATTTAATGAATAGAGATAGATAAAAATACTTAAAACAATTATTAATATTAATAATCTTAATCTTGCCATCATTTTATATTGTTAATCTGGGCGCTTCTGCCCAGAGTCCTTCCAGATTGTAAAAATCCCTTACAGGTTCATAAAATATATGGACTACAATATCACCGTAATCTATAAGCGCCCATCTGCCGTCGCGGATACCTTCTGTGCCTATAGGGGAAATCTTTTTCTTTTTTAATCCCTGCTCAATAGACTCTGCAATTGCCTGAACATGCCTGTCAGATGTGCCGGTGCATATAATAATATAATCGGCAATGGATGATATTTTTTGTATATCCAGCGCAACAATGCCTTCTGCTTTTTTTTCAGCAGCAAGATTTGCTATATAAATCGTCTTTTCTTTAGAGTTCATTATAAACCCAAAAAAATGCAGTTGCATTTTTTGACAAACGCAATCTTTGGTCAAATACTGCGTCAAATCTGGCTGTCCAAATACTCACATACTTAAAATAGTATGCTCCGTTTTGTCCAGCCATCTTTTCCCTGTCTTTGGCTCAAATCTTGCGTTTGCTCCCGAAAAATAAAAACCAAATACATTTTTCGGGTAAATATTCATCCATGCCGTCATTTTAATATTGTTTTTTGCTTTTCAATTATGCCTGCAATAATTCCTTTAAGTTCCTCATCCTTTAAATCTGAAGTCAATCTATCA
>JACRNI010000054.1 GCA_016234925.1 Deltaproteobacteria bacterium | reverse complement strand
GGCAGGTTAGCCCTCTCAATGACAACCTCTTTTTTAGAAGTATCTTTGTTCATTTCTTCTTTTAATTCCATAAGAAAATAGAGTTTAAGTGTTTTTAGGATTCAATGATTCCAGTGAAATCACTTGAACCCTCCACCCCTTGACCCCTTGAATCCTTCTTTACATATCACTCCAACTTAAAACTAATATCTATCTCCATTGCTATTTCTTTATTTCCTAGTTCATTTGGCTTTGGATTAAATGGCGCTGCCTTCATAATTGCCTCGCATGCCGCCTTGTTCAAGACATCGCAGTGGCAAGGCTTTGCAACCTTTACATCATTCACACTTCCGTCGGGCTGGATAGTGAATTTTACCCCAACAACCCCTTCAAAACCCCTCTGTCTTGCCCATCTTGGATAGAACTTTGCCCTTTCTATCTTTGTCCTGACCATTGTCTTAAACAAAGACATCTCATCACCGCTGCCTTTTCCTGTCCCGCCTTCAAGCCCGTATTTTGAGCCTGTTTCTGGTTTTGTCTCTGTATTTGTTGATGCGACTATTGTGCTGCTGCCTGTATTCGCAGAAGATTCTGTCTTGGATACAAGCGGCGCAGGAAGCGCCGGCAGTTCGCTATTTTGAACGGTTTTTGGTTGTTCCTGAACCTGTTCATTTTTTATTTCTTGTTTTTTTTCTTCCTGTTTTGGAACATGCGGCAATGTTTTTGCAACCTTTTTCGGCTCTTCTTTTTTAGGTTCTTCTATTATCTGCGCTAATGGCTTTTCCTCTTGAACTTTTAAAACCTCAATAGGTGTTATATCAAGCAATGCCTGTCTCGCAGGCTGATACAAAATTGGTATAGACAAAATCACCATCGTGTGAAAGATGATTGAAATAACAAACGGGGATTTTAATGTGTTTTGTGTCATTGTTTATTCTTCTCTTTTGTCGCTATTGCAAGTTTCGTTACACCCGATAATTTTATCTCATCCATTATCTCTACAACCCTGCCGTGCATAACCTCTTCATCTGCATTTATGATGACCATAGTGTCAGGATTTGCTGAAACCTCTGCAACGAGCGCGCCGCGCAGTTCAGGGATGGTTACCTCTTTTTTATTGAGATAGACCTTGCCATCTTTTGCTATGGTTACATTTACATTTTCTTGAATGTCTTTCTTGACAGCAGAAGCCTTTGGCAGATTAACAGGCATCCCCTTCATAACAGTCATTGAGAGCGTTGCTATCATAAAAAAGACCAGAAGGAAGAACATGGTGTCTATCATCGGGATAATCTCTATCCTTGCCTTTTTCTTTGTTTTGACAAATGACCTTATCTTCACCTGAAAATCCCCTCACCCCTGCCCTCTCCCACAAGGGGAGAGGGAGTTTGTTTTGTTAAAATCATTTCAAGTTTTGTTGCATAATGTTCCATCTCCTCAACAGTCTTTTCAACCTTTGTCAGAAAAAAGTTGTATGGGATTAACGTTGTGATTGCAACACCAAGCCCTGTTGCAGTTGCAATAAGCGCCTCTGCAACTCCGCCTGTAACAGCATGAGGCTGTCCCAGCCCTGCAAGAGACATCACATCAAATGAACTTATCATGCCGACTATTGTGCCGAGGAGTCCGAGAAGAGGCGCAAGTGTTATTATCGTATCCATTGCAGGCAGATATTTTTTCATCTTTGTAACCTCTTCTGTTGCGACTGATTCCATTGCAATGCTTGCCCCCGCATGGTTTAAGCGGGGGTCTGCTGATGGATTTTTGTTTTCAATGCCTGCTGCAAGCATTGTTATTAAAGATGACCCGCTTGCCTTTCCCTTTTCCATCGCCTCTTTTTCTTTACCTGTTTCAACGAGTTTTAAAAATTCAATTGGAGAAATCCCTTTTCTTTGTCTTAACCAAAACATTGCCCTGTCTATTATGACAGCAACAGATATGACTGAGCAGACAATCAGCGGTATCATTACAAAACCGCCTTTTGCTATGAGTTCAAACATTTGATAACCTCCGTATTGCTTGTAGGGGTTTGATTTATCAAACCCGTTTTTCGGGTTCAATAAATCGGGATGGGTAAGGAAGAAAGTTATTTATCTGTCCCATGAACCCCTACATTTATTTCATTCTTCCTATTTTTAAAACTGTTTTCGTAAATCTCACTTCCTGCTGCGACCATGCTGTCAAGATATTCCCATTTTTGTCAATTGTAATGCTTGCGTCATGGGATTTGCGGATGCCGTCACTTATCTGAATCGGCTCTGAAAATTTTTCACCATCATAGAATCTAAAAAATATCCTGCTGTAAACAGGCGTTGTCTCTTCCCACACAAAAAAGACACTGCCATCCTTATCTACTGCAAGTTTTGGATGGTCAGGGAAGACTGATTTTGTTTCTGAAATGGATTTTCTCTTTGAAAATGTCTTTGCATTATCCTTTGATACAGCAAAGTAAACAGACGGCACACCTTCTGCGCCCTCTGTGTACCATATGATATATAAAAAGCCGTTTTTATCAGTGCCAAGCGACGGCCCTCTGTGAGGGCAGGCTGCAATTGACCATCTGTCTTCACTCACAACAACAGGTTTAGAAAATGTCTTGCCATTATCTTTAGAATGTGCAACAACCATATCCCGCACATCACCTTTAAAGACCTTTCTCCATGAGGCATAGACATTGCCTTTGTCATCTACTGTAATTGCTGTCCTGCAGCAAACGCAGGTGTTTTCATCCAGTTTTATATTTTTCTCAAATGTCTTTCCATTGTCTAAAGACCTTGCATAGTATGTTGATGTTGTGCCGTCCTTTCCCTGCTTGCTGCCTGCAGGGACAAGTTTATTATCCCTGCCGTCGAACCAGACAATATGGATAACCCCGTCTTTGCCAACGGCAATAGATTCAAACCCCCTTGAAACAGGCGATTGAGCATCATTTACAGCAACAGGTTTTTCAAATGTCTTTCCATTGTCAATGGAACGGCTGAACAAAATGTCAGAACCGTCATCTTTTCTTGGAGACGACCATACAACATAGATTTCATTATTTTGTCCCACTGCAATATCAGGATTCGCATGTATGCCGCTCATGCCCATTTCTTTCGGGTTTACCTTTACGGGCTTGGAAAATACCCCCTCACCCGACCCTCCCCCGTGAAGGGGGAGGGTCGGGTGAGGGGCAAGGGGAGAGGGAATGAGACTTGCAGCATATATATTTGCGCCATCTGCATCTTCCCTTGCCCATGCAATATAAATCCTGTTGTCTTTGTCAGATGCAACTGAAGGTGAAGACACCTTTTTGTCGGGATGAGTGATGCCAAGCGGGGGAGTGAATGAGATATCCGCTGCAAAACAAAATGTTGCAGATGCTAAAAAAATAATCCCCAGAAATATAATTAGAAATCCCCCTCTGTCATTCCGAGCGAAGCGAGGAATCTCGCCTTTAGAGATTGCTTCGGCTTCGCCTCGCAATGACAGAAGAGAAAGTGTGGGATTTTCATTTTTCATTTTGCAATTCGCATTCTTCATTTACTTCCCCCAATGATATGCAATGCCTGCATAAAATGTCTGAGGCTGTCCAGGCGCATATTGAGCAGATGCCCCTGCAGATTTTGACGCCCTCTCTGCATAATCTTCGTCAGCAACATTTATTCCCCTTGCATATATCTCCCATGATTTATTGAATTTATAAGATGCCCTGACATTCAGTAAATCATGGCCGTCATATTTTTCAGTATTCGCATCATCAAGCCAGTATTTTCCGAGTTTTACCCACTCAAGTTCAACCTTGCCGCCGTTAAAGATAGAAGGCGCATAATATAGACGGGTATTAACAATCTGTCTCGGCGCTATGGGTATCTCCTTGCCGCTGTAGTCCAGTGTCGGCGAGACCCTGTATTCTTCATATGTATGCTTTGCATAAGAATAAGCAACATCAAATCCAATCTCTTTGACAGGCTTTATGCCAAGCGCAATTTCAATGCCTTTATGCTCTGTCTCGCCTGCATTAAGGCTTTGAGTTGTTGAAGAAGTAGGTTTGTATGAAACAATATCATCCTCTTTCTGCATCAGATATAAAGAGGCATCAAATGTCAAACGGTTATCAAGCCAGCCTGTCTTTACGCCCCCCTCATAACTATCAATCTTTATTGGCTTTAAGTTTACTGCAGTTGAAGCAGTTCCATTGCTGCCTCTGAAAAGATTTCCTGATGACGGCACGCGGAATCCATTATTATATGTAAGGAATGCGCTTATATCCTTTGTAAATGCGTATGTAAGCCCAATCTTAGGGCTTGTATGGGAAAATAATTTTTTTGTGTCTGCAGGTCTGTTTGCATTTGCAGTCATATTATTGTCATAGTCATATTCCATGTCATCATACCTTGCGCCAAGTGTCAGCCTTAATTTTTCAAACGGCGATGTTTCAATATGCACATAAGGCGAGATGCCGGTAAATGTCGCATCAAAGTCATAATTGTTATCAGTGTTTGTATCGTATGTATAAGATGTATATTTAAGTGTTGTTGTATCTCTTGTTACAATAGTCCTCCTCTCAAAATATTCACCCGGGCTGTAATCAACATCAACACCCAGTATCAATCTTGTCCTCATTGGTTCAAAATCATAACGATACTTTGCAAGGAATCCAAAAGACTCAAACTTTGTTTCCGAGTGATAACCTCTGTAATTGGTGCCGCCAATAGAGAATATGCCCCAGCCCGGATGCAGGTCCATCTCATTATGCCTGTAATATGGGATAATGCTTAAAAGTCCTTTTCCGCCTTGTGTTTCTTTTTCAATATCAAGGGAGAGTCTGAATGCGTCAACTTTTCTATGGGTAAATGTTGAATAATCATACCAAGGTCTTTGTTCAAAGTCGGTTTTTGATAAGGCATTTGCAGCCTCTCCCGCATCAATATGAGAGTATACAATAACAGTCTTTGTGCTTAATGTCGCATCTATGGTATAGTCATAACGGAAAGTTGCGGACTGGCGGTAATATTCTGTTGTTTCCACCCATCCGTCTGAATGTGTATCATTCAAATCAAGGCGGAAGCCGTGGTTTCCCCATGTGTTGCTTGCGCTAAAAAGCGTTCTATACCAGCCGTATTCGCCGAACTCAGGATTTATTTCTATTTCAGGAGTTAAAGACGGAGCTCTTGTCATAACATTTATTGTCCCGCCTATTGCATCGCTTCCATACAAAGCAGTGCCTGGACCCTTCATCACCTCTACCCTGTCGGCAGCAGGCATATTTACCTCATAAAGCGCATTGTGATTAAAAAACCCTGTTGACCTTACTGGTATGCCGTCCTCAAGATACAGATAAACAGGGTTTGTTGTAAGAGGCTGGCGAATTGCTGTTACATGCCCTTCTCCGGCAGTTGATGTTATCCAAACACCTGGCACCCTGTTCATAACCTGCTTTGGATGCGATGGTTTTAGATCCTTAATATCCTCACCCTTTACAACGCCGACTGTCTGGGGAACCTCTTTTGCTGACTCTGTCTCCCTTGTGCCTGTAACAACAACATCCTCAAGTTTAGTTGCTTCTTTTTCCTCAGCAAGACTTATTACAGGAAAAAATATTATTGCAAGAAGTAAAAACAAAATTTTTTTCATTATGTAATCTCCTTATGAAAGAGATTGATTACACAGATTTCTAAAATACGATTACACAGATGACAACTTGTTGTCATTGCGAAGGAGCGTAAGCGACTGCGGCAATCCCAAGCGATTGCTTCGGCTTCGCCTCGCAATGACATTTCTGAGTAATCTGCCTTTATAATAGATGTAATCATATCATCTCCTTTATGGTTTTTATAATTCTGGGTGGACATTGAAATGCCCACCCAGCCAATCACTGTGCTAGCGCCTCTCTTCTGCTGTTAATGCCGCAGATATATTCGCTCTTGCTTATCCTCTTTAAAAGTTTGATGCTTAAAAGGGTGTCTTTCCTTTTAACCCTTGGAAACATCCTTGCTCTTTTAATCACTGCAAGCGGGTTAGCGCCTTTTAAAAACCAGACCCTTTCAAACCCATTTCCAGCGCCTACATGACCGCATTCTATTATTGCCTTGTAGAACATAATAAACCTCCAGTATTCGCTTCGCTCAAATTGTAAAATGCAAATTGCAAATTATAAATTGCAAGATTGGTTTTCCATTCCCCGATAAAAACATTCGGGGACAGGTTTAAAATTTCCAATTTCCAATCTTCAATTTACAATTTCTTTTTATGGGTGGAACTGGATGTGAAAAATCAGGCAAGTATGCTGGGAGGTCTTTCTGATGGAATGGATTCTCTGCTGCTAAAGATTTGTTTATAATCAACGGAGCAATCGCATTTTATAAATGTTTCGCCATCTGCCTCGTGATGTCTATCGTGTGAATGGGCATTATTATTATGGTGCGGACATGCGCCTTTAATAGGGCATGTATCAGTTGATGAAGAATGCCCTGTATTACCGTGTTTATCCATATGCAAACTATGGCAAATCAGGTTTGCATTAAATGTAAAGACACCGAATATCGCTATGATTAGAAATTTTTTTATCATATTCTAATGGTTATGCTGGTTATGGTCATGGACATCTTCTTTCCCCTGCTTAATACCCCCGATAGAACCATTCGAGGGCAGGACTGCAGGGACATGCTTTTCTTCTTGCGGCTGAGTAGTTAATGTTTTGCCCTCTAATAACGGTAATATAATGTTTTCGATTGCCTTGCTGTCCAATTCGCCGAATATCCTTTCCCTTATAATCCCTTGCTTATCAATAAAAAATGATGTGGGAACTCCATAAATCTTATAGATATTGGCAGCGCTTTGATTCTCATCTATCAAGATTGGATATGTTAAATTCAATTCATGGGCAAAACCCAATGCCTTTTCCTTTGTATCTTCAACATTTACTGCAAGGATTTCAAAACCCTTTGAATTTAGATTTTTATAACTCGTTTCCAGCTTTGGCATCTCCTCTTTGCACGAGATGCACCTTGTTGACCAAAACCTTAAAAGAATGACCTTGCCCTTCATATCAGCAATGCCGACCTCTTTCCCGTGTATATCTTTTAGCCTGAAATGAGGCGCAGATTTTCCAATCAATGTCTCGCCGGTATCCTTGTCTGCCTTTGTGCATGCAATCAAGGCAATAAATATTAAACAGTAAATAGTAAACGGTTTTAAAAATCGCATTATAACCTCTTGAATTTAAGATAGTATCAAAGAGTCAAAGCGACAAAGTATCAAATAAAATTTTGACCCTCTGACACACTGACTCTTTGACTTCTTGCAAATTTGGATTTATTGTTACAGGATTTAGGCGATGTTCTGAGGTGGTTTATCTATTGATAAGGCTAAATGCCGAAGGCTAAAGGCTAAAGGCTGAAAATTAAAAAATAAAGATTGCTCGTAATCTTCAATAGAACAGACATTCGGGATATACACCTCATTGCCATTTACAAATGAAGGCGATGCTTCCTGATGATGTGTTGTCTCACACCCTATCTTTGTATCACAGGACTTTTCTTTTGCCTTTGAATTGCTGTCCATAATCGGACAACTCTCATGCGGGCAGGATGTTTTGTTATCCCCATCCTTTGACACCATGCAAAAAAGCGCAAACCTTGACTTTACCTGCGTTGTATTTAATGCATGGGCAATGGGTTTTAGGTTAGAAAATATAAGGAGGAATAATATGAAAATAGCAATTCCCTTTTTCATGGAAAATATTCTACTTATTTGGTTTATCAAAAGCAAGTAAAAAATTAAGACTAAAAAACCTTGACTTTGTTTTCTCTGTTATTATATATATAGTTTTTTACATTTCTAAAAAAGTGGGGTTTCATAGCCCCACTGCCCCACTTTTTTAATTAAGGATGGTTATGAAAAACAAACTGCTTGCATATATTCTTATGGTTTTATTTCTCGCAATGCCGTTTTCCAGCATGGCAGGGGAGAATATTCAGTTAAAGATTGCGGTGCTGCCGTGGAAGATGAATTCTACGGAAAAAATTGATTATGTGAGGGATGCGCTTTACGACATGCTCTCTTCAAGGATGGCTGTTGAAAAAACCCTTGTCATATTAAAGGAATCTGATGTCAAAGGTGTGTTTTCAAAATATGAAAAGGAAAAGATAACTGATGAGATTTTAAAAAAGATAGGCGTGGAACTCGGCGCGGATTATGTCTTATACGGAAGCCTAACATATATTTCAGAGACATTAAGTCTTGACGCAAAAGTTTTAAGCATAAAACGGGAAGAGCAGCCTATCCGCTCAACATCTCAAGGCAAGGGCATGGAGAGCCTCATACCCATTGTGAGCCAATTAACGCTTGATTTGAATTCACAGATACTTGGGAAAGAGGGCATTGAGGTTACGGTTGCAGGTTTTGGCGCGACGCCGAGTTATGTAGGCGGGTTTACAAAAAAGGATGAAAAAAAGACAGAGGCCGCAGATGAGTTTATAATAACAACAAGGGACAAAACCAAAGAAAAAGCGCTGTGGAAAAGCCATACATTTTCAAGCAATTTAAAGAAAATAGAAATTGGAGATGTTGACGGAGACGGCAGAAACGAGGTCATTTTAATAGATGACCACAACCTTTATATATACAGGGTTCGCGGACAGGTAATGGATATTGTGAGGGAGTTCAAGGGTGCGGTATATGAAGATAATTACTCTGTTGATATTGCTGATTTGAATGGCAATAATATTCCCGAGATATATGTTTCAAGGACAAGCAACAAGAAGGCGGACTCCTATGTTATAGAATATCAAAATGGCGAGTTTGTAAAGATAGCCCAAAACCTTTCATGGTTTTTCAAGACATCTGCGGCAAATGAAGGCATAGCGCTTACGGGGCAAAAATTATCCGGAGACAGCGCATTTTTCAGGGATATAAAATATCTCATGTGGAAGCAAGGAAAGATAGTTGAGCAATCTAATGTTGATATGCCGGGAGGGCTGAACATATACAATTTTGTAAAATTATCTTTAAGCGAAGGCAAAAATGAGGCTGTGCTTGCCTATACAGACAAAGACTATCTAATATTATACAGAAAAGACGATGATGGGAAGTGGCGCGATACATGGACAAGCAAGGAATATTTTGGCGGGAGTTTGAACAGGATGGAATCAGCAGCCTATCAAGGAGGCGTTGTAAAACCTGTAGAGGCGATGGAGTTTGTTGATTTGAAGAGCCGCATACTCTATGGAGACCTTGACGCTGACGGCAATATGGAGATTGTTGTAGCCAAAAATGAGCCCGGCGCGCTCAGCAGATATTTTAAACGAATTGACTCGTATAAAAATGGAGAGATTGTTGACCTTTCATGGGAAAAGGGAGGCTTTGAAGAAAACTGGAAGACAAAAAGGATAGACGGTTATATTGCAGACTTTGTCATAAAAGACATTGATAATGACGGGCAAAAGGAATTAGTAATAGTAGTAGTTGAAGGCCCGACAATGACATCAAAGGCGGTAAAGAGTTATCTTGTTGCATATAAGTTAAATATAAAATAAATAAGGGTTCGAGGGTTCTGGTAGCCGCAACCTTTAGGTTGCGATTATTACGCAGGCATAAAGCCTGCGGCTGCCTCGAATCCTTGACCCCTTGAACCCTTAACAAGATTTCCGGCGGTGTAGCTCAGGTGGTAGAGCAAGGGTCTCATAAGCCCTCTGTCCGTGGTTCGAGTCCACGCACCGCCACCAGTCAATCAAACGGGCCGCTAGCTCAGTTGGTAGAGCAACTGACTCTTAATCAGTGGGTACCGGGTTCGAATCCCGGGCGGCCCACCAATAATTAAACTTCAACCTCTCTTTTTTTTCCAAACAATCTTGCCAGTATAACGCCGACTTCGTAAAGCACCATCATCGGCGCTGCCATAAGAAATTGGCTGAATACATCAGGTGTCGGGGTCAGGATTGCCGCAATGATAAAAATAAGGAGAATAGAATATTTTCTATATTGAGAGAGCATTTTTGCATCAACTATTCCGATCCTTGCGAGGAAAAAAATAAGTATAGGCATCTCAAATACTGCGCCGAATGCAAGGAGGAATTTTGCAACAAATGAAAAATATTCATTCATTGAAAGCATTGGCTTCAACGCATCTGTAGAGAAACTTAAAAAATATTTAAAACCAACAGGGAACACGACATAATATCCGAATAGCGCCCCTCCTATAAAAAGGACTGTTGCAGATATAACTATCGGGGTAACCCATTTTTTTTCGGTCTCATATAAGCCGGGCGCTATAAATAACCATATTTGATAAAAGATAACAGGGCTGGCAAGGAATATGCCGCCTATCAGGGCAATCTTTAGATATGTCCAAAATGGTTCAATAATGCCTGTGAATACAAGAAATGCAGAACCCTGCGGCATTGCATCTAAAAGTGGTCTTGAAAGAAAGGTAAATAATTCCTGTGAATAGTAGTAAGATATGCCAAATCCGATGCCGATTGCTATGCAGCATACAATGAGCCTTTTTCTCAGTTCAGCAAGGTGGTGGGTAAAAGAGAGTTTTTCTTCAGACTTTGTCAACTTGGTTTCCTCCGGTATTTTTTTGCGCCTCTGTTTTATTATCACCAGTTGCCGGCTCTATGCTTTTTGTCTCTTTACTAGTATCCCCAATATTCCCAATATTCGGAGATATGGTTTGCTCCTGTTTTTTTGGCGGGGTGTAAGGCTTCTCTAAATCCATGTCCTTCATGCTCTCTTTTACACTGCCTTTTAATTCATCTGTTGCCTTTTTAAATTCTCCAAATGCCCTGCCTAGCGCTGTTGCTATATCAGGCAGTTTTTCAGGTCCTAATACTATCAAGGCAATGACAAGTATTACAATAAGTTCTGGGATGCCGATACCAAACATTAGATGCTCCTTTTTGTCAGGATTTAATTGAAAGCGTTTTGGATTTTATCTGAACTAGATAGTTTTGGCAAGGAATAAGTTTCACCCAAATCCCGATATAGAAAAACCATATCGGGATTTAAACCGTCAATTCATCCTGAAATACTGCTTTATCGGCGATTTAAAATCCCGCTAAAGCGGGATTTGGGTTTCCCTGGTAATGTCAATCCTTATGTGTAAATTCATTCAGAGGGTTATTCTCCCAGTTGACATTCAAATAGTGAAAAACAGCAAAGACAATCCTTTCTACACTCTCCCTATTGGCAAACACCCCTATAGGACGAGTCCTTCGTCTTACCTCCTTAAAGGTGCGCTCTATGGCATTGGTCGTCCTAATCTTTGACCATAGATGATCTTCTTTAACATTGAAAAATGTCAGCAAATCATCTATATCTCTTTCTAAACATTTAACCGCATCGGGATAGGCATTGAGCCATTTATACGCAAAAAGCCAATATGCCTTTCTTGCATCTCTCCTATTCTTTGCATACGGGATTCTCTGCACTGCCTTCTTTACCAAATCCCAATCCTTTTTTCTT
>JACRNI010000067.1 GCA_016234925.1 Deltaproteobacteria bacterium | reverse complement strand
CTTGATATGGGATATGTCTTTTATAATTGCAACTGCGCCCGCAATATCCCCGTTGGAATCAAATATCGGCGCGGTTGTCGCAGAAACAGATTTTGAGCCGCCGTATCTCTGAAAGATGCTGCCCTCGTGCTCGGTAAACACCTTGCAGTCCTTTATTGTCTTTTCAAGCATTTCATAAAACCATCTGTCCTTTTGAAATATATCAAGAAAGGTTTTTTCTACTGCGACAGAACTTGATATGCCTGTAATCTTCTCTGCTGTTTGGTTAAACACAGTGATTTTTAAGTCTCCATCAACCCCGATTATCCCTTCTCCAAAACTCTCTATTATATTTTCGTATATGTTCATATCTGCCTAAATAATGGGCATGATACCACATGACAAGGCAAAGGCAATAATTTTGTGGTATTATTTGCCTATGCTGAAGAGCATTTTGCAATCTGCATTAAACATCATCATCCCTCCTGCCTGCCATATATGCGGCGGGGCTGCGGATAATTATATCTGCGCAAACTGCAAACAAGGCATAAATTTTATTTTAGGCGCTGTTTGCACAATATGCGGTCTGCCGTTTGTTTCAAAAGAATCCTCTCCTCATATGTGCGGCGAGTGCATAAAGAAAAAACCTAAATTTGCAATGGCAAGAAGCATTGCTGAATACAACGGCGTTTTGCTGGAGGCAATCCATAAATTCAAATATAATGCAAAGACATCCCTTGCAAAGCCGCTTGGTTTGCTCATGGCAGAAAGACTGCCTCTAAATAATTATAATGTGATTGTCCCTGTGCCCCTTCATAAGAGAAGGCTCAAAGAGCGGGGCTTTAATCAATCCCTCTTGCTTGCAAGAGAAATCTCAAAAAAACACAATACCCCAATAGATTATCTAAACCTTAAAAGAATAAGATTTACAGAGCCGCAGATAAATCTTAAAGGTGAAGAACGGCTTAAAAATGTCAGGGGCTCATTTGCAGTTGAAGATGCAAGGGTCTTTAAAAATAAAAACATCCTTCTTGTTGATGATGTTTACACAACAGGAGCGACTGTTATGGAGTGCAGCAAGGTTCTGAAAAAATCAGGAGCAAAAGATATATTTGTGCTTACGCTTGCAAGGGTTTGCAGGGTGTGATAAAAAGAGGATATGAAAAAATTAGAGGCTAATAAAATCTACAATATGGATTGCATAGAGGGAATGAAGGGTATCCCCGACAACACAATAGACCTTGTTATAACAGACCCTCCTTTTGCCATTGATTTCAAGGCAAAGAGGAGCAACTATAACAGGACGCAATCAAGAGTTTTAGAAGGTTATAATGAAATCACTAAAGAAAGATATCATGAATTTACAACTCATTGGATGAAAGAGGTTTATAGGGTTTTAAAACAATCTGGCAGTATGTATGTTTTTTCTGGATGGAATAATCTCAAAGATATTTTGAATGCAATAGACGAATTAGGCTTTATTACAGTCAATCATATCATCTGGAAATATCAGTTTGGAGTTGTGACAAAAAGAAAATTTGTAACCTCGCACTATCACTGCCTTTATATTTGCAAAAATGATGAAAAAAGGAAATTTTTTCCTTATGAAAGATTTGATAAAGATGCAAAAGATAAAAAAATGGGTTCGCTGCATTATCAAGATAAAGAAGATGTTTGGGTTATCAATAGAGAATATTGGAATGGCGATGTAAAAACTCCAACAAAATTACCAGCGGAAATAATTAAAAAAATTCTTTCATATTCAAGTGAAAATGGCGATGTGGTTTTAGACCCCTTTTTAGGTTCAGGGCAAGTAGCAGTTGTGAGCAAGATGCTTAATAGACAATTTATCGGATTTGAAATAGTTAAAGAATACTTTGATTTTATCAATGAGCGGCTTGAAAAAAAAGTATACAGAATAAAAGACGAACTAAAAGATTACACTCAAAAAGAAGCAGAACCATTGATGCTCTTTGATAAGCCAGCGAAATATGGACACAAAAATAGATTGTCAAAAAATCTCAAATTATCTAAATAAAGTTTCATCTCAGTGGAATGGCAAAGAGGCAATCCTAGAAATGAAAGTCTCTGATTACCCTCATTGGAAACAGATGGAGTGGATTGGTTTTTATTTCCAATATCTCTGTGAAAAACATTTGAGAGATATTTTTGAATTTCAAACACCGAGATATGGAAATGTTTCTTTTGACGGACTTTATAAAATTCCTTTTGACTTCAAAGCACACGCAATCAATACAAGCAGCCACCAAATTATAGTAAATGATCGCGAAGCAATATCAAGTGCAATAAAAGAGTATGGAGAAGTCGGATTAATATTGGCATTGGGAAAAGTAGAATACAATGATGAAGAAAGAACTTTCCAGCAATGGCATGAGCAGTTGAAAGGCGGTTTATCAAAATATTCAAAAGAAAGGATTAAGAGAGGGGCATGGTCAAGATTACGCAAAGTTAAATTTGCCTTGCAACAAATTTCATTTATCCAGATAACTGATAAAACCCTTGTAAAGTGCGGTTCTTTCCAATCTGATTTCAGAAATTCAGATGGCAAGCCGAGAAGAAAAAAGGTTTTGCTTGATTTGGAAAAGATTGATGAAGAATTGGTGCATGTTATTGAGTTCTAACAGGGATAACCCTATGGAAAAATTACTTCTAACATCTATTTTGCTATTTTTCCTTTCAGCAGGCTGCTCAAATGCTGAAACACCAAAAGGGAGCGCTCCCATGAAAAACGAAAACAAAAAACTTGAGACCGCTACATTTGCAGGAGGATGTTTCTGGTGCATGGAGCCTCCGTTTGAAAAACTGGACGGCGTTGTTGAGGTTACATCAGGATATACAGGCGGTAATAAGCAAAACCCCACCTATGAAGAGGTCTCTTCCGGCACAACAGGACATTATGAGGCAATACAGATTGCATATGACCCTGACAATGTAAACTATGAAAAACTTCTGGATGTGTTCTGGCAGCAGATAGACCCTACAGACGCTGGCGGCTCGTTTGTTGACAGGGGTCAGCAGTATGCGTCCGCAATATTTTATCATAATGATGAACAAAAACGGACAGCAGAAATGTCAAAGGAAAGACTTGCCAAATCCGGGAAATACGTTCAACCAATTGCCACAAAAATCTTAAAGTTTGAGGCATTTTACAAGGCAGAGGACTATCATCAGGACTATTATAAAAAGAACCCGATAAGATACAAATATTATAGGAGAGGCTCTGGGCGGGATGAGTATATAAAAAAGATATGGGGGATTGAAGAAAAGCATGCGCCTGAAGGTTTAAATCAGGGAACTGCGCCTAACGAAGGCTTTAAAAAGCCATCTGATGAGGAGCTTAAGAAAAAATTAACACCGCTTCAATATAAAGTTACGCAGAAAAACGGCACTGAGCCGCCGTTCAAAAACGAATACTGGGATAACAAAAAAGAAGGCATATATGTTGATATTGTTTCAGGCGAGGCGCTCTTTAGTTCCATTGACAAATTTGATTCTGGCACAGGCTGGCCAAGTTTCACGAAACCCCTTGAGCCTGATAATATTTTGGAAAAGCAGGATAGAAGCCTTTTCACAACTAGAACAGAGGTCAGGAGCAAAAACGCTGATTCACACCTTGGGCATGTTTTTAATGACGGTCCAAAACCAACAGGCTTACGCTACTGCATGAACTCCGCAGCCCTGAAATTTATACCAAAAGAGGATTTGGAAAAGGAAGGGTATGGAAAATATAAGGGGCTGTTTGATACCAAAAAATAGATAGCGAAAGTTGTCATTGCGAGGCAAAGCCGAAGCAATCTCACACTTGCAAGGGTTTTGAAACAAAGATAATGAGTCTAGAAATTAATGATGTCTACTCTCCTGTTGGGGAATGCCCCCAATGTGGTCAGTCGCTTTTGCTAGAGCCTTTAACCGATGAAGACATTTCTATGAATGTCATAGCCAAGTGTTGGGCATGCTCGTATTCTCATAATCTCAATCTTGACTTTATAGAAACTTATGTACAAAAACTATATCCAAATATTCAGACATGGAAAATTTACAATCCTAAAGGGAATCGTGGTGGTGTAGTTATAACTGGAAATAGATTATATACGACCACGAAAGAAAAAGAACAACTATATATTAAACTTCAAGATGCTGAAAATAAAAAATATAATGCTATAAATAAGAAATTAGAACAAATTTATGGCCAAGAAGAAACTATATTGCTTTATTTAGAGGGCTATGAAATTGAGCAAGCCTATCATTATGCTTCTAAACCTCATAAGTGTCTAATCACAGGAACAGCATCCGCTATGAAGTGCAAAGAAAATGTTAATTGGATTATAAATGATGTTTTCCCAATTATAGGAGAACATTTTAATCTATATAGTCTTATATTATTGGCATGGAATAACATATGTGTAGAATTTGATAGAGGGATTTTAAACTGTAACATTAAAAATGAGACTGAATTGAGAACATATTTCTTGCAAAAAATTAAAGATATTGACCCGTTTGAAAATGATTATGCGCTTTGGCAAGACAGATATATAACTATAGCAAATGAAATTTTAAAACCTGATGCTCAATTTCAGTATCAAGCGGTAATAGAAATCAAATCTTTTTTCAGAGAACAAAAATATACATTAGAGCAAGCAAAACGCTTAATATTTGGGAATATAGAGAAAATGAGATTTTACTCTAAAGTTTTCAAGGTTGGCTTTTTTCTTTGTTTATCTGACAAATTTGGGGAATCCGAATTAAGACCAGAATCTTTCCCCAATCAAGGTTTTCCGTTTCGGATGCTAATACATTCAAAAGTCAAAAGTATAGATAGACACTAAAGGATTAACCTTTGAACAAAAAACTACTCACACTTCCAAAACTTAAAACCAGCCTTAACATCTTAAGAAAAAAGGCAAAAGGATTGTCTTTACAAACGGCTGTTTTGATATCATCCATGCAGGGCATGTGCGGTATTTATCAAAGGCGAAAAAACTTGGTGATGTGCTTGTGGTGGGACTTAACAGCGATTCGTCTGTTAAAAAGATAAAAGATGACGGCCGTCCGATTGTCCCGCAGAGAGAAAGGGCAGAGGTGCTGTCTGCATTAGAATTTGTTGACTATGTTGTCATCTTCAATGAATCAACGCCTTACAATCTTATAAAATCTGTCCAGCCTGATGTTCTTGTAAAAGGTGCGGATTGGAAAGGCCACGAGATTGTCGGCGCTGATGTTGTCAAGGCAAAAGGCGGCAGGGTTGCAAGGATAAAACTTGTAAAAGGAAGGTCAACAACAAATATCATAAAAAAAATACTTAATACCTATGGTTAAAAAATCTTACCTATAAATTTTCATACCAAATCCTTTAAAATCTGCTATAATCAGTTCTCATTAAGTCATTGCCTGAAGGGGTATCAAAGTGTCCCGCATTGGAGAAATCATACAGGGGAATTTTTTGCTCGGCAATACATTGCCATCAAGAAACCAGCCCCTGCCTGAAGGAAGCACACCGCAGAGGGATGCGCCTAATCAACTGGTTCAAAGAAGGAGCATCCATCAGAACCTCCGCCCTGTAAAAAATAATAACAAGCCCGAGCAAGCAAATACTGAAACTTCCGATAATTTTAAGGGTGAAAAAATATCTATCCTGCCACCAAGCACGCCCTCTGCAGAAAATAACCAAAATCAACTCATAGCAGAATATCAAAAACTGTCAATAGAGATAAAGAAAGTAAAAATCGTTGCGCCTCAACATGAGAATAACAGCGTCATTCTGTCAAAGATTGAAGACACTGCTGGATATGAAGATGGTAATGCGAATGACATTGCTATTTCAAGCCATCCATATTCAACAATATACTCAGGCAACTCAGGCGAAGGTTTTATGCAGCGCCCAATCCCTGCGCCTTATATGACAGCAAAACCAGAGCAAGAATCAGGACAAAATATTGATATTTGGGTTTAATTAGAAATGCCCTGTCTTTTGCGGGGCTTTTTTGCAGACCTTGTTTAAGTCAGTAACAAGCGGTTCTTCGTGGTAGTCATTCATTGCAGCAAGAAATTCTATTGATTCTGTCTTTGAACCCGGCAGAGACAGGCAAGATTCGCCCAAATGTTTTTTAAACACATCCTCTGCCTTTGGGTTTACCTCAATAACCTCGCCGACAATCATCTTG
>JACRNI010000066.1 GCA_016234925.1 Deltaproteobacteria bacterium | reverse complement strand
TAACTTCGCATACCTGCGTTGCTCCTCGGCTCGTCGTTGCGGCGTATGCTTAAAATACGCCTCACTCCTCGCCTTTGTCGCGCCTTGGTCTGCTTTGTTCTGACGCTCTGTATGCTGTTCTACTTATGACGCTGTGTATATCAATGAGGAGATACTATGACTAATAAAATACAGCCTGTTTTGCATGACAAACTAAAATGGACATGCGACCCGCAAATATTTTCATTTAAAACAACAAACGAACTTCCGATACTTGAAGGGACAATAGGGCAGGAAAGGGCGCTCAAGGCAATGGATTTTGGACTGGGGCTTGCGAGCCACGGCTTTAATATCTATGTGCTTGGAGAAGGCGGGACAGGAAAGACTACAACTGTTAAGAGTCTCCTTGAAAAAAAGGCAAAGAATGAAAAGATCCCTGATGACTGGTTTTATGTGTATAATTTTTTAGATCCTGACAGACCCTTTGCATTAAACCTGCCTGCTGGTTCAGGCATTGAATTAAAAGGGGATATGGAGGAACTTGTAGAGGCGCTTAGAAGGGATATTCCAAAGGTATTTGAGAGCAAGGACTATGAAAGGCACAGGGATGAAATCTTAGACGGCCAGCAGGAAAGGACAAAGGCGCTTTTTTACAGGCTTGAGCAAAAGGCTCAGGAAAAGGGGTTTGTGCTTAAAAAGACTGCAAGCGGTCTTTCAGTTGCGCCTGCAAAAGACGGCAAGGCAATAAAGCAGGATGAATTTGACGCATTATCAAAGCAGGAAAAACAGAGGATAGATGCGGATAGTAAAATATTGCAGGATAAACTTGCCGATACAATACGAGAGGCAAGGCAAATTGAAAAGGAGACAAAGGACAGAATCAATGCCCTTGACAGAGAGGTTGTGCAGTATGTTGTGAATCCGCTTATAAATGAACTCCTTGAAAAATACAAGGCATTTACTCAAGTAATAGATTATCTTAATGATGTTAAAGAGGATGTTTTGGAACGTTCTGATGATTTCAGGCCAAAAGAAGAGTTTCCCCTTGCAATCCCCGGTTTAAAACTTCCAAAGTCTGAGCCGACATTTGAAAGGTATGCAGTCAATCTAATCGTAAATAATAAAGACACAAAAGGCGCGCCTGTTGTCATAGAGACAAATCCCACATACTATAATCTATTTGGAAGGATTGAATATAGGGTTCAATACGGCATTGCATCAACTGATTTTACAATGATAAAGGCAGGCTCAATCCAGAAGGCGAACGGCGGGTATCTTGTTGTGAATGCGCTTGATTTGCTTCGAAACATATTTTCTTATGATTCATTAAAGAGGGCAATCAAGAATAAAGAGGTTAAGATAGAGGATGTCTGGGAACAGTACAGGCTTATTACAACATCAGCATTAAAGCCCGAGGCGATACCGCTCAATATAAAGATTATACTTGTCGGCAGTCCGTTTCTTTATTACCTCTTATATAATCTGGATGATGAATATAAAAAATATTTCAAAGTAAAGGCAGATTTTGACAGCAAGATGCCGAGGAACAAGGAGAATATTGACAAGTATGCGCTGTTCATTGCAACGAGGTGCAAGGAAGAAGGTCTGAAGCCTTTTGATTCTACAGGCGCCGCAAGGATTGTAGAATATGGATGCAGGCTTGCTGATGATCAGGGAAAATTATCCGCGCAATTCAGCGAGGTTACGGATATTATAAGAGAGGCGAGTTTCTGGGCAGGCAAGAACGGGCATGTAACAGGCCATGATGTTGAAAAGGCGATAAAGGAAAAGGTTTACAGAAGCAGCAGGATTGAAGAGCGGCTCAGGGAACTTATAACAGAAGGGACTTTGATGGTTGATGCAGACGGCAAGGCAGTTGGTCAGGTCAACGGCATTGCAGTTCTGAGTATGGGAGACTATGCATTCGGCAAGCCTTCAAGGATTACTGCAAAGACATATATGGGCGACAGCGGCGTGGTAAATATTGAGAGAGAGGTAAAGATGAGCGGCAGGATTCATAATAAGGGAATGATGATATTAACAGGCTATCTTGGCGAGAAATACGGACAGGAGACGCCGATAAATCTTTCAGCATCCATTTGTTTTGAGCAGTCTTATGAAGAGGTTGAAGGCGACAGCGCAGCGTCAACTGAATTATATGCGCTTTTGTCAAGCATTTCTGGCGTTCCAATCAAGCAGGGCATTGCTGTAACAGGCTCTATGAACCAGATGGGCGAGGTTCAGCCGATTGGCGGGGTTAATGAAAAGATAGAAGGATTTTTTGATGTATGCAGCGCAAAAGGGCTTACAGGAAATCAGGGAGTATTGATGCCTGAGAAGAATCTAAAACACTTGATGCTGAAAAAGGATGTTATTGATGCTGTAAAGGCAGGCAAATTTTATATATATGCTGTAAAAAATGTTGAGGAAGGGATTGAGGTTTTAACAGGTGTCCCTGCCGGGGGAAAACAGCCTGACGGTAGATATCCGGAAGGGACTATAAATTATCTTGTTTCAAAAAGACTCAAAGAACTTGCAAAGAATTTAAAGGAATTCGGCAAGGCTAAGGCAAAGGAAGATAAAAAGGAAAATAAATGATTGGCATTCTTGTAATGATGAATAATTATTTTCACGATGTTGCATCTGCAATGCTCATAATCGCAGTTCTATTTATGGTTTTTATGACAAAGGAGATTGAGAATAATCAGAGCAGGGATGTAAAATTATACTTCTCCAATATCTATAAAAAGATGTCCCATGTAATAGGAGGCACGCTTATCTTTATATTTATGGCAGGCATTGTAAGGACATTTACATACAAGGATTTTGAATGGGCGAATGCAGTCGGCGCAGAGCAGGTTCCTGCGATAATTGTCAAACATCTGATAATATTATTCTTTGTTGTTTACGGCATCATAGGCTGGGTAAAACTACATAAGAAGGTTAAAAAGATAAGGGAAGAATTGGGATTAGGCAATAAATGAATAACATTGACGGGATTTTTTTATGGCTTGCCATTGCAGGTTATTCTGTAAGTTTTCTGGTATCTCTTGCAGGTTTAATCTTTAAAAGAGATAAATGGGTTGATTTTGGTTTTTATATCTTTATTGTTTCATTCGGTTTCCACACCATTTCATTCATATCAAGATGGCTCATCACATGGCATCCGCCTGTTTATGGCCAGTATGAAAATTCCCTTACTGCTTCATGGTTTATATCTGTATCAGTGTTTGCAATAAAAAGATGGAGCAGTAAGATTGGCGCTGTTGCCGCTATCTTAACACCAATAATACTTTTTGTTATGGGAAATGGTGTTATGGCAAAGCCGTCTGTAGGACCTTTGCCGCCGCCTTTTCAAAGCAACTGGCTCTGGGTTCATGTGACATTTGCATGGTTTGGTTTTGGTTCAGTAATGATTGCAGGCGGAATTGCAATTATCTACATTTTAAAAGATGCGGCTAAACAAAGGGCGAATGTAATGTCGGGCTGGTTCCCCTCACTTGAAGTCCTTGATGACCTTATATTCAGGTTCATATTTTTTGGTTTTATAACACTGACAGTTGAAATTGGCGCCGGCGCTATCTGGGCAAATGGTCTGTGGGGAAGATACTGGGGATGGGACCCGATGGAAACATGGTCTTTAATAATGTGGCTCATATACGGGATTAACATGCATTTAAGGGTTACACTTGGATGGAAAGGGCGAAAGGCGGCATGGCTTGCGCTGCTGTCAATTATAAGCGTATTTATAGCATTTTTTGGGATTGGCTTTTTTGGTTCAATTCATACACATACACTTTAGTTTTTTTATAATAATTTCATATGAAACTAACAATAATCTCACCCCCTTTTGGCAAAGGAGGGACAAAGAGTGACAGTATGCAGATGGCGCCTCCTATCCTTGAATATCTTGCAATACTTACACAAAATATAAGACCTGATATTAAAATTGAACTCATAGATGCAAATAAAGAGGATTTTTGCGTTGAGAAAATAAATGCCGATGTTGTTGCATTCTCAACATTGACCCCTCAGGCATTATGGGTTTATGCAAAGGCAGATGAGATTAGAAAAAAGGGTATAAAAGTTATAATAGGCGGTATGCATGTAACAGTCCTGCCGGAGGAAGGCAAACAGCATGCAGATTCAATAGTAATAGGCGAGGCTGAGAGTGTATGGCAGAGTGTTTTAAAAGATGCTGAAGATAATAAACTTTTGCCGTTTTATAAAGGTGAGAGACTTTCTCTAGATGGTTTTGTCAAAAGAGATACAGGGCTTTTAAAGTCATCATATCGTTTTGATTCATTCTTTACAGCAAGAGGCTGCCCATATAAATGCACATTCTGTTCTGTTAGGAAATTTTTTGGTGATACAATGAGGCACAGGCCTATTGCAGAGGTTGTCCATGATGTGGCAGCAAGTCCAAAGAGGATGCTGATGAATATAGATGATAATATCTGGGGTATAAATATAAACCGCTCAATAGAACTTTATAAGGAACTGTCAAAGAATGTTAAAGGCAAATGGTGGTTTGGGCAGGGTGATTTGTTAAGCCCACAGCATAAAAAAGGCGATGAACTTTTAAAATGGGCAAATAAATCAGGACTTACAACTGTTATGGTGGGTTGGGAATCTGATAACCCTGCAAGTCTTGAAGAATATAATGCAAAGACAAAACAGGGTAAAAACAGGGTAGATGCAATCAAAAAGATTAGGGGTTACGGCATAGATGTAATGATGTTTATTATGGTCGGCAGCCGCAGTGAAGACTTGGACGAATATAAAAAGATATTGGAGTTATGTGATAAATTAAATGTTTCTGCACATCCTGTAATGCTTACACCATTTCCAGGCACAGAACTCTATGAACAATATAGGGAGTATTTAGTGCCAAACATGGGATGGGACAGGTTTGACGGCAATACTGCCCTTTTTTACCATGGTGATAAGGATATGACACCTTCAAACAGAGAGATGGCGCTGCTCTGGTTGAGGGATAAACTTTTTACATGGCAAAGGATTTTAAAATGTATTACTAAAATCTCTTTAAAAGGTTTTCCAATGGCTCATTTTAATTCTCTGATGGTGCAATGGGCGCACAAACGGGCATTTAAAGAATATGCTGATAATGTATTGGGCGGCAAAAAAGGAGTGATTTTTGGAGACTTTGATGATTTGAAAAGGCGGTTGTGTTAAAGATATGAAGATTATTATTGTATCCCCGCCATTTGGGGAAAATATACTGGAAAATAAAATTGTGTCATCACTGGACGAGGTTAAGATGAGCGAAGGGCTGCCGATTGCGCCGCCTGTTTTAGAATATCTTGCAGGACTTACATTAAAATATCATCCCGATATTGAAATTGAACTAATTGATGCAAATAGAGAGGGTTTTAAGCCAGAAGAGATTAAGACAGATGTTGTCTGTTTTACTGTTTTAACTCCGCAGTCAAAATGGGTTTATGAAAATGCCGATATTATTAGACAGATGGGCAAAAAGGTAATACTTGGAGGTATGCATGTTACAGTCCTGCCGGATGAAGGCAAGGAACATGCTGACAGCATTGTCATAGGCGAGGCGGAGAGCGTGTGGGATGAGGTTTTAAAGGATGCTAAGAATAATAATCTAAAGCCATTTTATAAAGGTGAAAGATTATCTCTTGAAAATCTGCCAAAACCTGCAAAAGGGCTTTTAAAAAATAAATACAGGATGGGTTCTTTTTTTACTGCAAGGGGTTGTCCATTCAAATGCACGTTTTGCTGTGTTCATAAATTCTTTGGCGGCACAGTAAGGCACAGGCCAATAAATGAGGTTGTCGAAGAGATAGTCGGAAGTCCGTATAATTCATTCTGGAATGTTGATGACAATGTATGGGGCGCCGGCATTGACCGCTCAATAGAACTTTATATAGAATTGTATAGAGAACTTTCAAAAAGCGCAAAAGGCAAGACATGGTTTGGGTCAGGCGACCTTTTGACAATCCAGCATAAAAGAGGAGATGAACTTTTAAGATGGGCTAAAAAAAGCGGGCTTGTATATGTTATGGTAGGATGGGAAACAGATAATGAACGAAGTCTTGATGAATATAATGCAAGGAACAAGCAAGGTAAAAACAGGCGGGATGCAATAAAAAAAATCAAGGACCACGGCATTGATGTGATGCTTTTTATAATGGTGGGCGGAAGACAAGACACGCCTGATGATTACAAAAGGCTGCTTGATTTATGTGATGAACTTGATGTGCTTCCTCATCCGATGATGACAACGCCGTTTCCAGGCACAGATTTATATGATATGTATAAACCCTATCTTATTCCGGAGATGGGCTGGGAGTTTTATAACGGCAACAGGGCAGTGTTTTTGCATGATGACCCAAGGATGTCTGTAAAGAACAGGGAGGCAGCGCTTCAGTGGCTGAGGGCAGAGGTTTTTACATGGGATAGGATATTAAAAAGGCTGTGGAGTCTTTCATTTAAAGGTTTTCCAAAGACTCATCTTACATCAGCAATAATTCAATTATCAATGGGGAGGGCATTCCGTGAGATTAGACATGAAAATCCGTATGCAAAATGATACAAATTCAAAAGTCAAAAGTCAAAAGTCAAAAAGGTTATTTTGGTTTTTTTTATTTATTTTTCACTGTTCACTATTCACTGTCCTTTATGGATGTACTTATGACAGAGACATTGAGATTGTTAAAAATGCTGTCAGGAAATACAATAAAACTTTGATTGATGTTTACAGGGATTTAAAAACAGATTATCTGTTTGGTGTTGCAAGTCCAAGAGAGATTGGTCATGTTGAAGTTGCGGTTACAGATTTTAAGGGCAAAAATCTATTTATGGAGGCAGAAATCAAATCAATAGAATTTGGAAAGATTGATAAGAAAAAAAATAATGAGATGGATGTTGAGACAAAAGAAAAATGGCGTTTCAGACACCTTATGCTTGGCTCAAAAAAAGAGGTTAGACCATGGAAGGATATTGAATACAACATGATTTATCATATAATAAATGAAAAGGGCATATGGCTTGTGAACAGGGCTGAATTTGCAAAGGATGCAAAAAAGAAATAACATGATTACACAGATTATAAAGGAAGATTACACTGATTAAATCCATACAATCACGCAATAATAAAAATGAAAAACTTTCTTAAAATATTAGGCATAGCCCTTGCTGTATTTTTTGGCATTATATATGTTGAAGAAGGAATGAGTCCTTTTGCTCATCTAGTGGCTTTTTTAAAGAAAACGCCGATTGAAGGCATCCAGCAGCCGCTTCCGGAAATCGCCAATGAATTAAAGGATATTATAGTGAACCACAACAACAGTCTTGTTGAGGCATATGAAAGGGGCGACGGCAATCTTGTGCAGAATATGGAAAAGGGATTTAAGCAATTTACTGTTAATGAAATCTTTTTTGCCAGAATGAATACACCTGAATTTAAGCCAAGGTTGAATAATATCAAATTCTTAAATATGAGCGTGTCAGGAGATGTCTTTATTGTCAGGACAAAAGAGGACTGGTCAATTGGATTTATAAACAAAAATTCAAGCAATGGAGGCATAAGAGCGGAAGTCATAAAAGATGAAACATATCATGTTACATATCAGATTAAAAAAATAGAAAATAAGTGGAGGATTATAGGTTTTGAATCAAAAAGACAGTCTGTTTAACAAAGTCTGGGATTTTCTTGGCTCAAGGAGGATGGTGATATTCCTTCTTACAGCAACATCAATCTATTATGTAATCCTATTTGCTTTTTCCTTAATCGCATCGCCTCAGAATGCAAAAAATATCTCAAACACATATCCGTTCTACCTCATATATTTTCTATTCTTTGTAAATCTGACACTCTGCATATATAGATGGATTCCAACACTAATATACAGGATTAAAAATTTAAGGATAAAAGAGGTTCAGGTTCAGGGTTTTGTTTCCAACCTATCAGTAGATGAGATTTCAAACATCTTAAAAAATAAAGGTTTCAAGATTGCTGAAAAAAACGAATGCGAAACCTATTTTATAAAAAACAGGTTTGCATATATCGGCACAGTGTTATTTCACTTAAGCCTTCTCTCAATGCTTATTGGTGTTGTTTTAACAGTGAATACAAGGTTTGTAGGCACAACACCGCCGCTTGCGAAAGGAGAGACATTCTGGGGCATGCCGAATGAATATGCGAGTATTGAGATAAATGACCCCTCAAGGATGCCGATAATCTCATTTGCAGTTGATAAGATTGAGGCTGATTTTTGGAAAGGCATGCAGTTATTTACAAGGTTTCAGGCATTCATAAGATACCCTGCGGACATACCTCAAGGCGAAGGTTATGTAGAGATAAATACACCACAGAGATTCGGTTCAACATACATAAAACTTGCTGGAATGGGCTATGCATTTACCTATCATGTTGCTGGAAGAGACGGCTATCTTCATGAGAAGCGTCTGGCAAAACTGAATATATTTTCTCCTGAAAGCGAGGACAGTTTTTATATTATAGATACGCCCTATGAGGTATTTGTAAAGGTTTATCCTGATTTTGTATTTAAAGACGGCAGATATTGGACAAAGACATTTTATCCGAAAAATCCATTGTATTATGTTAAGGTTATAAGGAATAAATTTACAATTGTTGAAAGACCGCTAAAACCTAATGAATGGATGGATATTGAGGGTTACAAAATATCATTTTCAATGCCAGAATATTGGGCGCAGTTCAATGTTGTAAGAGACCCTGGTGCAAGGATTGTATTCCTTGGTTTTATCTTGATATGCATCGGAATTACCCAGAGACTGCTTTTTTACAGGCAGGAAATCTTGATTAAAAAACAAGGTGAATATGTTTTGGTTTGTTGTTTTGCAGAGTATCTGCAAAACAGTCTTGAGAATAAAATAAAAACATTGGCAGGCATTAAATGATTTTAATTGAATCTATATTTTTCTGGTCTGGCATATCAGCGTATTTATCTGCATTTGCCTGTTTGCTGTTAAGCAGGTTTGCAGGTTTATACAATAGAATTTTAATAATAGGTCTGATTTCGCAGGCAATATCAATTATTGTGAGGTGGCATTCAATTGGTTATTCACCGCCTTTAGTGTTTGGCGTATT
>JACRNI010000065.1 GCA_016234925.1 Deltaproteobacteria bacterium | reverse complement strand
TTCGAGTGGTCAAGTAAAATCCTAAAACTTTCTTGAACCCTAGAATCCTTGAATCCTAGAATCCTTCCCTATCTTTTCCATTGTTGCAGACAAAATCTTATTTTTCACCTCTTCCAGTGCGCCTTTAACATTGCAGCCAGCGGCATTTTTATGCCCGCCTCCTCCAAATATAAGCCCCACCTCTGCAACATCAACATTTCCCCTTGACCTAAAACTGATTTTATATTCGCCGGGTTTTGCCTCTCTAAATAATATGCCGACCTCGACACCGCTTATACTTCTTGCATAATTTACAAAGCCGTCTGCAATTTCCTTGTCAGCATCTGTTTTTTTCAACATATCAAGCGTAACAACAAGCATTGCAATCTTGTTGTCTTGCGTCAACTCCAATGTATTTAAAACCATGCCGAGCAGTTTAAACCTCTTTGCAGGATAACTCTCATATACCCTCTGGGAAATGTCCCATGGATTAACGCCCAGCCTGAGCATCTCTGCCGCCACCTCAAGCGAGTGCGGGGTTGTGCCTGAATACCTAAACGAACCTGTGTCAGTCATAACCGCTGCATAGATATTCACGGCAATATCCTTTGTGATTTTCACATCCATTTCATTCAAGAGGTCATAAACCATCTCGCCTGCGGCAGACGCATCCGGCGTGATTACATTTATATGGCCGAATGCATCGTTTGTCGCATGGTGGTCAATATTTATAATCTTCCCATGCCCTTTTGCCTTTTTAAAATTCTCGCCAAGCCTGTCCATCTGCCCGCAGTCAACAACTATTGTAATATCAAATATTTCATTGTTGCCGATGTTATGGACAACATCTTCGGCGCCCGGCAAAAATTTAAAAACCTCCGGGACATTATCATGCAAAAAAACCTTTGCGCTTTTCCCAAGTTCTTTTAAACCAAGCCCCATTGCCAATGCAGAGCCGACTGCATCGCCTTCAGGGTTCACATGAGATGAAACAAGAAAATTTTTATTTTTCCTTATCTCATCAATGACCTTGTCAAAGCGGTTGTCCATAGCAATTCAGTTATCCGTGTCAGTGGTTAGTGTCAGTGAATGGTTTTTTATCTTTTTACTGACACTAAACCCTGTCACTGTTCACTGCTTTTTAATCCTTTCAATATCTCATTTATGTGGCTTGAATACTCTATTGAATCATCATACTTGAATATTATTTCAGGGGTGCGTTTTAATTTAAGCCTTTTTATAAGCGCATGTCTTATGTAGCCGCTTGCGCTTTGCAGACCTAATCTGGAATTCTCTCTTTCTTCCTCTGTGCCCATAACGCTAAAAAATACCTTTGCAGACCTCAAGTCATCTGACAGCGCCACCTTTGTAATGGTTACAAAACCTATCCTTGGATCCTTTATCTCAGCCATTACAAGCATGGTGGATATTTCTTCCTTAATAACATCTGCTATCCTGTCTGAACGTTTGTAAGTCATAAATGAAGGGTTCAAGGATTCAAGGGGGCAAGGGTTCAAGTGTATTTTCACTAGAACCCCTGAATCCTAGACCCCTAGAACCCTTTCTTTAATAATTCACTATCTCTATCCTGTGGTCTATTATATCGGCAAGGTGAAGACCTTCTATAAAGTTTAGGGTCTTATCAAGGATAGAATTTACATGACCGGCGTCATTTCCAATCGTGCAAAAACCTATCTGCGACCTCTGCCAGACATCATTATCGCCAATCTCAGCAATAGAAACATTGAAGATATTCTTTGTCCTTTCAATGATGCTTTTTAAGACCTTCCTCTTATCTTTCAGGGATTGGTTATTATGGATTAGCAAATCTATTTGACAGATGCCGACTACCATAAAAACAGTTAAAGAGTTAAGGAGTAAATACAAATACAGTTTAAGAGTAAAAACAAAAACTCCTTAACTCCTCAACTCCCTAACTCCTCAACTCCTAAACTCATAGTTTTCCTGCCACCTCTTCCATCATATACGCCTCTATAACATCTCCAACCTTTATGTCATTGTAGCCGTCTATGCTTATGCCGCACTCATAACCTGCTGCAACCTCTTTAACATCGTCTTTGAATCTCTTTAGGGATGAAAGTTTGCCGTCGTATATAACCACATTATCCCTGATGAGTCTTACATGGACGCCCCTCAAAATCTTCCCGTTTGTAACATAACAGCCCGCAACATTGCCGACCTTGCTGACATGAAAAACCTCTCTCACATCAACCCTGCCGAGTATCTGCTCTTTAAGTGTCGGGGCAAGCATACCCTCCATTGCCTTCCTTATATCATCTGTCACATCATAGATTATGCTGTAAAGCCTTATATCAACGCCTTCCTTTTCCGCAAGCGCCTGCGTCTTTGGTTCGGGTCGGACATTAAAACCTATTATTATTGCATTTGATGCGGAGGCAAGCATTACATCACCTTCATTTATCCCGCCGACCGCATTGTGCATAACCCTTATCTTTATTGCATCTGTGGGCAGTTTTTTAAGGGATTCTGCAACAGCCTCAACAGACCCCTGAACATCACCCTTTATAATTAAGCCGAGTTCTTTTACCTCGCCGAGTTTTATCTTATTATAAAGTTCCTCAAGGCTGATCTTGCTTGTCTTCTTTAATTCCGCCTCTCTTGCCTTTCTTTGCCTAATGCCTGCTATCTGCTTGGCAGTTGTCTCATCCTTTACTACTATAAAGGTATCTCCCGCCTCCGGCGCGCCTGAAGCGCCAAGCACCTCTACAGGCATTGACGGCCCAGCCTCTTCCACCCTCTTGCCCCAGTCGCTTATCATTGCCCTGACCCTTCCGCAGTGCATACCTGCAACAAAGGCGTCTCCTACCTTTAAAGTCCCGTCCTGCACAAGCACTGTTGAAACCGGACCTCTGCCCTTGTCAAGTTTTGCCTCAACTATTGCGCCTCTGGCATGTCCCTTTGCATCTGCCTTTAATTCTAGAACCTCTGTCTGCAAAAGTATAAGTTCAAGGAGTTCCTTCACGCCAATTCCTTTTTTTGCAGAAACCTCGCAAAAAATCGTGTCTCCGCCCAAATCCTCTGGAACAAGCCCATACTGCATAAGCGCTTGTTTTACCCTCATCGGGTCAGCGCCGGGAAGGTCTATTTTATTTATTGCAACTATTATCGGAACATTTGCCGCTTTGGCATGATTGATTGCCTCTATTGTCTGAGGCATCACGCCGTCATCAGCAGCGACAACAAGCACAACTATATCAGTAACCTTTGCGCCTCTTGCCCTCATGGATGTAAATGCCTCATGTCCCGGCGTGTCAAGGAATGTAACATCGCCCTTTTCAAGATGGACATGATATGCGCCTATGTGCTGCGTAATGCCTCCTGCCTCGCCTGCGGCGACATTCGTCTTTCTAACAGCGTCAAGCAAAGATGTCTTGCCGTGGTCAACATGACCCATAACAGTCACAACAGGCGGCCTTATCTTTAATTCTCCGGCTGAAGGAGACGCCTCGCTTAAAAGTTCATCTTCCTGCAATGCTACATTTTCAACCTCATATCCGAAATTCGTAGCAATAATGGTTGCAGTATCAATATCTATAAACTGGTTTATCGTTACCATCGTGCCCATATCCATGAGTTTTCTTATAATATCTCCAGCCTTTACGCCAAGCCTCTGTGAAAAATCGCCTATGCTAATCGCATCCGCTACCTTTATAACCTTTTTTGAATCTTTTGGGACAGTAATCTTTGTTGTTTCAAGCGGCCTTTTTATAACAGGCACAGGGATCCTTGATATCCTGTCCTTTGCCTCAAATGCCTTTTCTCTCCTGAATACCTGCTTTTGCACAACAGCCTTTTTTCTGGCAGGTTTTTCAGACGGCGCTATTTTTATTTCCTTAATCTCTTTTTTCTTTTCTATCTCCTCAAGAGGGGGTTGAATTACTTCTTGAGGTCTGACAACAGCAGGGACAGGCATTATCTCTTCCGTCTTAATAACCGCCTCTTCAGCAGGTTTTGCCTTTTCTACTTTTTTAGCGCCTTTTACACCTCTCTTTACATCTCTCTGGGGCTTTTCTGCAGTCTCTTTAGCCGCAGGTTTTGTCTCTTCTAGCGCCAATGAGACCGGCGAAACCGGCGCAGCCGTCTCTTCAATAACTTGAGGTTCAGGCTTTGCAGCGCGTCTCCTAATAACAGTCGGCTTAACCCTTTTTTCCTCTACATTTTTACCTTTTGTATCTTTTTCTTTATCAGACATCATTTTTCCTTTTTTTTGTTAGAGTAGGTAGCCGCAGGCTTTATGCCTGCGTTTGACGCACCCGTAAAGGGTGCGGCTACTTATTTATCCTTTCACATGCTTCTTTGCGCTGTCAATAATCTTTTCAGCCTTTTTAACACCTATGCCCTCTATATTTGAAAGTGAATCAATCGTTGCATTCAATATGTCTCCAACAGTTTTAAAACCTGCTTCCTTCAGCAGCATTTCTGTTTTTTCTCCAACACCTTCTAAAACGCCTACATCTGCGCCGCCGCTTAAAGCAGCCGCATCCTCAACACCTTCTTCTGCTGCAGGCGGCTCTTCTTTGGCAAATATGTCCTCTGTTTCTTCCTTATGTATCTTTTTTGCCTCTGACTCGCTTCTTATATCAAGTTTCCATCCTGTAAGTTTGGCAGCCAGACGGACATTCTGCCCCCTCTTGCCTATGGCAAGCGAGAGTTGGTCGTCAGCGACTACAACCTCCATTGAATGGTTTGCATCATCTTCCAATACCCTTGATACCTGCGCAGGCGCAAGCGCGCTGCATATAAATTTAACATGGTCATTTGACCACGGCACAATATCTATCTTTTCACCCTTTAATTCCTGAACAACTGTCTGAACCCTTGAGCCTTTTATGCCGACACATGCGCCGACAGGGTCAACATCGCCGTCTCTTGAATATACCGCAATCTTTGTCCTGTCTCCCGGCTCCCTCGCCACATTTTTTACTTCTATAATCCCCTCGTACATCTCCGGCACCTCGTCTTTGAAAAGTTTTACTACAAAATCAGGACTGGTTCTGGAAAGAACAACCGAAGGACCTTTTGCAGCCTTTTTAACATCAATAATCAGCGCCCTTATTCTATCGCCCTGACGATACCCCTCTCCCCTGCCCTGTTCCTTTTTTGTAAGGATTGCCTCTGTCCTGCCGAGGTCAATGATAAGGTCGCCCCGCTCAAATCTCTGAACAATGCCTGTAACAATATCGCCCTTTCTGTTTACATATTCATTATATACAACATCCTTTTCCGCATCCCGAACCTTCTGTGTAATTATCTGCTTTGCTGTCTGCGCCGCAATCCTTCCAAAATCGCTTATGTCAAGTTTAATGCCAAGACTGTCCCCGACAGCGACATCAGGGTCAAGTCCCAATGCCTCCGCAAGCGATACCTCAACATCCGCGTCAGAAACATTCTCCGCAACTGTCTTGAACTGGAATATCTCTATCTCCCCCATCTCTTCATTGAAATGCGCCTCTATCTCTTTATGAATGCCGTATCTTTTCCTTGCGGCAGTTAACAGCGCAGATTCTATGGCATCTATCAGGATTTTTTTATCAAGTCCTTTATCCTTGCCCATCTGCTCCAGAACATTATTTAAATTTAAGCCCATTAAAAACCTCCTCCAATGAGTTAGAGAGTTATGGAGTAAATACAAATACAGTTTAGGAGTAAAAGCAAAAACTCCTCAACTCTTAAACTCCTCAACTCATTAAACTATCTCCAACCTTGCCTTCTCAATATTTTCAATAGGGATTTCCAATATCCTGTTTTCACTATCCCTTACAACTACATCTTCATCCTTGACGCCCTCAATCACAATGCTGAAATTCCTTCTGCCTTGTATAGGCGTCTTTGTCTTTATACGCGCCTTTTTGTTTTTATACCTTATAAAATCATCTTTCTTTGTAAGAGGCCTGTCAATGCCCGGGGATGACACCTCAAGGCTGTAACTATGAGGCATAATATCCTTTACATCAAGGATTGCGCTTACTTCCCTGCTGACCCTTTCGCAGTCACCAAGTGTAATGCCGCCCTCTTTATCTATAAAAAACCTCAAAACCCGCCGACCCATTTCCACCTTGTATTCAATATCAACAAGTTCAATGTTATTGTCAGCAAGTATCGGGGCAGCAAGTTCTTTAATACTGGAAATTATATCTTCCATTTTACATACCAGACATCATTTTTACCAATGCCCTCAAATAAAAAAGCGGGCTTGAAGCCCACTTATTAAAAAAATCTAACATACTAGAATAGTTTATTGCAAGAGAAAAATAATGGCTGAAAAAAAATGACAGGTCACATTACTTATCCAGCGGACTCCTTACACCAAGGATGTTTGTTTAAATGCGGCAAGCATAACTTTACTATAAATTATATTGTATCTCTTTAGATGTTTCGGTGTGTCCCCTGATAGATACATTCAGGGGCAGGCCTCACACCGAAACCATTACATCATAAGCCAGTGCAAACTTTTATAATACCTTGACTTATTCGGCGCCCTGATTTATATATTGTATATGCAACTTACCAACGAAATTAAGACATCCTTAAAGCGCGAATACATCCTTTGTTCAAATGCCGCATCCTTTTACAAAAAGATGTTGAAGGAGTTTGAACAAAAATATCACCTCTCCACCCAAACCTTTTTGAAGAGGTTTGAGGCAGGCCGAATGGGGGATGAAGCGGACTATTTTGACTGGTATGCATTTGCAAAACTTTTTGCCCAATGGCAAAAAGCCCAGTCTGCCATAAGCACAGCCGTCCAATGATTCCAAAATTCATTGAATCTATCGAAAAAGTCCTTTCCTCAACCCCAATCATCCTTTCCTCCAACATCCAAAAACATTTTGGCCCCGATAGCAAAACGGTCTATGTTAAGGGCAATGTCGTTTTTATAGACTCATCAGTCCTTGAGATTGCAATATTTGCAGGCGAAATATCCAGCGCTGTCAAGACAGATAAATACAGGTTTCATTACATGGATAAATATGGGCAGATGCTTTTCCGTTATGATAACGCCCCTCATTACCATGAAATCCCTTCTTTCCCGCATCATAAACACACTCCAGACCGCATAGATGAATCAATTATGCCTTCTATAAAAGAAGTACTCAACGAGATAAGCGCTATAATCATCGGTAAGTAAAAATCATCTCCTCTTTTTGAGTTGCCGCAAAAAATCAAGATTACGCAGATGCATCTGTGTAATCAAAACCGTTGAGGCATTTTCAACGGTTTCATCACACCCTCCAATTATACAATTCAAAATCCTTGTCAGGAATATTCTCTATTATATAGCCCCTTCTAGGCCATCTCTCAGGCGGCAGCCCCTCTCCGATTATTGTTATGAAAAATCTCATCTCATCGCCGCTTTTTAAACTTAAGTTTTTAAACGGAATTGCAAGTTCCACAACATCCTTTACTGCTATATTTTCAATATCTGCCTTTATAACCCAGTCGCCTTTTGCATCTTTTCCCAGTATAGACGCCATAGTAATATTCAGACCATTTATGTCAACCTCTGCCTTATAATTTTTTGGATGGATAAAGTCTATTGTAAAACCCCATTTTATATCAGACAGCGCAATGCCCTTTGCAAAATCAAATCTAAAAAATAATGTCTTGATGTCAAAACCGTAGTTTATAGAACTTATGATGCCTCCGCCTTTTCTCTCCCTGTGCATTGCAGCGCCGCCTTCTTCAATTTCAATTCTGCCTGACGAAAGCCATTCAAAATAATTTGTTATCTCGCCGTCAATAACAGGCGTTATAAACGAGGTAGGTCTTGCCAGAGGTTCATAAACCCTTTCCTCTGATATTATAGGTATATCAAGGCCTGCAGGCGGCTCTTTATCCAGCAGGAGATACATTTTTTTAAGGTGCTTCCTGAACAGGTCGTCAAATTCAATGTCATTCATTGATGAATGGTCTTCCCCATACCACCAGAACCAATCGCTGCCTTCCGCAGCATAAATCTCCTCCCATGCCTGCTCAAGTTTCAACCTGTCTTCTTGTTTCAAGGTCTTATTTTTTTTCATTAACCCATTTTCAAAAGAGGCTAATGTATCCCTTGCCTCGCTTAAATGGTCCCATGCTGTATTATCCTCAATATGTCCTATCCAGATTTTAAAGTTATGGTTTATCCAAGAACCTGAAAAGAGTTTCGGCAGTGTTTCAGTCGGGCTATGTTCGTTAAGATGCTCGCTTATTGTTACAGCCTTGATTAAATGATTTTGAGCCATTTTTGAATAAAGCGCATTGAAAAAATCATTGCCGTCATTTTTGTAATACTCCCACGCATTCTCGCCGTCAAGAACTATTGTAACAAGATGTTCCTTAAAATTGTCTCCAAGAGAATCCCTGATATACAGAAGCCTTCCGATAAAATCATCCGCAGCCTTTTCCGCATCCCACTTTGAATAAACAAATCCAACAAGGTCTGAAAGGATATGGTCTCTAAAAACTATTGAAAGTTCCTTGCCGTCTTTTGAAACCTTGTAAGGCTTATAAAGAATATATGGGTCAAGGCAGTGGCCGATACCGTCTCTTTTAATAGATTTCCCAAGAGACTGTTCAAGGATTTCTTCATCAGTCGCAATCCAGTTGATGCCCTCTCCTGCTATTATTGGTATAACTTGTTCGCTTACGCTGCCCTCTGGCGGCCACATGCCTTTTGGCTGACTGCCAAAAACCTTTTTATGAAGCGCTATGCCTCTTTTTATCTGCTCCAAAGCGTCTTCAGGATGAGCAAACCTTGAGTTCGGCAGTTCTGCCCACGGCATTGCCTCTTTTGCAGAATTGGTATCGCAGAGAAGCGGCAGTATTGGATGATAATACGGGGATGTTGACAATTCAACAATGCCTAAATCCTGCAGTTTTCTATATTCAGGGATGATTGATTTCAAAATCTCCATCTGTTTTGCAATCAATTTTAATTTTTCCCCTTCTGTAAAATCTTTGCCTTTCGCAGCCAGCCCCTTAATAAATCTATCCGTCTCGCGAAAGGTAGGGTCTATCCACGAAAGATTAAAAAGCACCTGAAGGTCTAAAAAATCCTGCGCAGTATAGTAACGGGAGGCATCGTCAATACCCTCATCATATGAGTGAAAACCCCTTCTGTTCAGAAGTTCCCAGTATCTGGGAAACACCATTATCATATTTTCCCAGTTTGCAAAAAAGAACTTGCTCAAGATAAATCTTTTGTCTTCTATGGTTAATTCATCAGCAGGCTTTGCAGTAATATCCAGAAACTTATCCTTTGCCCTGCCTTCGCAATAGTCAATTATCTGCTCTGTGAGGGAAGGGACAATATTAAATGTCTGATGGATGCTTGGGTATTTTTCAAGGATGGCTGCCATATCATAATAGTCTTTTGTGCCGTGCAGCCTGACCCACGGCAGCACATATTCGCCGCTTATCGGGTCTTTGTAAAGCGGCTGGTGCATATGCCAGACAAATGCTATATGAAGGGGGTCTTGGGACATGGTAGCAACTCAAAACTGTAAAACTATTTTTTAAGGGTTCATGGATTCGAGGGGTCAAGTAGCGTCGGGGTTTATCCCCGACGAATTCGTTGCCCATAAAGGGCAACGCTACTTGAACCCTAGAACCCTTTCTAAAGTTTTGCGTTATCTGCCTTTATACACATACAATGTCCCTTTGTCGCTCACAAAAAGGAGTTTATTGTATGCGGCAGCAGGGGTTGTTGATATGGCAGAACCTACATCTTCAGTCCAAACTAACTCGCCGTTATCAATAGTGAATACATCTATAGAACTGCCTCTTCTTGTTAAAATCTCCAAATCAAACGGGGCTGATGTATAATTTGAAACAATTATGATGTGATTGCCAGAAACAATTGCGGATACCGGGCTCCCTTTTGTAACCTTTCTCCTCCACAGGTTTTCCCCTGTAATCTTATTTACAGCATATACCTGCCCTTCAGGGTGCAGAAGAAATATTGTGTTTTTCTTTATTGCAAAATCTTGAGACTGAACAGCGTCAAACTTCCACTTTTCATCGCCTTTATCAGCATCAAGGACAACCACATTTCTCTCGCTGTTTATAATATACAGCCTGCCGTTATCTATTGTCGGAGTTGAACGGGCGTATTGAGTCATATCTTCATCCCTAATCTTTTTCTTCCAGAGTTCTCTGCCTGATGCTGCATCAAGACCCGCCAGATAGCCGTCTGAAAAAAGCATGTATATTTTATTGTTGTAATATGCAGGAGACGCATACTGCCTTCTTGTCATCTTTTTTATAGAACCCCTGCTGTATTGCCATACCTTTTCCCCTGTTGATGTATTTAATGCATACAACCTGTCATCGACAGAAGAAAAATAGACAGTCTCATTAACAATCAAAGGCGCGGATATAACTTCTGTCTTTATATTAAACCGCCATATCTCTTTGCCGTTTTTAGCGTCAAGGCAATAAAATATTCCGTCATTTGCGCCAAAATAAACCTTGTTAGAATAAACCGCTGGCGAAGATTCTACTGCGCCTGTTGTTTTAAATTCCCACAAAACCTTTTTATTATTCAAATCCAGTGCATAGAAGATTTTGTCCATGCTTCCTATGTATGCGATGTCATCAACAACCGCAGGGGATGAATTCTGCATTGGATAATAAGGCAGTATCTTTAATACGCTCGCCACATCAATGGATAAATTTAATTTTGTAATATCAAAAGACCAATAAGAAACAAGGGGCACTTTGACTGCATCCTCTGTTGCGCCATGACGCTCTTTGTTTTTAAGATATGTGTCCCAAGACTGCGGACTGCGGACTGCGGACTGCGGATTGCCGGCAGAATCAACCGTAACGAGTGATTTACATCCTACTGATGTTGAAAGCAAAAATATAGTTGCAAGATACAAGATGCAAGATGTGTAGTGCGACCCTTTAGGGTCGCTTATAGCCTGCCTGTGCGATGCACGCAGACAGGCGAGGCTAAAGCCTCGCACTACCTTGAAACTTGAAACTTGAAATTTAAATACCTTGCCAAATCTTTTTAACAATGTCATCTGCATTTTTCTCCATTTTTTTTATATCCGTTTGTTCAAGCCCTGCGCCAATGGCAATATTCCTTGCTGTTTCTTTATCCAATAGGTCTAAAGGCGAATGTGTGTCGCTGTTCAAAACCAGATTTGCGCTATTTTTAACGGCAATCTTTGCAACATAGCCGTTCGCCATGCCATGTCCCTTTCTTGCGGTGATTTCAAGATATATCCCGAATTGGACAGCAAGTTTAACATCTCCTTCTTTTATAAATCCGGGGTGCGCAAGTATATCTGCATTAGCCTCTATCGCAGCCTTGTTTGTCCCAGTGATAACAGGTTCTACAGGGGTCTCGCCGTGAACAATCACAATCCTTGCGCCGAGTTTTCTTGCTTCCTGTGTTAATCTTTTTATATGCTCTGGCGGAACATGCGTTAATTCAACCCCGGGTATAACCTTTATCCTATTGCACGAATTTAGTTCTTTTGCAACATGAACAATGCGTGGGATAACAAAATCAATATTAGAGGCATCTGCATGGTCTGTTATGGCAATTGCAGAATAGCCTTGGACATCCGCCCTTCTGACAAGTTCAGACGGCAGGAGTTCGCCGTCGCTAAAAAGTGTATGTGTGTGGAAATCTATCATAAACTTCAGTTAATAAACTGCAGGTAAAGGTAGAGGTTAAAAGGTTAAGAGGTTAAGAGATTAAGAGATTAAGAGGCTAAGAGGTTTAAAACCTTTTCACCTTTTCACCTTTTTACCTCTTTACCTTTACCTGCAGTTTGTTTTTGAAGAAAACAATCAAATAACGCATGAAATATTGGAAATACATCCACTGCGTTTAGATTTGATAAAAATATCGGCGCATCTGTTTCTATGCCAATTTCCTTTTTTGCAGCCGCTTTTTCCTTTGTAAAAAATGTATAAACTTGAGGCGTCTTTATTGAACTTGGGCCTGTAATAGAAACAGAGGCAAGATATTCTTTCATAGCCTTTGCATTATTTAAACCTTCATCATCCAAGAGCAATATTGAACCTATAACATCGCTGGAGAACGCCCGCATAATGGGTAGCATATTTTTGCTCATAGGGACAGCAAAAAAAATAATCTCTGTCCCGCTGTGGATTTTAAGCACCCCGACCTCGCCAAAAGGGTTCTTCCTGTATTCTGATGCCCCTGCAAACTGCCTGCTTACTGCAAACCGCGGCAGTTCCTTGCAGGAGTCAACAAAGGATGCGAGCAAATCCTTATTTGAATACAACAGTATTACCTTGCCTGAATCTCCAGTCATCTTTTCTTTAATGAGCAGGACTTGAGACAAAGAAAGCAGTTCTTTAGCCGCCTCTCTATCTGAAGGATATTTATCTGCCTTTGTCTCCTCTATAATATCTTTTTTTAGAAGCTCAACAATTGTTTGATAGACCTCATAGTCAGGGAATGAACAGCGGTTCACAAGGTCTCCTGCCATTGGGTAAGACTCTATGAGATGCAGCGCCTCGTATATAACCGGCTTTAAGCCCTTTGGAAGGATTGAAAAGTCAACCTTTGTCTTTAACATTGCATCTGCCTTTGGAAAACCCTCTTTCTTCCTTTCCAATTCATCATGCTGCCTCATGCCTTCCATCAGGAGATTATCAAATGAACCTTGTATCTTAGGCAGCATATCTATCGGCTTTGGCAAAAACTCAAACCTGCCGTCCTTCCATATTAAAAGCCTGAACAATGCCTTTTCCTTTTCAATATCGCCGATAACAGCATTTAATATCTCGCCGTTCTTCATATATATAGAGGCTTTTTTATCTTCATGTATAAGGCTTAACACACCCTCTTTTCTATTCATATGCAGCACCTGAAGTATATCAACAAGCGATACATGCGAAAGCCTTCCTGTCAACTGCCTGTCTCCTAATGCCTCCTGCCTGTGCCTTGTAAGACGCTGGCTTATCCTTGCAAAAAGTTCATCCAGATTGATAGGTCTTATAAAAAGGCTGTCAACCTCTTTACGAAACCCTTTGATATTAACAACATCTTCCGCAATAAAAATAAATGGTATTGCCTTTGAACGGGGGTTGTCCTTGAGCATGTTGAATATCTTCTCGCCATTGACAGATTGGACTGGTTTAGAAACGGATTTGGGACAAATCTCAGTTATTATAATGACTGGGTTTTCTTTTAGCGCTGCTTCTGCAGCAGAATCTTCATCTCCTAAAACAACGGCATCAAAGCCCTTTGCCTTTAGATATTGGCCATAAGAGGCAAGGTCATCTTTGTCTGAAACAGCAACAAGAATTTTTTTTGTGGTATCTGCCATAAGTTTTAAAAGGGTTCGAGGGTTCTAGTAATTGATTTGGTTTTTCACTCGACCCCTTGACACCTTGACCCCATTTTTTACAACTGCTCCTGCAAGGAATAATCCTTTTGAAATTTTTCTATCAAACTTTCCACAAGATACGGGTCGGCAGCGTGAAAACATAAAAACGTATCTCCCCATCCCTCCCTGCACATTGCTGCATAAGCAGTGTCCTCTGTCATAAAAAGTATAAACAATGTATCCAGAAGCCTCTCGTCAGATATATAAATAGGTGTTGCATTTGCAATGTCTGCCTCGCCCCATCCCTCTCCCACTATGAACACCTTTGTCATTGTCTGCGGCATATCATGAATGCTCCTTAATATCCGCGCATCAGGAGAAATCTTTCTTAAACCAAGATAGAGTATCCCTTTTCTTTTTGGATTATGCGCTGCATCCTGAAGCGTTATCTCCTGAAGCCTGTTAAGGAAAAAATGAGGGAATTCCGCATCATTTCCAACATCAAATGTAGATGCAGCGCACGGGTCGTCATGCTTTTTCTCAAGCAGCGCGGATACCGCCTCCCAGAATAATTTGCCTTTAAGCCCAAATTTCGCCCACAACCCGTCTTTCTGCTCCGCAATCCTTTTTTCTGCCGCGCATAGGAGTTCGCTGTATCTTTTTCCGTCCTTTGGATATGTGGATTGAGAAAACTGGACAGAGATTTGAGGATAATCCTTTGTTATAATATCTATTGCCCTTCTCATCTTTCTTATTGTGATTAAAGAACCCATGTAGTCGGTTTCAGGCAGTATGGTCAGGAATTGATCATTTACTGCCATGCCTACAACATCGCAGTCCCTTGCAGCATCTGTAATAACCTCAATAACCTTTTTTAATATTGCCTTTTTCTCTTTATCTTTAACCTTATTGTCAGCCGTATCATTAACCTTATCATCGGGCCATTCTATCTGCGAAAGGATGATGGAGAAAACCCTGTTATATCTTTCAGCCCGAAGCGTCTCTATCTTCCCATACTCGTCAACAAAGGAACTGGAATAAAAGCGGCTTGGGGATATTTTTCTGTATTCCTCTTCAACAGATATATTGTCCTGAGACCTTATGCCGATCTCTGCGACAGAATGAAATTTCCTTTCTTTTACGCTGCGCTGCAGTTCCTTTTCATTTATAGGTTTTATGAGATAGTCATTTGCGCCTGCCTTTAATGCGCCGATTATAAAACCAATATCCTTATTATCAGCAAGCGCAACTATCCAGACGCCTGCATTGGCATTTTTTATCTCCTTTAAAATCTCAATGCCTTTTATCGTATCAACGAGGTCAACTACAACAGCGGGCGTCTTTTCGCTTTTTACAAGACTGGCAATATCTTTTTCAGCTGCGCAAGCGACCTCGTAACCGGCAGGCGATAAAGCCCCAGTCACCTTTTCACACGAACCGACACAAAATACCTTTTTGCTCACCCCGTTAGACATTTTTTGCTCTCCTGATATAAATCCTGAAAACAAGTACTATAATAAAAACATGGGTAATGTAAAGATGTCTAACGGGCCGTAAAATAGCGATTAAGAACCTCGCTATTTTACAAACCTGCGATTTGCCCGACCCAAACTTCGCTTGGGTACCCCGACTTCGTTATCGGCGCATTTTTGCTCCTCACCGTATTGGTGATATACGGCTCGTCGCAAAAATGGCCTCTGCCTCGTCTGGCAGCCAACTTGCAGGTTTCCCCAAAAATCAAAGTCTATTTTTGGGACAGGGCTCATAATATCTTTCAATTAACCTTTAAGTGGTTTAATTATTGGCTTTCAGTGGGAACTAATGCAAAAGCAATAAGTAAAATTCCAAATTAATTTGCGTCATATATAGGCGCAAGAATTATTTCTTTTATATGTTTGAAATGCCTTTTGTTTCTTGTCAGAAGCGGTAGTTTTTTGGACCATGCGGTTGCTGCAATGATATAGTCAACAATTGATTCTGTTTTTTCGCCATATTTCTTTACCAAAAACAAATACTTCTTGTTTATATCTTCATCTATTCTCAAAACTCTGATATCAGACAGCATAGTTACAATTCTTTTTCTCTCTGAGTCTTTAAGCCCTCCCTTTGATAAAAGCTCTTTTTTGCTCAGAATTGAACAATAAATTTCTACATCTTTTATCCTGAACAATTCTTTCGCGCTTTTTACTCCTTTAAGCGCATCAATAAATACATCTGTATCCATTAAGATTCTGATTTTTGCCATTCAATAAGCTCTTCAACGAATCTCTTTCCTGATTTTACTCTTTTGCCTTCTCTCATTCTAAGTGCTCTTACATATTCAGCGCTGTCCTTTATTTGCATATAACTAAAGCCCTCTTTTTTTGCCTTGAGAAACTGAACAAAGTCTAATACTTCTTTCACCTCTTTATCAGGTAAATCCTTCGTTAGATTTACTAACTCCTTTTTGTAATCAGTTGCTATCGCAACACCCATAAAAACCTCCTGTCTTTTTATTAATTATACACTACCACACGATTATACTTTTGGTGCTTGATTATTGGTTATTATTTGTTTATTGGTGCTTGGAATTTGGTTATTATCACTTTTCACATCTTGTATTTTCCAAATTCTTCCGGTGAAAGATTTTCTAATATGTCCTTCCAATCTTCTGATGTTCCGTCCTTTTGAAATTCTTTAACCTTTCTTAAATCAATATTTCTGGATTTTTCAATAACCTTCTCGTCAACAAATATAGGGCAGGCTGTCCTGATTGCCAGTGCAATTGCGTCTGACGGCCTAGAATCTATTAAATGCAGTTTTTCTTTCCCCTCTGCTGAAAAAGAGAGATGGATTGTGGCGTAATAGACATTATCCTTTAAGTCATTCACCTCAATCCTTTTTACATTAACATCCAGCATTTTTAAAATCTCTTTTAAAAGGTCATGGGTCATGGGCCGTGAAAGTTTAATCTTTTCAAGTTCCACAGCAATGGCGCTCGCCTCCATAAACCCTATCCATATAGGAAGCGCATTCTTTTCCCCTATATCCTTTAAGATTACTATGGTTGTATTTGTATATGGGTCAACTGCAAGCGCAGAGACCTTCATCTCTATCAACATAAATCACCTCTTCTGTACACAGCGTCATAAGTAAATCCGCATACAGAGCGTCAGAACAAAGCAGACCAAGGCGCGACGAAGGCGAGGAGTGAGGCGTATTTTAAACATACGCCGCAGCGACGAGCCGAGGAGCAACGCAGGTATGCTAAGTTATGACGCTCTGTGTAACAGAGCCTTTTAACGAATTAGCAAATGCCTGTTCTATTTTAACAGATATTATCCTGCCAATCAAATCTCGATCGCTTGAAAAATTCACAACCCTGTTGCATGATGTCCTCCCTGTTAATTCATTTGAGTTGAAGAACCCCGCAGATTGCTGCGGGGATTCTTCACGGTAAGGAATTTGATTATTTACATAGCTCGCCTTGACCCCGCTCATTGGAGCGGGGATTGCGGCGAGCATCCCGTTCATCTTGCTTGTCCCTTCAACTAAAATATCCAGAACCTTGCCTGTCATTGTCTTGTTTTTTTCAAATGTTATCTCTCTTTGAAACCCCTGTAAAAAAGACAATCTCTCTTTTTTTACTGCGTCAGGAACCTGTCTATCATATTTTGCAGCCATAGTCTCCGGTCTCGGCGAATAAATAAAGGAAAATATATTGTCATATTCAACATCTCTGATTAAATCCATCGTATTATTAAAATCTTCATCAGTTTCGTCTGGAAACCCGACAATAATATCAGTTGTTATTGCTGCATCAGGACATACCTTTCTAATCATGTCAACCTTTTCCAGATATTCCTTTGTTGTATAGCCGCGGCGCATCCTTTCCAAAATTTTATCAGAGCCTGACTGAATCGGCAGATGTATATAATTGCACAGTTTTGGCTCCGCAGCAAACATGCCTATAAGTTCATCTGACATATCCTTTGGATGAGATGTCATAAATCTCACCCGCTCTATGCCGCTTATTTTACAAACAGCCTTCAAAAGGGATGAAAATGCTCTATCACCGCCTTTATTGCCGTATGAATTTACATTCTGGCCCACAAGCATTATTTCTTTGACGCCGTTTTCAGCAAGCCTTTTAACCTCTGCAATTATGTCGTTGCTGTTTCTGCTTATTTCCCTGCCCCTGACATATGGGACAATGCAGTAGGCGCAGAAATTATCGCATCCCCGCATTATTGTGACAAATGCCTTTGCCCTGTTTTTTTCAATAGGATAATCAAAGGAATATTCAGGGTCCATTTCTTGGCTGAATTCTATTTTAGAGTTCTTCCTGTTTCTCAATCTAACATCATCTATGAGTTCCGGCAGTTTATGGATATTCTGAGTGCCGAATACAATATCAAGGTGGGGCATTCTTTTAAACAGATTTCCCCCTTCCTGCTGCGCAACACACCCGCCAATGCCTATTATCAGATTATTATTTTTCTCCTTCAAACCCTTGAACCTGCCTGCTGCGCTAAACACCTTATGCTGCGCCTTATGCCTGATGCTGCATGTGTTCAAGATAATAACATCAGCAAGGTTAGGGTCATTTGTCACGCAATAATTCATCTTTTTAAAAAGCCCGATTATCCTGTCAGAATCATTCTCATTCATCTGGCAGCCGAATGTCTCAAGAAATAAAAGGCTTTGTTTTTTTTCTAATAATTGAGTGTCCATAAATACTGTGAACTGTAAGAGAATTGTTGGGTTGAGCAAAGCAAAACCCAACCTACACAACTAAATATCAATAAGTAAGTCTGACACCATGTTATACCCTATCTTGTCAACAATAAAGATTTGACCCCAGACATTCACAGAGGGATATAAGGCTAAAATCCATTATCAAGCAGTTCTATTGCTTTAAGCGCCTTTGGATTATCAGGCTTTAATCTTAATGCTGTTTCAAATTCCTCTCTTGCCTTATCTTTTAATCCCTTTATCTTATAAACATTTCCCAGATTGTAATGCGCCTGTGCATAGTCGGATTTAATTTTTAACGCAGTCGTATATTGCTTAATTGCCTCATCAATTCTGCCTTTATCAAAATAGGCAATCCCAAGATTATTGTATGCCTTTACATAGTTGGGTTTAATTCTTAATGCAGTCATGTATTCTTTTATTGCCTCATCCAACTGCCCCTGATAATAATATGCAAGCCCAAGGTCATTGTATCCCATTCCCTTTTCTGGACTTTTCATTACAACATCTTTCCATAATTTTAATTCAGTCTCCCATACAATATTTCTAAAAAAGGCTGCTGTAAAAAGCAAAACAAACAAAACAATAAATGATAATTCTTTCTTAATTTTTCAAACTCCCAATCAAGTCCTTAATATCTTTTATGCCATGCCTGAGAAGATAACCTCTAATGCCTTCCAAGATATTTACAGTTGCTGAATGTTGTCTTCCTCCCTTCACCACATAAAAATTAACTTTCATCGGCATGCGCCCCATCCCCCCAAACATAATTGTCATAGACTGTTATAATAACGGTCTGTCCGTCTGAGGCAGTAACCGTTATATGACCCTGATTGCAAAAGAAACCATCATGTCCATCAAATGGAGTATAAATTTCCCCACTACCCTTTCCTTGCGGTGTCGCTATGTATATCCAGGCAACATCTGTTGTCACTGTCCATTTGCAAGATGAATAAATTGAGATAGGGATGTGTGCATAAGATCCCGTGTTCAGATTATTAATTATCGTTGTATCACCATTATTAACCACCATATTACAATGCTCTTGACATTCTGTTTTACTTAACTCATCATATGAGGCTTGCACCTCATTGATTTTGGTCTGTAATTCATCAATTTGTGTTTGCAATTCCGCTATCTCGTCTTTATATCTTGCCGACCCCTTCCCCTCTAGGTTTTTGGTGGTGCTTTTTTCATTAGCCCGATTACCAACTTGAATAGCAACCCAGTTCTTTAAATTGGTAAGCACATTATAAAAAGTAGTTTTCTGTACGTTTAGAGCATCAATCTCTGATTGTATTAAGGACAAATCTGATGCCTTTGTTTCACAACTATAAGAAGCAAAGGTGTTAGAGACAAAGATTAGGTTAAAAAATATCACCAAAGTAAAAAACAACTAAATAATCTTCATAATGCCTTCTTGTTAGTTAGTCTGACGGTTAATGTAAGTTTACTGTTGGGCTTTACCCATTCTATTTCCTTCATCACCTCCTGTATTAGTGCGATAATATTTCCTTTCTTGTCGGCTTTACTGCCCACACGCCAGCAATGCCGTATGTCTTTGCTATCTTTTTGCCAGCCGCCTTTGCAGCATCTTCTGTTGCATAGAAACCAACCCGCAGTCTATACCACTGTTTTCCTTTTAAATTAAAGTCAGTGATGTAGGCATCATATCCTTCTTCTTTGAGTTTCTTCTGTATTGCTGCTGCCTCATCCCGTGTTGCATAAGATGCAACATGGACAACCCACGATGGCATAGATGAAAGTTTATTTTCACCTTGAGCCATAAATGATGGCATTGATGAAGATTTATTTACACCTTGAGCCATAAATGAACCCTTTGCATCGCTTTTTACTTCTTTTTTAGCAGCCTCTCTCTTGGGCTCAGGTTTCGGCTCAACTTTTGTTTTTGCAATCTCTGTCTTTACCTCTTTCTTTTCAGGCGCAATAGCCTCTTTTGGTTTTACATCTTCCTTTGCCTTCTGCACTGTCTTTATCTCTGGCTTTATCTCTGGCTTTGCCTTTTCCTCTTTTCCCTGCTTGCTTGCTGAAGAAACAGGTTTAGTTTCTTGAACCTTTCCAGGCTTTTTTTCTGTCGGCTTTGTATCTAATGCCTTTGTCAAAGCCTTTGCTTCTTCTCTTGCTAAAGGCGCTGGAACCTGCTGCTCCTTTGCTGGTTTTTGCGCCGCTGGCGCTGCCTCTGTTTTTTCCACAGCCGTTCCAATATCTTCTTTTTTCTCCTCGCCCGGAATTTCTATCCTAACCCTCTTTACCACCTTATCTGGTTTCGGCTGTTTGACCCCGCCTCCGCTGAAAAAAAGAAAATATGCGATGCCGCCGCCTGCTATTATAAGCACTGCCGCTATAACTACGCTTTTTATATCCTTCACTTTCTACCTCCCAATATAATATCCATTATATCAGACATCTTTAATATGTCTTTATTGAATAGATGCCTTGTCCATCTTGACTATTGTCGGCGTTATAAATATAAGAAGTTCTTCATTGTCTTTTTTCTCTCCTGTATGCTTAAAAAGCCAGCCTAGAAGCGGTATCTTGGAAAGATATGGAACAGCATCCTTTGTGTCAGATGAAGACGAGCGGTAAAGCCCGCCTATAACAGTTGTCTCTCCATCCTTTACAAGAACCGCTGTTGACGCGGTCTTCTCTGTTATGCCGGGGATGCCGTCTATTGCCTGTGAAAAATCAGGGTCGCTCTTGCTCGCGGATATATTCAGCAAAATAAAATTGTCAGACGAAACTTGCGGCGTTACGCTCAAGTCTATCCCTGTCTTGACTGACTCAAGGGTTGTGCCTGTTGTCGCTGCGCCTGTTGCCCCGCCTCCTGTTGTCGTAGTTGTAGTGGATGTTGTCCTTACCCTGTATGTCAAACCGCTGTGTATTGCAGCAGGCTTGTTATTCAATGTTGTTACCTTTGGGCTTGATATTATCCTTAACTGCCCTGTCTTTTCAGCAGCAGACAGTTCAACATCTAGCGTAAGGTTGCTTTTTAAACTGCCTATAATAAGA
>JACRNI010000064.1:4155-8524 GCA_016234925.1 Deltaproteobacteria bacterium | reverse complement strand
GCTGTCTGTCTTGATATTATGGGATTCATTGCCGCTGCAAACTAAAACGCACCCTTTTTCAACCTTTTTTTCTTTGCCGCCTATAATAAAACTGCCTTTGCCGTCCAATACAAATAATGATATTTCTCCCTTTGCAGTATGCTCTCCAGTAGATTGGCCGTTTTCAAGGCATATTAAGACAGTCTTTGCCTTTTCTAAATCGTTTATAACCAATTTAGTCGGAGCATCCTTTGAAAAAACTATCTTATCTTTTATAAGGGTAATATCCATTTGAAAATACAAACTCCAATAACCAAATCCCAAATTACAGACAAATTCCAATTATCAAATTATCAATTACCAAAACAGGTCATTCTAACATTGGAATTTTGGTCATTATTTGTAATTTGGTGCTTGATTATTGGTTATTTATCATTTCACTTCTACTGCGTCATTCAGGTCTTTTAAAATCTTTTCTACATCAACATTATGCATTGTTGCGCCAAATGCAAGGTCTTCTTGCTTTGAGCCGGGGCATGAAAAACATCCATTTCCAAAATATTTCATTATTACCTTTTCTGTTTGCGGGTAATTTTTTATCACATCCCCTATGGTCATATTTTTTGTTATCTTTTGTTCTGACATTTGTTTCTCTCCTTCTAATTTAGTTTTATTTTCCAACCGATGGCGCCATCTTGATTGTCTTAAACATATTGATAACAAATAGGACAGCAGACACTGCAGATACTATTGAAAATATCATGAGCATCCTAAAATCTCCTGTAAAATGCCTAACCATCCAGCCGAGTGTCATGCCGACAAGCCCTATATTTGCAAGCCAAAAATGCCATTCTGCTATTTTTTCACTATACAGCGGTCTGCCGCTGAATCTTGGTAAAATATGATATGCAACACCGTATATCATCATAGACATCCAGCCTAAAAGATTAAAATGCGCATGTATCGGCATATATGGGTATGTCTGCCCTGATACTGCCATGTGCAGTCCAAGAATTATTGCAAGCATAAAATATGTCATTGCGCATTTTATAAACCAAACAGTTATCTTGCTCATCTGTAAAAACCTCCACTCTTATTTTTCTGTTTTTTCAATAATTGGCTTGCACGCGTCAACAGGACATACCTCAGCGCATGCGCCGCAGTCTGTGCATAATTTTGGATTGATTATGTATGGATTTCCTTCGCTGATTGCACCTTCAGGACATTCGGGAAGACATACTCCGCATGCAATACAGTCTTCTGTAATATAATAAGCCATTTAAACTGCAATAACCTGCTTTATCTCAGGAACCTCTTCCATTATTGCCCTTTCAACGCCCATCTGTAAAGTTATCTGCGCGCTTGGACAGCCTGAACATGCGCCCTTTAACTGCACCTTTACAATGCCTTTTGCCTCATCAACATCAATAAGCGCTATATCCCCGCCGTCTGCCTGCAATGCAGGTCTTATCTTTTCCAGAGCCTTTTCAATTCTATCTCTCATTACAATACCTCCTATTTTAAAATACTGTGATTAAAATCACCCCTGACAAATACTATTGACAAATACTATCTGATAAATACTATAGATGCTATAATAAAATCTATGATTTTTGTCATATAAATCATTTAGGAAAGGTAGTAGATAAACCCAACCTTTATATTGTTAAAAAAATTTAAAAAAGATTTAAAAAAGACTTGACAAACAAATATTACAGGGGTAAATTAAGCCACAATTATTCGTTTGTTAGCTTAGCATACAATAAATTTTAAAATAATTCAATCAATAAGGAGGTGAGAAGATTTAACAAACTTATTTAGGTGTGTAATTTTTAATTAAACAAAGGAGGTAAAAATGGCTGAACAAGGTCAGGGTGGTTTATTGCAATCTTTTTATGAAAATATGTATCTCTTGCTTGTTGTTGGCGTACTCCTGCCTACTGTTATTTATACAGTGTGGGGGCTTGCAGAGATGATGAGTCTGCCGCAGTTAGATGTTGATAAGTATATGCAGGCATTAAAGCCTGCGCCATCAGCGCAGGTTGAGGCACAGTCTGCACCAGCGCCAGAGGCAGCGCCGGCACAACCAGAGCAGGCAAAACCATAAATTATTTTAAGGAGGAGGAAAAATGAGCATATCAGTTCCGGAAAAGGGTTGGTATTCAAAGCCCCTGGATAAAGAAGAGAAGGTATGGGTTGCAATTGCCGTGGCATGGTGTTTACTCACATTCTTTTTAATGCCCGTATGGCATGTTGTAGGCAAGCAAAACCCGTCTTCTGAATCCTACAAGGTTGATCCAGTGAAGTTCAATGAACTGGCGGCTGCATTCGCAGAAAAGTATAAGGTTGGCGAGGAAAACGGCATCCCGGTTGTCAGACCGCCGGCAGGAAGCGATGTGTTTGTGGTCGCGGGCAGTTATCAGTGGAGGCCTATCCTTGAACTTGAAAAAGGCAAGGAATATAGGATTCATCTTTCCTCTACTGATTTTCAGCACGGCTTTTCAGTTGTATCGCCAAAGTTCGTTATGAATTATATGGCGCTTCCAGGTTATGACTATGTATTAAAGGTAACGCCTACAGAGGCTGGCACATACAGCATAATATGCAATGAATTTTGCGGTATGGGCCATCATATCATGATTGGCAAACTAATTGTAAAATAGGGGGTGATTAAATGGCTCAACAGAATTTTAGAACATGTCCGACAACCGGATTAAAGGTGCATCTGCCGGCAGAAGGACTTATTAAGGCAAATGCAGTTGTTGCAGTGGTTGCAATACTTATAGGCGGCATAGCGGCGCTGGCTGTTTTGCTTACCCGTGTGCCGGCAGTGCACATATTGCCAGCAGATTGGTTCTATAGACTTTTAACAGCGCATGCATTAGACATGCTTGTAGTATGGATTATATTTTTTGAGGTTGCAGGACTTTACTTTGGCGGGGCAGTGCTTTTAAACAGCAGGCTTGCAGCGCCAAAGGTTGCGTGGTTTGCTTTTTTATTGATGGTAGTCGGCGCTGTTATTGTTAATGCAATTGTTTTAATGGGCGGCGCTGATGTTACATTTACATCATATCCTCCTCTCAAGGCTCATCCTGCATACTATCTTGGTATTATACTATTTGCAGTTGGGACATTGACTGCGGTTGGTCTGTTCTTTGGAACACTGGCAATTGCAAAAAAGGAAAAGACATATGATGGTTCCTTGCCTATGGTAACATTCGGGCTTATGTCAGCGGCTATCATAGCTGTTTTGACGCTTGCACATGGCGCAGCAATATATATCCCGACATTCCTTTGGTCAATTGGAGTGCTTCCAAGCATAGACCCTTCAATGTATAGGATAATATGGTGGGGGTTTGGCCATCCATCACAGCAAATCAATGTATGCGCGATGGTTTCAGTATGGTACCTCCTTGCAACGCTTACAACAGGCGCAAAGCCATTAAATGAAAAACTTTGCAGAACAGCATTCTTGCTCTATGTATTGTTTATCAATGTTGCCTCCGAGCATCATCTGCTTGTTGACCCTGTTTTGTCTACAGCGCATAAGATTGTTAACACAAGTTATGTTATGCACCTTGCTGTCCTTGCAAGTATGATACACGCGTTTGCTGTCCCTGCAATGACAGAGGTTGCGCTCAGAAACAAGGGCTATACAAAGGGGCTTTTTGAATGGCTTAAAAAAGCGCCATGGGGTGAGCCGGGCTTTTCTGCAATGATGCTGTCGCTGTTTATCTTTGGTTTTGTCGGCGGCATAACAGGCGTCACATTTGGGACAGAGCAGATAAGCATCATCAGACACAACACATGGGCAATTACCGGACATTTTCACGGAACTGTGGTTGGCGGCACAACCCTTGCATTCATGGGACTTACCTACTATGTTGTGCCTCTTATCTTCAGAAGAGAGATAATAAGCAAGAAGGCAGCGCAGATTCAGCCATATCTTTTTGGCATAGGCGTATTTATTATGGCAAATGCAATGATGTTTGCAGGCAGCTACGGAATTCCGAGAAGGCACTGGGACATAACATTTGCAGGCGCAGCATTCCCATATTCATTTGATCCAACTGCAATGTTGTTTATGACATTGGCAGGTCTCGGCGGACTGCTTGCCATCACAGGCGGCGCGATATATGTGCTGAACACAGTTGGTTCAGTATTTTTTGGAAAGAAGATTAGCTAAAACACAGGAGGTTAATCATGAGTGAAAAAGGCGGTTTTGAGGCACCGGGCACATTTGTGCTAGCGCTTGTATTCTTGGCAGTATTTGTCCTTGTATATATTGTCAATTTCAAAATGCTGTCAAATGTGTGGTTTTTAGGGTAATAAGTTAGATATACAAAAAAAAAGGGTATGCTGCTGTTCAGGGCATACCCTTTTTTTAATT
>JACRNI010000064.1:0-4145 GCA_016234925.1 Deltaproteobacteria bacterium | reverse complement strand
ACATGAACTGGACGCTCACCGGCATTAAAATAAATGCTGAAACAAAAAAACTTGTATACGGATGGCTCTTCTTTGCAGTGTCCACGCTTATCTTCGCAGGCATATTTGCGCTTTTAGTCGCGATGGTCAGGACGCCTGTTATTCAGGAATTCCTTCCAAAGCAAAAAGACTATTTTTATATTGCGCTTGTCGGGCATGTTGACCTTGCTGTTGTAATCTGGTTTCTCGCATTCATGGGAATACTCTGGACATTAGCACTGGCAGGTTTTTCCGGTATAAAAACCAATTTCAAAATTGCATGGCTCGGATTCGGCATATCTGCTGCCGGGACATCCTTTGTTGTAATCACAGCGCTGTTTGGTCTCGGCTCGCCAATACTTTCAAATTACATACCTGTTATAACGCATCCCTTATTTTATGCAGGGATTATAATGTTTGGAATCGGGCTTTTGATTGCAATCATAGACGCCCTGTTTGCAATAAGATATGTGTTTAAAAAAAACATATATCCTGAATCAATGCCCATTATAACATTTGGGATGTTCGTATCTGCTGTAACTGTAATTATTGCTATTATATGTTTTGGTCTGGCATTTTATTTTCTTAAAACACCTTCTATTGAAGGCGCATTTTTTGAAAGGCTTTTCTGGGGCGGCGGACACATACTTCAGTTTGCAAACACAATCGGCATGGTTGTTGTCTGGCTGATATTGACAAGTTTAACATTAAAGGTTGTGCCTTTATCTGAAAGAACATCAAAGTTTTTATTTTCATACTATCTTGTGTTTGTCCTGCCCGCGCCATTTTTATTTCTTTTGTACGATGTGCATTCACAGGCATACAAAGACGCATTTACAAAACTCATGCAGTTTGGACTCGGGCCTTCAACCATAATATTTGCGTTTATCATAGTAAAGGCAATACTGCGTAAACATTACGCAAAAGAACTTGACTGGAAAGACCCCGGTTTTTCATCCCTAGCAATGTCTGTCTTGATATTTGCCATTGGCGGGTTTATATCCTTGACTATCCACGGAACTAATGTAAAAATACCATCGCATTATCACGGTGTAATCGGCGGCGTTACAATAGCATTCATGGGGCTTGCATATCATCTGCTGCCTTTAATTGACAGAGACATTGCATTTAAAAAATTAGCGAGGGTTCAGCCTTATCTCTACGGCATCGGGCAGATACTTTTTGTTGCCGGGCTTTTTCTTGCAGGCTCTCACGGAGTTCAGAGGAAGACATTCGGCGCAGAGCAGAACCTAGACAGCATAATGAAGACAATCGGCATGAGCATTATGGGCATTGGCGGCCTTGTTGCAATTTTAGGCGGCGCGGCATTTGTTATAAATATATTGCCATCAATGATTAAAAAACAAGTTCAAAAAGTTAAAGAAGTTTAAAAAGTTTAAGGAGGCAGCCATGACTGACATAAAAAAATATTTGCCTTTATTTAAACTGAGAATAGCGGTTTTGATTACATTCAGCGCAATAGTCGGCTCAATTGCAGCGGGCAGTGTGCCGATTGACAAGATAGCGCTCCTGATTATAACTACAATGATGGCATCAATGGGCGCTGCTGCGCTAAATCACTATGCTGACAGAGACATAGACATTTTAATGTGCAGGACAAGCAAGAGGCCTTTAACAACAGGTTATGTAAAATCGCCAAAAATCGCTTTATGGCTTGGCATTATACTTTTAATAACATCATTTTCAGTTTCTCTGCTGGCATTAAATTATCTTGTGTCTTTACATTTGTTTCTCGGCGCATTTGTATATGCTGTTGTTTATACAATATGGCTGAAGAGGCGGAGTTGGTTCAATATTATAATCGGCGGTCTTGCAGGCAGTTTTGCTGTGCTTGCAGGCGGCGCATCTGCAAGCACAGCCCTATGTCTTCCGCCAATACTTCTTGCAATAGTAATGTTTTTCTGGACCCCTTCGCATTTCTGGAGTTTTGCAATAGTTCATAAGGAAGAATACAGAAAGGCAGGCGTGCCAATGCTGCCTGTGCTTATAAGCGATAAAAGGACTGCGGTTTATATACTGATAAACACAATATTCCTCGTGCTTTCATCAATCATTCCGGCAATGCTCGGTTACCTTGGAATGTTTTATCTTATAACTGCTGTGGGTGTCGGGGCATTTTTTATTATAAGAAATATCCAGTTACTATGCAACCCGTCAAAGGATATGGCATGGAAAAATTTCAAGGCGTCCATGTTTTATCTTGCGGTGCTTTTCTCGGCTGTGATAGTTGATATTTTGACTTTCAAATAGTAATAGTTTGTTGAAAAACTCAACAAACTCTGATTGCACAGATAAAAGATTAGATTTCACAGATTAAAACCCCATTGAAATATCTGTGTAATCGTTTTTCCTAATCTGTGTAATCAAGGCTGTTGATGTTTTTTTCAACAGCCTGTTAAATTTTGAATTATGTATAGATTTCTTATCATATCCTTGCTTTTTATCCTCCCAATAACCGCCAATGCCAATGTGCCAGAAAAAGAGGCTCAAAAACACCTGACATCTGCTGAAGATGCGATTGGCTCGGTTGTCAGCAACTACGCATTTACAGACCAAGATGGAAAGGCATTTGAATTAAAAGAATTTTTTGGCAAGCCTTTTATTGTAAGTTTCATATACACATCCTGCCCGTCAATATGTCCGACAATTTTAGGCAATCTAAACAATGCAATTAAAAAAACAGGACAGGGTTTTGGCAGAGACTTTAATATCCTTACAATTAGTTTTGATGAGACAAATGACACGCCTGAAAGGTTAAAGGCATATGGCAGCAGGTTTACAGATGATTTTACCCGCTGGAGGTTTGCAACTGCTGATAAAAAGACCATTGAGATCCTTACAAAAGAATTTGGTTTTTATTATAAAAAGCAAGGCAATTTCTTTGACCATATGAATATGGTTTCTATCGTTGATTCAAAGGCAAGGCTCTTTAGCAATATCTATGGCATTGATTTTAAGCCCGAAGATGTCTTAAGCCCTTTAACAGAGGCAATAAAAAATCCTGATGCAAAGCCTGTAAAAAAGGCTTTTAAAAGGCAGTGGTGGAATCCGTTTGTTGACACAGTAAAATTATTTTGCTCAACATATAACCCTGTAACAAAAACCTATGATTTTGACATTGCAAGGCTTATAGGGATTATAATCTCAGGCGGGACAATACTCACAATATTTTTCTTTGTCTGGGGAAGGGACATCAAGTATTTTGTGTCCAGAAAATTCTTGGGAAGATTAAGCAGATAAGGCTCTACTATTTTGCCGAAACCTTTCCTGCAACCTGAACCCTGATAACAGCCTTTTCTAATGATGCGACTGCCTCAAGATATTCCTTTTCATCTTTTGTAAGTTTCTTTATTTTTTCCTCTGCAATTGCAACCGCAGCCTTTGCCCTTTCTAAATCAATCTCCTCTGCCTTTTCAGCGGTCTCTGCGAGAATCGTAACCTTGTCTGGCCCAACCTCTGCATAGCCCCAGCTTACTGCAAGCGTGCAGTGGAAATTAGCCCTGCCGTATGTAAGTTCACCCGGTTTAAGCGCAGTTAAAAACGAGGTGTGCCCTTTTAAAACGCCGAATTCACCTTCTACGCCGGGCGCAGTCATATGCTCAACATCCTCTGACAAGATGAGTTTATATGGGGTGACTATTTCTAATAAAAATGTGTCTGACATCGTAATCTCGGAGTTTAAAGTTGACGCTCAAAAATTGCCCAGATGCAAGGCGGAGCAAGCCCCCGATTGAAACTGTCGGGGGGAGGCATACTTTTATGGTATGTTGAGCGAAGAAGCCGCAGCGACATGGCATAGATAAATATTATCTTTAAACCTTAAGCCATATATGAACGTCGCAGATGGGCGTTTTTCAGCGTCAACCTATTTCAATTTCTCTGCCTTTTCAAGCGCCTCTTCTATTGTGCCAACCATGTAAAATGCCTGTTCAGGTATATTATCATACTGTCCTGCTGCAATGTCTTTGAAGCCCTTTATAGTATCTTTCACGCTCACATACTTGCCGGGTGAACCTGTGAATGCCTCTGCAACAAAGAACGGCTGGGATAAGAACCTCTGGATTTTTCTTGCCCTTGAAACAACAAGTTTGTCATCCTCTGAAAGT
>JACRNI010000063.1 GCA_016234925.1 Deltaproteobacteria bacterium | reverse complement strand
TAAAGGCATATGGAAACAATGTAGAAAAACTCTTTTATATCCAGCCAAATATAAATCCTGAAAATATAAAAATCAAACTAACAGGCGCACAAGGATTAAAAATAAATGAAAATGGAGAACTTGAAGTAAAAACAGAACTTGGAGTAATTAAATTCACAAAACCCGTTGCATATCAGGAAATAGATGGCAAGAGGGTAGAGGTGGAAGTAAACTATGAGGCACAGGATACAGGATGTGGTAGCCGCAACCTTTACGGTTGCGTTGAATACGCAGGCATGAAGCCTGCTGCGGCTACCCACGAACTACGAACCACGAATGCCGAACTGGTTTATGGTTTCAGTGTTGGCGACTATGACAAGACAAAGGAACTTGTGATAGACCCGCTTTTAGCATCGACATTTTTAGGGGGGAGTAGTTACGATGGTAGTTGGAGCGAATCCAATCCTCTGGCAATAGATAAATCAGGTAATGTATATGTTACAGGACGAAGTTGGCCTTCGCTTGACTTCCCAACAACCCTTGGGGCATATAATACCAACCATGATATTCACATGGTTTTTGTATCAAAGTTAAGTAATGACCTAACCCAACTTCTTGCCTCAACATTTTTAGGAGGTGGTTATCCAGATTGGAGTTCTTCTATTGCAATAGACCAATCAGGTAATGTGTATGTTTCAGGGGCTACTCAATCACCAGATTTTCCAACAACACCTGGCGCTTACGATACCACTTATAATGGTGATGATGATGTCTTTATATCAAAGTTTAATTTTGGCACTTTACCTTCTCTCCCTTCCCAATCCCAGGGTCAAGGTTCTGGAACTAACAATCAAGGCACAAGCAATGCACCAGGGCTTCAAACCGCTCCTGGTTTACAAAAGAAGTGAAATGAAGTAAAGCGAAAATAGGGGGACGATATTTGTTTATCATCCCCCACGCCTTTTTAAAGGGACAAACTTTCTTTAAAACCTTTTGCTATATTAAAAAATGGATGCCTCAAAAGACACAACTTCCTTTTCTTATACGATTCTCATTATTATAATCCTCTCTGTTTTAGGATTTCTTATTTATTCAAATATATTGCATGCTCCATTTATATTCGATGATAATGGGTATATTGCAGCAAACTATCAGATTAGAGATATTTCAAATTTTTTAAAAGATTTTTCAGGGACAAGGTATTTTGGCTTTTTAAGTTTTGCAGTAAACTATTACTTTGGAGGATTAAATACATTCGGCTATCATCTTGTAAATATTATAATTCACATAGTAAATGCGATACTTGTTTATCTTCTGGTTCAATCTATGATAAGGGGTCTAGGGTTCGAGGGTTCGAGGGTTCAAGAAAATACTAGACCCCTAGACTCCTTGACCCCTAGAATCCTTCCTTTTGCTGTTTCTCTAATCTTCCTCGTTCATCCAATCCAGACTCAGGCGGTTACATATATAAGCCAGAGATTTACATCGCTGGCAGTATTGTTTTATCTGCTGGCGATCGTGTTGTATGTAAAATCCAGGGGACAAGGTAGCCGCAACCTTTATGGTTGCGATAGATACGCAGGCATAAAGCCTGCGGCTACCTATTATGTTTTATCCCTTTTCTCCGCCATCCTTGCAATGAAGACAAAGGAGATCAGTTTCACGCTGCCGATTATAATCATTCTTTATGAATTTATTTTCTTAAATAATTGCCGTTTTCGGCAGCGGATTTTATACCTGCTCCCATTTGTTTTAACTCTTGCAATCATCCCATTATCATTATTTATTTCTGGAACAGGCAGCGCATTTGAAGAACTGCAGCGTCAGGCAAAGATACAAGATTTGACAGCGCTGCCAAAATATAAATATCTTCTTACCCAGTTTAATGTGATAATTACATATCTGCGGCTTTTGTTTTTTCCTGTCCATCAGCATTTTGTTTATGACTATCCGATTTCTAAATCAATATTTGAGATAAGAACATTTTTATCATTTCTTTTTCTTTTGTCTTTTTTTCTTTTTGCAGTTTACCTTTGCTTACTTTCACATGCGAGACGCAATCCCTATGGTCTTTTGATAGCCTTCGGTATTATCTGGTTTTTCGTCACGCTTTCTGTGGAATCATCCGTAATTCCTATAATCAATGTAATATTTGAACACAGGGTGTATTTGCCGAGCATAGGAATTATTCTGTCAGCAGTTACAGCCTATTATTATCTGTTTAATCATATCCAAAGTAAAACCGCAAAAATATTTCTTTCTCTTCTAATTTTGTCGGCAATATTGCCGCTTCCATATGCAACTTATAAAAGGAATGCAGTTTATAAAGACCTCCTGACTATCTGGAGCGATGAGGCGATTAAGTCGCCAAACAGAGCAGCCGTCCGCACTAATCTGGGATTGATATATCTTGATAGAGACATGCTGGATGAGGCAGAAAGAGAATTTAAGAAGGCTGTTGAATTAAGCCCGCTTTCGCCAGTGCCGCATAGGAGCCTTGGGCTTATTTACGAAAGGAAAGGATTGTTTAATGAGGCAGAGGATGAGTATAAGATGGCTATTCGTTTTTCAAGATATGAATCTGAAAGGACATTAATAGATCCATGGATACTTAAATCGCAGTCGCATACAGGTTTAGGACGACTCTATTACAAAAAAGGGTTGTTTGACAATGCTGTAAAAGAATATGAAAAGGCAGTCCAATTAAATCCGTCAACAGATTTATATAATGATTTTGGAATTCTTTATGGAGAGATGGGCATGTTTGACAAGGCAATAGAAAAATTTAATGATGCAATAAGGATAGAGCCAAATGATGCAGCAGCCTATTTCAATAAGGCATTTGCCATGGAAAAGAAAGGCATGCTTGATATGGCTGTAAAAGGCTATAAAGAGGCGCTGACAATTGACCCGAATTTTAAAGAGGCAAGAGAAGCAATAAGTAGACTCAGTGGTTTACGCTAAAGAAAGGGCGAATTTTTATAGATAATCTGGAAAACAGGATGTCCGCAGCGCATGGTGAGATAAAAGGCGCCCTAGGGACATGAAAGGGGACAATTTAGGAATTGAGATAGAGGTTATTTTCTTATCAATGTATTGGTCTTGGTATTGGTCTTGCAAATTTTCCCTTGACACTTCTTTTTTTCAGGATAAGATTATAGCAATTATTGATTAAGGAGGGATCTTTTGAAGATAAAGATTGACATCGGCTACAAATTTATCTTTGGATTTATAGCGGTTGTTGCAACTGCGGCTATTGCCCCGAATCTTGTGGATAGGATTGGGATGCCCGAATGGCTGCGCGGCGCTGTAACATTTTTAACAGCAATAGTTATTGGACTTATATTCGGCTCTTTTTTTACAAGGGGCTTTAGCAGAGACTTTAGAGAACTTACAAAGATGGCGGACGATATAAGCAGGGGTGATTTAACGCACCCGGGGCGGCTGCATCTTCAAAAGATATTCAGAGATGAAATCTCCGAACTTGCAGAGGCGCTTGAGAGGATGCTTAAGGATTTAAAGACCCTTGTGGGACATATACACGATAGTTCAGCAAGCCTTGCTGATGCGTCAGAGGGTCTTCATGGGGTTGTGATAACAGGGCGGGAGACGGCTGTGGATCTGGCAAGTTCTACATCCAGAATATTTGCAGGCGCTACTACGCAGGCAGAGCATCTTGATAACACTGCAAAGATTATAAAAGACATGACGCTTTCTGCGGATGAGGTTGCTGCGCGCGCAAGGGATACGGCCGTTTCTGCGTCCAAGGCAAGCCGCATTGTTGAAGAAGGCGTTTCAACTGCTTCTTCAGCGCTTGAAAAGATAGAAACAACATTTCAAAGCATAGACGATTCAAAGGGCATGATGCTTAAACTTGGCGAAAGGGTAAATGATATTCCAAAGATACTGGATGTAACGACGCATATCTCAAGGCAGATTGACTTGCTTGCATTAAATGCCGCTATAGAGGCGTCAAAGGCAGGGGAGCATGGAAAGGGTTTTGCAATGGTTGCAGATGTGGTGAGACGGCTTTCCGGAAGGACTAATAAAAGCATTGCTGATATTGGCGCGGTAGTAAAAGATATTAAAGATGAGGTTGACAGGGTTGTCGCCGCATTTATACACAGCACATCATTTGCAACTGAGGGCAGAACGGACATCAATAGGATTAGAGAATTTTTAAAAGGCATCAATGCCTTTACAAACGATATAGCAGAGAAGGTTGATTCGATACTTTCGCTGAGTCAAAGGCAGTCTGAAGGCGCGGTAAATGCTGTCAATGCAATAGAATCTGCGGCAAGTGTCGCAAAGGACAATGTCTCAGCCACAAAAGAGGCTGACAGCGCTGTGGAGACGCACAGGGTATCTATCAATCATGTCTTTGAATCCGCTGAAAGGCTAAAAGAACTCTCTCACAAATTAAAGGATATTGTTGAGGGATTCAAGATTGTAAAAAAGCCTGAAAAAAAGAATGATGAGCCTATTATCCCTTTGCCTGACAGTATGGTCGGAGACGCAGATGACAAGCCATGGTCATGATGATATACACAACGTCATAAGTAGAACAGCATACAGAGCGTCAGAACAAAGCAGACCAAGGCGCGACGAAGAGAGGAGTGAGGCGTATTTTAAGCATACGCCGCAGCGACGAGACGAGGAGCAACGCAGGTATGCAAACTTATGACGCTCTGTATAATGATAAACTGGTGTTCAGTCTGGCAGGAGAATATATCGGGATAGATGTTCCTTCAATAAAAGGCATTGTGGATGTGGATGAATTTTTTCCTGTTCCGATGTCTTTGCCAGTTATTAAAGGTGTTATAAACCAGCAGGGAGAAATCATACCGGTTATAGAACCTGCTTTATTGCTTGGATTAGAGGTAAAAAGCGGAGCGCCGTTCAGGATTGTTATAATAAAACATGATGATGTTATGCTTGGTTTATCAATAGATGTGAGCGGCATGTATTTTTTGTGGAAAGAAGAAACAGCAGATGAAAATCTTAAACCCATAAACAATGGGGGATATTTTAAGGCGATTATAGAAACCGGTGATAGAAGGATAAAACTGCTTGACTTAAAGGCAGTGGCTGAAGGTGTAGAAAATATTATCAAGGCGCAAAATAAAAACTTCCCATCCTCAACTCTTCACTCTTAACTCTAGAACTCTTAATATGGATACAGCCAAATATAAAAAATTATTTTTGCAAGAGACTTCTGAACGGCTCAAGACAATAAATAGCGGCATCTTAAACCTTGCAAAAGCGGGTGCCCTCCGGGCGGAGCAGGATTCTAATATAGACGACCTTTTCAGGTGCTTTCATTCTGTAAAAGGCATGGCAGCATCAATGGGCTATGAACCTGTAAAATTATTGTGTCATAGACTGGAAGGGCTTCTTGATGCGGTGAGAAAAAAAACGATGAATGTAAATCCGGCAATCATTGATACATTATTAAAGGGCGCTGATATGATTGCTGCATGTTTAAAAAATCTGTCTGAAGACATGCCGCTGGATATGGATTTGAAACCTTTATCTGATGAGATAGCAGGACATCAAAATATAGTTTCAGGTTTAAAACCGCAGGCTGCAAGGTGCAAAGAAAAAAAGATAGAGCCGCAGGCATCTCTAAATCTTTCAAAAACAATAAAGGTTGATGCAGAGATATTTGACGCGGCGATTGCAGATATAGGCGAACTTTTGAGGATAAAATCCAGAATAAGCGAGGCAGCAAAGGATACAGAACTGACAGAGGATGTTCGGCTGCTTGATAAATCTATAGCAGGACTATATGCGACCATAGTTACTGCAAGGACCATACCCCTTGAGGAACTTACGCAAAACCTCCCACGCATAGTTTATGATATATCCAGAGATAGAGGAAAGGAAGTTGATTTGTCTATGCAGGGCATTGATATAAGGGTTGACAGGGCTGTGCTTGACGCAGCGGCAGAGCCTCTTGTCCATATAATAAGAAACTCCATAGACCACGGCATTGAGACGCCTGATGAACGAAAAAGACTTGGGAAACCGCAGAAGGGACAAATAAAGGTTGAGGCAGTACGGGAGAGAAACGGCATTGTTATTGAGGTGATTGATGACGGCAGGGGTATAGACTCTGAAAAGGTAAAGGAAAAGGCTGCTGCACTGGGTATGTCAAGGGAAAAGATTGAAGGGATGAGCGCAGATGAAATTCTCTCTCTTATATGTCTGCCGGGTTTAAGCCTTGCAAAAGAGGTTACAGATGTGTCTGGCAGAGGGGTTGGAATGGATGTTGTGAAGAAAAACATAGAGGCAATAGGCGGGACGCTAATCGTGAAATCTGAAATAAATAAAGGCGCAAGATTTATCCTGAAACTTCCTCTTACAACGTCAATAATAAAAATCCTTAAGTTCTCTCTTAACAACAGGCTGTTTTGCCTGCCGCTCTCAAAGGTTGAATCAATTGCAGAAATCAGGATGTCAGAGATAAAAAACACGGACAGCGGCATTTCATTTTTATACAGGGACACGGAAATTCCAATCTTTGATTTGAGAAAAATATTTAATATGCCGTTTAAAGAGTTAAGGGATGTTTTGATAATTATCATAATGAATGTGCGCAGCAAAACAGTTGGTTTTTTAGTTGATGAATTTAAAGGGGTTGTGGATGCGTATATAAAGCCTTTGCCTAAGATACTGCAGGATATGAAAGGCGTGTCAGGCTTTACAATAATGGGCGATGGCAGTCCTGTTTTTTTGATTGATGCGGCAAATATAATATAGCGGGCTAAAATAATGGCATGGATAAAAACTTCTTTAAACCTTGAGCCATAAATGAACATATCTCACTTAAAAAAACTTTTGCTGAATTTTAAAAAAGGCAGTCTTGATATTGACAAGGCAATGGAAAAACTCAAGGCGCTTCCTTTTGAAGAAATGGGCTTTGCAACAATTGACAGCCACAGGTCTTTGAGGCAGGGTTTTCCAGAGGTTATTTTTGGTGAAGGCAAGACAAAAGAGCAGATTGTAGCAATTGCAAAAAAGATGGCTGAAAAAAAAGAGAATATACTCATAACAAGATTGGATTCAAAAAAGGCAAAGGCAATAAAAAAGAATTTTCCAACG
>JACRNI010000062.1 GCA_016234925.1 Deltaproteobacteria bacterium | reverse complement strand
AAAAAAACAGGTGCATTTCAGACGCTATCTGTCTAAAGCACCAATAAAATTTCTACTGTTGTAGATTGTCGTGCGGACATTGAACTACAATCGTCTAAAGCACCAATAAAATTTCTACTATTGTAGATATCTATCAGCGCATCATCTGCTGCGTCTGTCTAAAGCACCAATAAAATTTCTACTATTGTAGATCATTACCCCGCCACCCCACCTGCCAGCGTCTAAAGCACCAATAAAATTTCTACTATTGTAGATTTTTAACTTCTCTAATTTCTTTTTATGTCTAAAGCACCAATAAAATTTCTACTATTGTAGATTAAAGGCATGACAGCGGTGATTGCGCGTCTAAAGCACCAATAAAATTTCTACTATTGTAGATGAATGCAAGACGCATTTCAGGTCGGCGAGTCTAAAGCACCAACAAAATTTCTACTATTGTAGATTAATGATACCGACTCTATCGTTTTTAGGGTCTAAAGCACCAACAAAATTTCTACTATTGTAGATAAAACAGCGATAGGTTTTAGCATTAAGGTGAGTAGAAAGGCGAGTAGTTATCTTGTGAAGGTTATAGCGGTATGGCAAAATCATTTTATCGGACGATTTAAGGAGTGGTAGCGTCAATAATGGTAACGCAGTTGAGCTACAAGGACGGCACTTCGGCAGGACGGTAGACTATCCTGCTTTTAAGACGTGAGCATTATCTCATAGCAGATGATTCAAATAATCATTTAATACCAACAAGTTAAAGTCTAAATTTCAGCAAGACCTTTAAGTTTAACAGCCTACTAGCCTTTAACCTTCCATGTCGCATAAGAAAGATTATGTAAAGCAATCATTTGTTATTTCCATAATACCGCTTATACCATTCAACAAATGTTTTTATCCCCTCTTCTATTGATGTGATCGGTTTAAAACCAACATCTCTTGACAAGTCATCTATGTCTGCATAGGTGGCAGGGACATCGCCCAATTGCATTGGCAGTAATTTTTTATCAGCCTTTTTGCCGAGACAATCTTCCAATATCTCAATAAACCTTATGAGTTCAACAGGGTTGTTGTTGCCAATATTGTATAATTTATAAGGCGCATAACTTGTGGCTGAATCAGGATTATTGCTGTCCCAGTGCGGATTTGGTTCCGGAATTTTCGCAATTACTCTTGCTATGCCGTCAACAATATCATCAATATATGTAAAATCCCTTTTCATCTTGCCATAATTGAATACATCTATGGGTTTTCCTTCCAATATCGCCTTTGTAAACATAAAATAAGCCATATCCGGCCTGCCCCACGGGCCGTAAACAGTGAAAAACCTGATGCCAGTGCATGGCAGGTTATATAAACTTGAATAGGTGTGCGCCATGAGTTCATTTGCCTTTTTGGTCGCGGCATAAAGGGAAACAGGATGGTCTACATTGTGATGCACTGAAAACGGCATCTTTGTATTTGCGCCGTAAACTGAACTGGACGATGCAAAGACAAGGTGTTTAACCTTGCTGTGCCTACAGCCTTCAAGGATGTTCATAAACCCAACGATATTGCTGTCAATATAGGCATATGGATTTTTTATTGAATACCTGACGCCAGCCTGCGCAGCAAGGTGAACAACTATATCAAACCCTTTGTTTGAAAAAAGTTGTGTCATCGCTTCCCTGTCTGCAATGTCCATCTTAATAAAACTGAAGTTTTGCCCACCTTCTATCTGTTTCAATCTAGCAGTCTTGAGGTTTATATCATAATAATCATTAACATTATCAATGCCAATGACTTCATAACCTTCACGTATCAGCCTCTTGCATAAATGAAACCCTATAAATCCGGCAGCGCCTGTAACAAGCGCCTGTTTTGTTTTAGTGTTTTTTGCAGTTAAATCCATAGCGCCTTCCTATATAAAAATGATTACACAGATTTTGAAACATAGATTGCACAGATTTAGAAGAATTATTATACTGTCTTTTTAATCTGTGTAATCTTCTTTTTGTAATCCGTGTAATCATATGTATCTCCTTATATCAAAGATTTAATAGATTGCATGTTATCTGCCCCTGTCCTTGACAGCAGCAATTGTCTAAAAGATGGATGAAAAGGTCCTGCAATAATATTTTGCCTCAATTCCTCTGTTGTCTGCAAGCCAATTCTTATAATTGGGATTTTATGCTCATCAAAAAGCGTCTTTACTTTTTTGCAAATCAGAATCATGTCTTTCAAATCCCAAGGTTTATATGTCCTGCTTAAAAACATTTTTTCAAGGGGTGTATCCTTAATGACTAATGTTGGATAAATTCTTACAAAATCAGGTGTTAGCGCAATAACATCATGCGCAGTGTGAAGTATTGTTTCTGCTGTATCGCCCGGCAGTCCCGGCATTATCTGGAGTCCAATTTTAAACCAGTTTTCCTTAATCAATGTGACCGCAAATCTTGTATCATCTGAAGAATGTCCCCTGCCTGATTTTTTAAGAACATTATCATCCATTGATTGGACGCCGAGTTCAACAGTGGTTACCCCATGCTTTTTTAAGAGATTAAGCCTTTCATCATCCAAAGCATCAGGTCTTGTTGAAATGCGCAAACAATCTATCAAGCCCTGTTTTATAAAATAGTGCGCAGTTGATAACAGTCTTTCCTGAAGGGCAATGTCTATGGATGTAAATGTGCCGCCGTAAAATGCAATTTCCTTTTCACCCTTCCCTTTCCATGTATCAAGATACCATAAAACGCAATTTCCTTTTCACCCTTCCCTTTCCATGTATCAAGATAGGCATAGATTGTCTGCTTTATGTCTTCAGGTGTTGGAATGGCTGTTTTGCTTGTAATCTTTTCTTGATTGCAAAAAACGCATTGATGAGGACATCCTGACTGTGGGACAAAGATTGGTATGATAAGTCTTTTATGCTTCATAATAGCCTTTAGTTTTTAGCCTTTCCATAGCATCTTTTGCCGCATCCTGCTCCGCCTCTTTTTTGCTTCTGCCGATTCCTTTTCCAAAGTTCTCGCCTTTTATCAAAACCTTTACCTCAAATATCTTGTCATGCTCTGGCCCGCTTTCTTTCACCAGACAATATTTAGGAGATGTTTTGAATATATCCTGAACATATTCTTGAAATTCTGTTTTATAATCTTTTGATGTTTCGCTTGCAGGAAATTCATCCAGAAGTTTTTCAAAGTGACTGGCAACAAATCTAAAGGTCTTATTAAAACCGCTGTCCAGATATATGGCGGCGACCACAGCCTCATATGCGTCTGCAAGTATGGACGGTTTTTCCCTGCCGCCTGTTATTTCTTCCCCTCTCCCAAGCAAGACATGCTGTCCAATGTGGAGTTCCCTTGCAATGCTTGAAAGCGTAGATTCATTAACAAGCCTTGCCCTTAGTTTTGACAGGCCGCCTTCATCCATGTTTGGAAATTTAGTTATGAGCATGTTGCTTACAACCGCAGAAAGCACGGCGTCGCCGAGAAACTCCATCCGTTCATTGCTCTTTAGTCCACTCCCCTGTCTTTCGTTTATATATGACCGGTGAACCAATGCGTTCTGCAAAAGACTTATATTTTTGAATTTTGATTTTAGTTTATGTTCAAGGTTTTTAATGCCGTCATCCTTCATAAATCCCAATAACCTCTTTGCCTTTTGTTTGTTTTAAAATGGTTTTCACTTCTGTATTTTTTGCAATATTTTTCCCTCGCACAATCACGGGGATATAGTTTCTTGACTTGCCCTTTGTTGTCTCAGCGTCTATTACAGTTTCCACAAGCACATCTGCATATTTGCCAATCTGTGTTTCATAAAAGATTTCCCTTTTCTCTTCAGCAAGTTGTTTTAATTCAGCGCATCTTTTCTTTATAACCCCATCGCTTACCTGCCCTTTAAAACCATGAGCCTTTGTCCCCTTTCTTTTTGAAAATGGAAATATATGAAAATATGCAATCGGCAATCCTTGAAGCGTTTTATATGTATTCATAAACTGCTCATCTGTCTCGCCCGGAAACCCAGCAATAATATCAATGCCTATTGACGCATTTTTAACAGAGTTATAGATTTTTTCAACCTTTTCAATAAAAAGTTTTTTAGAATAATGATGCCTATTCATGTTTTTTAATAATTTTTTCTGTCAATCTCTCTCACAAGTTCTGTAAAATTCTTTTCAGGATAACCGTATGAGCCAAGATGTATGCCTGTTAAAACGATTTCTTTATAGCCGTTTTCAATTAGTATTTCTACCTCTCTTATCACAGCATCTCTTGAAAGACTTCTGCTTGCACCTCTTGCATAGGGTATGATGCAGTATGAGCAGTATCTATCGCAGCCGTCCTGAATCTTTAGAAACGCCCTTGTCCTTTCAGATGAATCTTTTGCAAAAAGATTGAGGGGTTTACTGTCGCTGCTGACAATGACCTTTGGGACATCTTGCTTCCCTTCGTTAAGCAGATTGAGTATGGAATCTTTCTCTGCATTGCCCAATACATAATCAATGCCGTCTATCTCCTTTATATCATCAGGAGACACCTGCGCATAACAGCCTGTAACAATGACTATTGCGTCAGGGTTCGCCTTTTTAGCCTTTCTGATTAGGTAGCGGGATTTAAAATCTGCAATATTTGTTACAGTGCAGGTATTGATAATATAGGCATCAGCAGATTCAGAAAAAGGGACTACATTAAAGTTATGAGTCTTTAAAATATCCCCTATTGCAAAAGAGTCATATTGATTTGCCTTGCATCCAAGTGTTGTGATTGCAATCTTCATCTGAAAATCCTATTCTGTCATTTCCTTGTGTTGATTATATCCAAGCGAGTCTAAATATTACCACCTTAAACTTTCAAATACAAGAAAGGATAAGTATTTGAATTTATACGGAACTCTCCTTGACACATGGGAAAGGGAATTGATATATTTGGGCTATGGGGATGAGGTAAATATAATCTTGACATCAGATAGAGTAAAAATATCCGCATTGCGTCTATCCCTCCAAATTGGGAGTATAGACGAATCAGTTCGTATGTAAACGAGTTATAGCCAATAGTAGGACGACAACAACAACGAAATAACAATGACGAGAATTATTCAAAAATCTGACGGACGAGGAAGTTTAAAAGACATTCAAGTTTTGGTTAACAAAAACCAAGACCTTATTGACAATTTGCTTAAATCGACTTTTGACGAATTAGCAAACGAACAAATTATTTGGACTTCGCCAATAGAGCAAGACGACTTTGCAGAGTATCGGGACAACGACTTTTTGCTAAAGGTTGGACTTGACCCAACCCTAATTCAGATTGACAACTTTTGGCCTGCAAAAGGCCCACAATGGGACGCATTAGCTAAAACGACAAGCGGACAAGTAATTCTTGTTGAGGCAAAAGCAAACATTCCAGAAATTGTAAGCCCAGCGACAGGAGCAGGCGAAAATTCAAAAACAATTATTGATAAATCGTTAAACGAAACTAAATCGTTTTTAAACTTAACAAACGACATAGACTGGTCAGGTAAGTTTTATCAATACACGAACAGACTTGCACACCTATATTTTCTAAGAGAAAAATGCAACAAGCCGACTTTCCTTGTAAACATTTATTTCATCGGGGACGAAACAGTTTCGGGTCCAAAAACAAGACAAGAATGGGACGCAGCATTAAAAGTTTTGCATACATATTTGGGACTTTCTCCACACAAACTGGGTAAGTATATGACTGACATATTTATTGACATAAACGACCTCAAACAATAGAAAAATGACGGTTCAGTACAACAACGGACTAAGAACTACTGGCTATAACAGCACATTTGCAATAGGCGGGGTTTCGTGCTTCGCAGACAGTTTTGTGGTTTATGGAAGTGCATTTCTCCGAATGAACATTTGTGCTGAAAAACCCGCCCATCGCAAATCTGCAAAACGTTATCCGCTCATTACAGGCAAAATAGGAAATAAAGAACTATACTGTCTGTCTGCAAACCACAACACTTTTCCTCTTTGATTATTCCCTTTGATTAGAAAATCTTTTATGATATGATGAAAAACATGAAAGAACCATTGCGATATTTAAACAATGCAAAAGAGATTTTAAACAAATCCCCAATTGAAGACAAGAGGTATGCCGATGATAAGTATGTCAAATCAGCCTGCGGAGTGGCATATCTTGGCGTCTTAAAGGCAATAGAGGAATATCTGTTAAAGAGAGGCTTAACAAAGAAAGAATTGCCTAAAAAGGTTGAAGAATGCAGAAAGATATTGCAAAAATACGCCTCTGTCCATAATGGTAAGTTATTAAAGGAATTTGATGCCATTTATGATGAACTGCATATTGCAGGATACTATAGAGGATTGCTGCACAGCACTGATGCAGTAAAAGGCGCCTTCCGATTAGCAAAAGAGTTTATAGAGAAACTGAATTAAGACAATCGTTTTTCAATCCATCCTCCACCAATAACCTCATCTTCTTTATAAAACACAACAGCCTGCCCCGGTGTTACAGCACATTCGGGTTTTGAAAATTCTACCCTTGCCCTCCCCTCGCCTGCTGGCTTAATAATAGATTTTACTCCTTTATGTCTGTATCGTATCTTGCTCTCAACCTCAATCTGCTCATTAAGTTTTTCAATGCCAATCCAGTTTAATTCCTTTGCAATCAAGCCAATTGAAAACGCCTCGTCTTTATCACCTACAATAACCATGTTGCTCTTTATATCAATGTCTATAACATACTGCGGCTTGCCTCTTGCAATGCCGAGCCCTTTTCTCTGTCCGATTGTATATTTATATAAGCCATCATGTGTACCAAGAATATTTCCGTTTTTATCAACAATGTCTCCACTTTTTATAAAAGTCCCAAGCCGCTTAATGATAAAATCAGGATACTGGCCATCTGGCACAAAGCATATATCCTGACTCTCTTTTTTTTCCGCTGTTTTAAGCCCAAATCTCTTTGCATGATTTCTTACATCCTTTTTTGTCATATTGCCCAAAGGAAACATTATCTTTGACATCTGTTCTTGTGTGAGCGTAAAAAGAAAATATGACTGGTCTTTTGTATTGTCAATGCCTTTTAAAAGTTTGTATCTATCGTTATGAATAATCCTTGCGTAGTGTCCTGTTGCAAGAAAGTCTGCCTCAAGTTCCATTGCCTTTTTTAAAAGAACTTGAAACTTTAAAATCTGATTGCATTTTAAGCACGGATTCGGCGTCTCGCCGTTAAGATAACTGGATACAAAATAATCAACAACCTCTTTTGAGAAGACATCCTCCATGTTTACAACATAAAACGGTATGTCAAGTTTATCCGCCACCCTTCTTGCATCGTTTATATCATCAAGGGAGCAGCATCCTGCAAACTTATTTGCATCATCAGGATAGTCCCAGAGTTTCATTGATATGCCGATAACATCATAACCCTGTTCTTTCAATAATGCAGCGGCAGTTGATGAATCCACGCCGCCGCTCATGGCAATGACAATCCTGAAATCCCCCCTATCCCCCCTTTGCAAAAGGGGGGGATAGGGGGGGATTGAGTTCGGAGTTAAATGGATTTTGGATTTAGAAGGCATTGAATAAATAATTGTATGTTTTAAATAGTTCACGCTCAAAAATCGCATAGATACGAGGCGGCGAGGAGCATGTAGCGCTGGGGTTTATCCCCAGCGGTTTCGTTGCCCATAAAGGGCAACGCTACAGGCATGTGAGCAGCGCAGCGACGAAGACAACGAACGGGGTACCCATTGCGGAGCAATGGATCGGGGTGTTTTTCAGCGTGAACTATTTGGCAAGTTTCTTCTTATAATCCTCTATTGCCGCATGGAGCGCATCTGCCGCAAGGTTTGAACAGTGCATCTTTACAGGCGGAAGCCCGTCAAGAGCCTCTGCGACTGTCTGGTTTGATATTGTCTCTGCCTCAGTCAAATGCTTCCCTTTAACAAGTTCCGTTACCATTGAACTTGTTGCAATCGCCGCGCCGCAGCCAAATGTCTTGAACTTAACATCTGTTATGACATCTTCCTGAACCCTGATAGTCAGTTTCATTATATCCCCGCATGCAGGGTTTCCGACCATGCCAATGCCGTCAGGGTTTTCAATCTCGCCGACATTTCTCGGATTTGAAAAATGCTCCATTACCTTTTCGCTGTACATTTATTTTCTCCTTTAAAAAAAGATTACACAGATTTTAAGATGATTACACAGATTAAGAACGGTTTTAATCGGTGTAATCTGTTTTTATATAATCTGCGTAATCATCTTGTTTTCAATGACTGCAGTCGCTTGAACTAAAACTTACATTCGCTGCCTTGCCTGTTTTCGCCTCATAAAGCGGGGACATTGAACGCATCCTTTCAACCATTGCAGGCAGAACCTCTATAACATAATCTATATCCTCTACTGTATTATCCCTGCCCATGCTGAACCTGACAGAGCCGTGAGAGACCTCATGGGTGATGCCCATTGCAACCAGCACATGAGAAGGCTCAAGCGAGCCTGATGTGCATGCAGAGCCAGACGATGCTGCAATGCCCTTCATATCAAGATTTAAAAGTATGGACTCGCCTTCAACAAACTCAAAACTCATATTCAATGTATTTGGCAGTCTCTTTTCAGGATGTCCGTTCAGTTTTGTATATGGTATCTTTTCCGCAAGCCCTTTTTGCAGCCTGTCTCTTAATATTGTAAGTTTTTCTGATTCCTCTTTCATGTCCTGCATTGCTATCTCACATGCCTTGCCAAGCGCGGCAATGCCAGCGACATTTTCTGTGCCGCCCCTTCTGTTTCTTTCCTGATGTCCGCCGTGTATGAGAGGAATAAGCCTCACCCCTCTTTTTACATAAGCAGCGCCAACGCCTTTTGGCGCATAAAGTTTGTGTCCTGAAATTACAGCAATATCCACATTGAGTTTTTTTACATCAATCGGAATCTTTCCTGCTGCCTGAACCGCGTCTGTATTAAATATAATATTTCTCTCTTTTGCGAGCCTGCCGATTTCTTCAATTGGGAATACAACGCCTGTTTCATTATTTGCATACATTATTGATATTAAAATTGTCTTTGCCGTTATTGCCTTTTTTAATTCCTCAATATCAATCATGCCGTATGAATCAACATCTAAAAATGTAACATCAAAACCTGTCTTTGCAAGATACTTGCATGTGTTTAAAACAGCAGGGTGTTCAACCTTTGTTGTAATTATGTGATTGCCCTTGTCCTTTTTTGACTCCACAATGCCTTTTATTGCGAGGTTATCCCCTTCTGAACCGCAGGATGTAAATATAATTTCAGATGCATCGCAGTTAAATAAATGCGCTACCTGCTCCCTTGCCTCATCAACCGCTTTTCTCGGATTTCTGGCTGCCCAGTGAACGCTTGACGGGTTTCCAAAGTCCTCCTTTAAAAAAGGCAGCATTGCCGCATAGACATCTGGATGTATCGGCGTTGTTGCATTGTGGTCAAGATAGATTTTTTTCAATTACTCCTCCTAAAATGTGATATCGCCAACAATTATTTAATATACCTTTACGCCTATAAAATTGTCAAATATTTTTCTAAAAAAGGAAGAAGTAATCAGGGCTATTGCAGAAATATCTCTATAACTTTAACCTCTTTAAAAGCGCTGAATTGCTGACAACTGATAATGAAGACAATGCCATTGCTAATGCGGCAATGATTGGATTTAACAAGCCGAATGCTGCAACAGGTATTGCGACTGAATTATAGAAAAACGCCCAGAAGAGATTTTGTTTTACCTTTTTCATGGTTGCCCTTGAAAGTTTTATGCCTGAAACAACATCCCTTATATCATCTTTAATAAGTATTATGCCGCCTGTCTCCTTTGCAACATCGCTTCCGCTTCCGATTGCAATGCCGATGTCAGCCTGCGCAATGGCAGGCGCATCGTTTATGCCGTCGCCTACCATTGCAACCACCCTGCCCTCTGCCTGAAGTTTTTTTATTACATCTGCCTTTTCAGAAGGCAAAACATTCGCAATAATCCTTTCAATGCCGACCTGTTTTGCAATTGCATTTGCAGTCCTTTCATTATCGCCTGTAAGCATTATCACATTAACACCCTCGTTTTTAAGATTTTCTACAGCCTCTTTTGAATTTTCTTTTAAAGTGTCTGCAACAGCAATGGTGCCAACCACTGAAGGCTGAATGGCTAGTATCATTGCGGTCTTGCCCTGTTCCTCCAATACTCTCAAATCTTCTTCAATGCCAGAAATATCTATATCAAAATCTTTCATTAGTTTTCTGTTGCCAAATAAAATCTCTTTGCCATTATATTTCACTTTTACCCCGTGACCCGGTATTGCCTCAAATCTTTCCACATCAGGTATTTGAATGCCTTTCATATTTGCCATTTTAATAATAGCCTCTGCAAGCGGATGTTCTGAACCTTTTTCAGCAATCGCAGCAAGTTTTAAAATTTCATCTTCGCCTTGAGATTGCGGAGCCTGTTCCGAACCTGTTTTGAGATTGCTTCGCCCCTGATTGAATTCTTCAGGGGCTCGCAATGACAGGTGAGGAATCTCGCTCCTCGCAATGACATCCGTTACCACCGGCTCGCCTTTTGTCAAAGTCCCTGTCTTATCAAAAACAATAGTCGTAAGTTTCTCTGCCCTTTCAAGATACTCCCCTCCCCTGATTAAAATCCCTGCCTCCGCGCCTTTCCCAACACCGACCATGAGCGCTGCTGGCGTTGCAACGCCAAGCGCACACGGGCATGATATTATAAGCACCGCGACTGTTGCCAGAATTGCCATCGGGATATTCCCTGCCATTGTCCATCCTATAAATGAAAGAATAGCAACTGAAACAACGCCGTAAACAAAATATCCTGTTACCTTGTCAGCAATCCTCTGGATTGGCGCTGTTGATGCCTGCGCCTCTTCAACCATCTTTATAATCTGGTTTAATGTCGTGTCAGCGCCAACCATTGTTGCCTTAAACTTAAACATCCCTGTTTTATTTATCGTAGCGCCAATAACCTTATCACCTGTTTTTTTCTCAACAGGCATTGACTCGCCTGTTATCATCTTTTCGTCAACAGCAGATTGACCTTCTATAATTACACCATCCGTAGGTATCTTTTCTCCGGGTCTGACAACCAGTATCTCATTTATCATAACTGATTCCGCAGGTATCTCCATCTCCTGACCATTCCTTATAATTTTTGCAGTCTGCGGTTTTAAATCAAGAAGTTTTCTCACAGCAGCAGAACTCCTCTTTTTTATGATTTCCTCCATATACTTGCCAAAAAGCACAAATGCTATAATCACAGCAGACACCTCAAAATAAACATCCCGTTCTTGGACAGGAACAGGCAGAATGTCAGGCGCAAATGTAACGATGGTTGAATAAAAATATGCGACAAGCGTTCCCATTGCTACCAGAAAATCCATATTTATCATTCTTGTTTTTATTGCTCGGTATGCGCCGACATAGAATGTCCAGCCACCTATAAACTGGATTGGCGTAACAAGGATGAAAAGCCATACACCCCATGTGAAAAATGGCAGCGCTGGTATGGGAACCCATGTAACTGTTACAGCGCCTGCTGCAAGCCCGACATAAACCCCTACCCTTAATAAAGCAAGAAGCACAACACCTGTTATTGCAACGGTTACCCTCTTTTTTAAATTCTTTAATTCCTGTTCAGGCGATTCAAATGTCTTTAAGCAGCCATCGCTGCAAAAATAATATGTCCTGCCTGCAATTTGAGTTTTTAATGACCTGTCTTTTTCAACAACCATACCGCAGATTGGGTCTTTTGCCATGCCTTCTGCTGACACTTTGACACTTTGACTCTCTGACACTTTATTTAAAACTGCATCAGGGTCTTTTTCAAACTTTTCTTTGCACCTAATATTACAGAAATAATATGTCTTACCCTTATAATTATAAGTTGCCGCAGCCTTTGATTCCTCAACTATCATACCGCATATTGGGTCTATTGATGGCATTTTTGCTCCTTAAAAAAATAGGGGCTAGTACAAACGCAATAAATGTCTTTATACTGCGTTGGACTCCTCGGAAAATCCTCAACATACTAAAAAGTATGCCTGCGGTTTTCCTCGTCGTCCGCCTTGTCTAAAACCATTTCTTGCGTTCGTATGATGTAACTTTATTTAATGCGTTTGTAATAGTCACTGCTCTCTAGCCCCTAATATTCAAAATTCACATCCCCTTCTTCATCTCTTCTTTCTGCTTCATCATATCTTCATGCTTCTTCATTATTTCATCCATCTTCTTCATCATGTCATCAAGTTTCTTTTTCTGTTCAGGTGTCGGCTGATGGGACATATCTTTCATCATGCCCATCATGTCTTTCATCATCTGCATCATGTCCTTCATCATGCCCTGATGCTCTTTCATCATCATCTGTCTCTGCTCCATCATCATCTGTCTCTGCTCCATCATCATGCCGCCTTTTTTCTCTTCAGCAAATGAAGCGCCTGCCAGCAGGGATGCGCTGATTACAAGAGCAAAAACCAACACAAAAAATCTCTTCATCATATTCACCTCCTTTCTTTTTTAACTTTCTGAACTAATAATAGCAGTCAAAATACAAACCGTCAAGCAAACGCAAAATATTACGCAATTGCAATTATATTCTACGGTCTGTAGAATGTCAAGGGCATGTATAAGTTCACAACATATGAGACAAAGGCGAGGGATATTTAGCATCAATGATGCTATTATTTTTAAGAAATTGCAATGGGGTTATTTTACCCAGAGAGTGATGGGGTCTGATGCAGTTATAAGTATGCTCCCATTGCC
>JACRNI010000059.1 GCA_016234925.1 Deltaproteobacteria bacterium | reverse complement strand
ACTTATCTTTTGCTTTAATTTACTTACAAGGTCATACGAATCATACGGCGTAAGCAGCCCTGCCATATCCTTTATGCAGATTGTGTCTGCGCCCATGTTCTCAAGTTTTACTGCCATATCAACAAACATCTCATGGCTGTGCACAGGCGATTTTGTGTAGCATACTGTCGCCTCTACAAACGCATTGACTTCCTTTGCAGACTTTATTGCAGTCTCGATGTTTCTTATGTCATTTAACGCATCAAATATTCTAAAGACATCAATGCCGTTCTTTGCAGAACGTTCAATAAATTTTCTGACAACATCATCTGAATAATGCCGATAGCCTACAAGGTTCTGCCCTCGGAGCAGCATCTGAAGCCTTGTATTAGGCACTGCCTTCCGGATTGCCCGCAGCCTTTCCCACGGGTCTTCTTTCAAAAACCTCAAGCATGTGTCAAATGTTGCGCCGCCCCATACCTCAAGAGACCAGTAGCCGACCTTGTCCAATTTCTTTGCAATGCCAAGCATGTCATCAATCCGCATCCTTGTTGCAAGAAGAGATTGATGCGCATCACGCAAGATGGTATCGGTAATTCCTACTTTTTGATTTTTTAGTTTATTTTTAGGCATAATATTTTTCTTTAAGTTCAAGAGTTAAGGAGTGAGGGGTTAAAGAGTCAACTCCTTAACTCCTAACTCTTTTACTCCATAACTGCTTTTTAAAACCCATGATACGCTGCAATCGCCGCAGATATTGCAGCCACCTTATCAATAGGGTCTCCAAATTCATCATAGTTTAAAAGTTCTGGTTTTCTCTCAAGATACCCTGTATCAAAATTACCTGTTTTAAAGTCATTATCATGCATTATCTTTCTCAAAAATGGTATCGTTGTTTTAACTCCCCTTATTACAAATTCATCCAATGACCTGTGCATCCTGTTTACAGTCTCATCCCATGTCATGCCGCGGACAACCAATTTTGCGACCATTGAGTCATAAAAACTGGGGATTACATAATCCTTGTAAATTGCGCCGTCTATCCTGACACCTATGCCGCCGGGTGAATAGTATGCTGTCACCCTGCCTGAATTTGGCGCAAAATTTTTCTTCGGGTCTTCCGCGCAAATTCTGCACTGCATTGCAAAGCCCCTTGATTGCACATCCTCCTGCTTAATATCAAGTTTTTTGCCTGCGGCAATTTCAATCTGTTTCTTTACCAAATCAATGCCTGTGATTTCTTCAGTAATCGTATGCTCAACCTGAATACGGGTGTTCATCTCTAAAAAATAAAAATTTTTATCCTTGTCAACTAAAAACTCAACTGTGCCTGCATTTGTATAATTTGCCGCCTTTGCCGCCTTTATTGCGGCCTCGCCCATTTTCTGCCTCATATCATTATCCAGCAAAATGGACGGCGCTATTTCAATAATTTTTTGATGTCTCCGCTGGATAGAACAGTCCCTTTCGCCAAGATGGATTATATTGCCGTATTTGTCAGCAAGGATTTGAAACTCGATATGATGCGGCTTTTCAACATATTTTTCAATAAACACATCTGAATAGCCAAACGATGCCTTTGCCTCTGATTGCGCTGTTTCAATGCCTTTTACAAGTTCTTTTTCGTCCCTTGCAATGCGAAGCCCCCTGCCGCCGCCGCCGCCCGATGCCTTCACCATCACAGGATAGCCTGCCTTGCCTGCAAACTTGACTGCGTCATCAATAGATTTTATCTTGCCTTCGGTCCCGGGCACAATAGGAACACCTGATTTCTTCATCAAATCCCTTGCCCTGACCTTGTCCCCCATATCCTTTATTGTCTTGCTTGTCGGGCCAATAAATGTAATGTCTTTTTTCTCGCATAGTTCTGCAAAACCAGAATTTTCAGCAAGAAAACCGTAGCCCGGATGGACGGCATCCACTCCAACCTTATTTGCCAAATCAACCAGCCTATGGATGTTAAGATAACCCTCTATAGGTCCTGGACCGACAAGATAAGATTCATCAGCCTTTTTAACATAAAGCGATGTTGCATCAGGTTCTGAATATATTGCAACAGTTGCAATGCCGAGTTCCTTGCAAGCCCTTATAACACGGGTCGCTATCTCGCCTCTATTTGCTATTAAAACCTTTTTAAACATAGTATTTATATGGTGAAAATATATTATGGAGGCTATAAAACTAGCCTATTTAAGCCATTTGTGTCAAGGCAAAATTCAAGATAATTGGGAATTATTGCGGGGGGGGTGGTATACCTTTTTTTAATTTGACATATCAAAATCAACTTTAATCTTGAAAAATCTTACTGTCGGCAGGTTTCTGATGTCAGTTATTCCAGTCTTGTCTGATATTTCCTTTAAACTCTTTTCAATCTCTTCCATTGACTCTGCTATGAATGTGAACCAGATATTGTATTGATGCTCTCTTTCGTAATTATGCGTAACACCAGAATAGGAATTTACAACCTTAACAAACTCTTCCACCTTTTCCTTTGGCACTTTTGCTGCGCAGAGCGAACTTGTAAAGCCAAGTTTTTTAGGGTCAAATGTGGCGCCAATGCGGCGGATAATGCCTTCTTTTTTTAGATTGGCAATGCGGTCTATGGTCTCATTTTCCGATATGCCAACATTTTCCCCGATTGCCTCATAAGGTTTTTGAGTAATTGGGAATTTGGTTTGGATAATGTTTAGGATTTTTTTATCTATGGTGTCCATGTCGCTTCGCTCAATTGTAAAATGAAGATTGAAAAGTGCAAATTGTAAAAATTTAAAACATCTTCTCATTTTGCATTTTCCAATTTGCAATCTTCAATTTACATTTTTTTCAGTTTTTTTGCCCCTTCACTCGGTATATATGTGCAGAACGGTTCTTCCTCAAGATAATTATTTGTAAATGCAAACGCCCTTGCCCTGCATCCGCCGCAGACCTTTCTGAACTCACAGTATCCGCATCTTCCAAGATATTCATCCCATGCCCGCATCTCCTGAAAAACCTTTGATGTGTCCCATATTTTGCTGAACGGCTCTTTTCTTATATTCCCGCATTCAACATCCAGAAATCCGCATATCTGAACCTTGCCTGTATGCGATACAAATGCAAATGTCTGTCCGCCCATGCAGCCCTTGCTCATTGCGTCAAGTCCATGTGTCTCTGGCGTAACGCTTATGCCCTTTTCACGCTCCTTCTGCCTGAATATCCTGTAATAATGCGGGGCGCATGTTGGTTTGAATTGTAAAGGCACTTTATCCCTCATCTCATAAAACCATGTAAGGGTCTTTTCATAATCCTCTGGCGATATTTCTTGGTCTTTTAATTCAGCGCCCCTGCCTGTTGGAACAAGGAGAAACGGGTGATGCGCCTTTGCGCCAAGACTTATGACAAGTTCAAGTATCTTTGGAAGTTCGTGCAGATTGTGTTTTGTAATTGTTGTGTTCACCTGAAACTCAAGCCCGACCTTTTTCACATTCTCAATCGCCTTCATTACGCTGTCAAATGCGCCTTGGACACGGCGGAAATTATCATGGCTTTCTTTGGTTGCGCCGTCTATTGAAAAACTCACCCTCTTGATCCCGACCTCTATCATTTTTTTTGCAGTCTCCTCTGTAACAAGAAAACCGCATGGCGCCATAACCATACGCAGTCCAAGTTTTGTGCCGTGTGCTGCAATATCCCAAATATCCTGCCTCATCATTGGCTCGCCGCCAGTAAGTATCATGATCGGGCTTGAGAATGATGCAACATTGTCCAAAAATTTCAGACACTCTTCTGTATTTAATTCATTTGGGTATGGTCCAAACCTTGCAGCAGCCCTGCAGTGTATGCAGTTAAGATTACACGAGCGGGTAACCTCCCATGCAATGAGTTTGGGCAGCCACTTCTTTGTTTGCGGCTTATCATTATCCATCATTGGAACTTCATGTGGATGGCCTTTTGGAATTGTAGTTTGCACTAAATTTACCTCTGGAGTATCTTCGCTGCCTCTTTCGCAAAATATGTCAATATCAAATCCGCGCCCGCCCTCTTGATAGAAATCAAACTCTCCATCATTGCCCTTTCGCTGTCCATCCATCCGAGTTTTCCTGCTGCCTTGAGCATTGCGAATTCGCCGCTTACATTATATGCGGCAACCGGATAATTGAATTCATCTTTGATGCGTCTTATTATATCAAGATAAGGGAGCGCTGGTTTTACCATAACAATATCAGCGCCTTCTTCAATATCAAGTTTAACCTCTCTTAAAGCCTCGTTGCTGTTTGCCGGGTCCATCTGATAACTTCTCCTATCCCCAAACTGCGGCGTTGATTCTGCCGCATCCCTGAATGGCCCGTAAAATGCGCTTGCATACTTTGCAGCATAACTCATAATCGGGATGTGGCTGAAATTATTCTCATCCAAAATCTTTCTTATTGCGCCGACCCTGCCGTCCATCATGTCCGACGGCGCAACAATATCAGCGCCTGCCTTTGCATGAGACAGCGCCTCTTTTGCAAGTAGTTCAAGGGTTGCGTCATTATCAACATCATTATTTTTAATCACGCCGCAGTGCCCGTGTGATGTGTATTCGCACATGCACACATCAGTAACCACAATCAATTCTGGCGTCTTATCCTTTATTGCCTTTATTGCCTGCTGGATAATGCCTTTCGGGTTATATGCCTCGCCTTTGCCAAATGTAACAAATAGAGGCAAAATCAGGTCATCTATGGAAAGGGTTGTCTCCCTGACCATCCTTCTTATAACTTCGTTCCTTCTTAATCTTCTTGGTCGGTGTTTTGGAAATGACATATATTAGACCTCTTTATTGCTGCCAATATGGTATTTTATCTTCCAACAACATTAAGTAATTCTGTCTTCTTTTTCAATGTTCGTAATGTTAGATATGTCATTAGACCAATGGCGAATAATATTTCCCATGGCAAATCAAAATCCAATTTTCCTTCTACAAATAAGTCCCCGGCAACCTCCAAAAAAGTAAGAGAGGCGATTATTCCAAAAAAAGCAGAATATTCTCTTTTAAGAACATTTTTGAACGAAAATGGCAAATTCGGCTGCTGCCAATTCTTGATGTTTGGAAAGAATGCTGGCGTTTTCTTTGCCCATTCCAAATACATATGTCCAAATTTTTTTAGTAAAAATTCTTCTTCAGCAAAGATTATCCGTTCGTAATATAACCAAAATGCAAGGATGGCTATAAGAATGAACCACCAGACTTGAGGAAACAATATTATCCCCAAAAAAATAATAAAATTCCCCAAATAAAGCGGATGGCGGACTATTGAATATATGCCTGTTGTATTAAGTGTTTCTGCCTTTTGATTTTTAGTATTTCTGCCAGATGTTCCTTCAGGGATATAACCAATAACAAGGCAACGGATAATTAGTCCTGAGAAAGATACTGCTAGGCAAAAGGTCTCATAGATGTCATCCACAAACTCTCCCATATTTTGCTTCAAATAGTCAGAATTTTCCAAAGCAATAAGCAAGACTGGGAAAATGAGCAAAGGCAGATAACTCCTCCATTTAAACAACCAATTGCCTTGTTTTTCTAATCTTTCTCTTAAAGTCATTTGACAACTCCGTTTAAACTATCTTTCTCCCACTGCTGCCTTTTTATCCATAATTCCAATCTCCTCATCCGTGAGATAACATGCAGGATCCTGCATCCATGGGTCATTATAAACACGCAAGGCGCGAACCCTGAAACTTCCGCCGCAGAGTTTTACCCACTTGCATACATGCTGGCTGCATCGCCCCTTCAAAAGCGGAAGTCTGTTTTTGAGCCCCTTCATAATCGGGTCTTTTGTATCCATCCAGATTTCGCTGAACGGCCTCTTCTTTATGTTGCCAAATGAATAATCCTGCCAGAACTGGTCTGCGTGGACATTGCCAAAGAAATCTATATTGCCTATGCCAACGCCTGATGAATTTGCGCCGCCGCCGTTCCATTCAAGTAATTTATAAACCTCTTCCGCCCTCTTTGGGTCTATCTCTTTCAACTTCATATAAAGATAAGGACCGTCAACATGATTATCAACTGTCAGGATGTCTTTCTTTAAGCCCCTCTTGTGAAAATCCATTGTCCTTTCAAGAATTATGTCCAGCGCCTTCCTGCTCTCATCATGAGAAAGGTCGTCTTTTCTGATTTCGCTTCCACGGCCTGCGTAAACTAAATGATAAAAACACGCCCTCTGAATGCCTTCCTTTTCAATAAAGTCAAAGATATTGTGCAAGTCCTCATAATTTCTCCTTGTGAGCGTTAATCTCAAACCGACCTTCTGGTCAACATCCATGCAGTTTCTAACGCCGCGAAGCGCTAGGTCAAATGCGCCTTCCATGCCTCTGAATTTGTCATTTACCTCGCCGATGCCGTCAAATGATATGCCGACATAACTAAAGCCAGTGTCCTTGATTCTCTTTGCAATCTTGGCATCTATGAGCGTGCCATTTGTTGAAAGCGTCAACCGTAGTCCAAGACTCCTTGCATAATCTGCCAAATCAAATAAATCCTTTCTCATTATCGGCTCGCCGCCAGACAAGAGAAGCGCTGGTATGCCGAAGTCTGCAAGGTCTTTAATCATTATCCTTGCCTCTTGTGTTGTGAGTTCGCCCGGATAATCCTCATTATGAGAGTCTGTGTAGCAGTGAACGCAGTTTAAGTTGCATCTCCTTGAAACGCTCCACACAACAACAGGTCTTCTCTCGCTTGCTGATTTTGGAACCTCATGCTCAATCTTTTCTGTCGCATGCGGCGCGCCGTGTCCCGCGCCTTTTTTATGCCCGTATCTTAATGGGTCTCCTGTTGTATCTGCGCCGCAGAAAAGTTTTGTTATATCAATCATTGTGATTTCTCCCCTTGCTTAAAATGCTCAACAATCGCATCTGCTAACGCAGGGATTGTGTATTTTTTCGGCATTATTAAAGTCTCTATGTTAAAACCTTTTGCAGTATCCCTTGTTATAGGTCCAATGCTTGCAATCTTTACATTTTTTAAAAATTCTACTCCTTCACCCTTTTTAAACATATTTAAAAAATTCGCAACTGTTGATGAAGATGTAAATGTAACAACATCAACTCTACCTTGTTTGAATAGTTCCCTTATTTCATCTGTCTTATTTTTTGGCTTTACTGTGCGGTATGCAATAACAACATCAACCTTTGCGCCTTTTTTGATTAGTTCCTCTGGCAGGATTTCCCTTGCGACCTCTGCCCTTGGGAGCAAGATATTTTTGTCTTTTATCTTTCCAAGCCCTTTTATTATGCCCTCTGCCCTGTATTCTTTTGGCATAAAATCAACCCTCAAACCAATCGCCTCAATCTCCTGTTTTGTCTTTGGCCCTATTGCGCAAATCTTTATGCCCTTTAACTCCCTTATATCTTTGTCCAACTTTTTCAAACGCTCTGTAAAGTATTTTACACCATTTACACTTGTAAATATAGCCCAATCATACTTTGGCAGCCTCTTTATTGCCCTGTCTATTTCATCCCATTTTTTAGGCGAAACAATCTCTATTGTCGGAAACTCTATTACATCTGCGCCGTATTCTTTCAGTAAATCCGAGAAATCGCTTGCCTGCTCCCTTGCCCTTGTAACAACAACCTTTCTGCCGAAAAGCGGCTTTTTATCAAACCATCTGAGTTTATTTCTAAGAGAAACAACCCCGCCAACAACTGTTATTGCAGGCGCCTTGAAATTTGCCTGTTTCGCCTTTTCTGCAATGTCTTTGACAGTTCCAACAAGTGTTTCTTGATTTTGTGTTGTGCCCCATCTTATCAATGCAACAGGCGTATCAGGAATTCTGCCATGCTCAATAAGTTTTTTCATATTCGGCTCAAGGTTTCCTATGCCCATATAAAAAACAAGGGTTCCGATGCCTGTTGAAATCTTATCCCAATATATATTTGACTCATCCTTTGCCGGGTCTTCATGTCCGGTGATGAATGCAACTGTTGTTGTAAAATCCCTGTGTGTGAGCGGTATGCCTGCATACGCAGCAGCGGCAACACCAGCAGTAACACCGGGGATGACCTCAAAAGCAATATTTGCCTCAACAATCTCCTCTGCCTCCTCCCCTCCCCTGCCGAATATAAACGGGTCTCCGCCTTTCAGCCTTGCAATGCTCTTGCCTTTTTTTGCCTTATCAATTATTAGTTTATTGATTTCTCCCTGCGGCAAAGTATGTTTCCCGCCCATCTTGCCAACATAGATAATTTCAGCATTCTTCTTTGCATATTCAAGAAACTTTTTATTTGCGAGATAATCATAAACAACCACATCCGCGGTCTTTATCTTTTCAATCGCCTTTATTGTTATAAGCCCCTCATCACCGGGCCCAGCACCTATTAAATATACCTTGCCTTGTTTCATTGTCTTTATTTTACCTTTTTTAGATTAAACTATAATTTATAAACAGTTAAATGTTTTTAATTCAGTTTACGCTCAAAAACGCCCATCTGCTGCGTCAGGACTGCGGGCTTAAATCCTCACATGGATTGGTAGCCGCAACCTTTAGGTTGCGTTATTTCGCAGGCTAAAGCCTGCGGCTACCAGCATCTGTGCATTTTTGAGCGTAAACTGAAAGATTTCTTAATATTGATTATCTATAACCTAAATCAGCGCTTGTTTGCAAGAAAAGTCTTTCAAAGGAGGGGGATTAAAAATCTCTGGAGGGTTAATCATTACTATTTCTTTTTTTCTTGACAGCCGTGTAGTTTATAAACTACTATTAGTTAAGTGAAAACATGCCCCTTTACCCTTGAATATTACATTACCGAAACAGGCAAGGTTCCGTTTAAAAACTGGCTTGAGAGCCTGAAAGATATACATTCCAGGGCAAAAGAATACTGGAAAGATTTTAAACGGAGGTGATATAAATGGCGATAAAAGCAAAAAAGAACTATCAGGAAGACCTTATTGAAAGTTTGAAAAATCCAAAAGAGGCTGCAGCATATCTGAATGCTGCAATTGAAGAAGGAGACCGCGGGTTATTTCTGCTTGCTTTAAGAAACATTGCCGAAGCCCAAGGCGGAATATCAACAATAGCGGAAAAGGCTCATCTTAACAGGGAAAATCTTTATCGCATGCTTTCAAAGCGCGGCAATCCTGAGATAAAGAGCCTGCTGACACTGCTTCGTGTTATGGGACTGGAACTCACTGTAAAGGCGCATAAACAGGCTTATGCATAAAGGGAAACGAGGTTTTATAATTTGAGACCTTTGAAAAATGTCCCTTCTTTGTCATTCCCACGAAAGTGGGAATCCAGATGGATTTGAAAACACTAGATTCCCGTTTTCACGGGAATGACCATTAAATTATACAGGATGAAATTCAAAGGTCTCGTTTTTGGCAGGCTTCTGAAGTATAAGAATGAGGGGGATGTCTTTTGATTTTCACTTCCTCTATGTCAATAAATAAATCAGTCCCGTTTTATTCTCTTTGTCAATTAAAGAGAACCGTCCCCTTTAGTTATTCAAATTTCGCAATAACTTATCAAGAGTTTCTTTTGTGTTATTAGCAGGGATACTAAACTTTTCAGCATATCTTATGACTGTCTCCCCAAACAAATCCCATTCGCTTTGTTTGCCTTTTGTTTCAACATCTCTTTGAAATGATGTTTTTGTTTGAAAAGGAAACTGGTTGGCTTTTGAAAAGGAAGTTTCAACAATATCGGATGGAAGTTCTATTTTGAGAGCTTTTGCAATCTCTGAGATTTCTTGCATAATATTTTTGACAAGGATGCCAAGGCTCTCCTCATTTGCTACTTCACCAATTGTTTTGCCATAGGTCGCTGTTACTAAGGCAAATGATGCAATGAAAATATATTTTGTCCATATTTTAATATTCACGTCTTCAAAAAAATCAATCAGAATGTCTGCATTTTTAAAAAGATTTATTAGTTTTTCTGGATAAAACTCAGGGTACAATGGGTCTTTACCAACTGATATTTGGCAGCTTCCGCCTTTTTGAAATATGACGCCAGGGGATTCTATATGAGTGCCTAAATATAAACAGGAAGGGACAATATACCCTTTACTTAAATGCTGACGCATTCGTTCATAAATATCAGCACCGTTTAGAAGCGGCAAGATTATAGAATTTTTATCTGTAATCTTGCCAACTTCTTTAGTAACACTTTCCAAATCGTAACCTTTAACCGATACAACAACTATATCAAAAATTGGCAAATCATTAACGGTATCTGTACAATAATAGGGTTTAATCAGAATCTCTTCTTTCCCGCCTTCTTTTTTCAGGAGCAAGCCTTTTTCTAAAATAGCATCTTTGTGTTTACCCCTTGCTATAAAGTATGTATTACCCTTGCCAGTTTCGTTAAAATATTTGCTCATCAAAGTTCCATAGTACCCCCCCACTCCTCCAACTCCAAAAAAACATATGTTCATCTATTATTCCTTAATTCTAAATATTTTCTAAAACTTCGCTTCCATTCATAACATTCTTTTTTAAGTTTATTCAACATTATGCTGGAGACAGAAAAAGGAGAAAAGGAGATTTATTTTCCATTTCCCCTTCCCTATTTTTTCCCATTTTCCCAAAGCAGATGGGCGTTTTTCAGCGTGAAGCATACACCTCTTTCAATATATCCCATGCGCCTTTGTTTAAAAGGGTTTCTGCGAGTTGGACGCCGAGAGATTCTGCCTCATCAACATTTCCGACAATAACATCCTTTATAATCTTTTTGCCGTCCACAGATGCAACTAATCCTGAAAGTTTTATATTTTCACCATCAATAACACCATATGCAGCAATAGGCACCTGACATCCGCCCTCAAGTTTTTTCAAAAATGCCCTCTCAGCGCGAACGCAAATAGATGTTTCTTTGTGATTTAAAAATTTTACCATCTCATTTATCTCTTGAGCATCAGTCCTTGTTTCAATGCCTATTGCGCCCTGTCCAATTGCAGGTAAACTTATATCAGGAGAGAGGAGTTCTGTAATCCTATTTTTAAGCCCAAGTCTTTTAACACCGGCAGCAGCAAGGATTATGGCGTCAAACTGCCCTTCATCAAGTTTTCTAATCCTTGTGTCAAGATTGCCGCGCAATTGAACAATCTTTAAATCAGGTCTTATATTTAGCAATTGGGACGAGCGTCGAAGACTGCTTGTGCCTATTGTTGCACCTTGCGGAAGGTCTTTAAACCCTTGCCCCTTGACCCCTTGCCCCCTTGACCCCTTTGTTATGAACGCATCCCTTGGGTCTTCCCTTTCTAAAATTGCAGAAAGATGAAGGCCTTTTGGAAAATCAGTCGGCACATCCTTCATTGAATGAACTGCAAGGTCAACCTTTTTATCCAACAATGCCTCTTCAATCTCTTTAACAAAAAGCCCTTTGCCGCCGACCTTCGCAAGAGGCACATCCAAAATCTTATCCCCTGTTGTCTTGATTTTCACAAGTTCAACCTGACATTCAGGATATTTTTTTTTAAGTTCTGATTTGACTAAATTTGCCTGCCAGAGCGCCAATGCGCTGCCGCGTGTGCCGATTTTGATGTTTTTTTTCACTTTACCCCTTTTTAATCTCTTTAATCTCTTGCCCTTCTTCTTTATCCAAATCAAACAACTTCCTTGCCGCCTCTATGTAAAAGTCGCCTTCAACCTTATTTGATTCCTTTTTTAGATGCGTTACAGGGTCGTGCAAAATCTTTTTTGCAATCGCATCAGCCATCTTTTCAATTGTCTTTTTCTGCTCATCTGAAAGGTCTTTCAATGATGCTAAAGCCTCGTTAAGTTCCTCATTTTTGATTTCATCAAACTTCTTGCGCAGCGATATTATTGTCGGCACAACATCTAAAGATTTTATCCAACGATAGAATTTCTCTATCTCTTCTTTTATTATATTTTCTGCATCCTGCACCTCGCTCTGCCGTTCCTTTATATTTGCGGCAACAACGCCCTGAAGGTCGTCTATGTCATACAAATAAACATTGTCTATCTTATTGATGAGCGGGTCTATGTTTCTAGGCACAGATATATCAATAAAAAACATGGGCTTGTTTTTTCTCTCTTTTATGGTTTCTTCAATCTGTTCGGGGTGGATTATAAATTTTGGCGCTGCTGTTGATACAATAACCACATCAACCTTTTTCAGATAGTGGGCAAATTCCCTGAACATAATCGGAGCGCCGTTGAAAGCCCTTGCCATTTCAACTGCCCGCTCATAACTCCGGTTTGCAATCATGATTTCCTTTACGCCGTTATTCAAAAGATGCCTTGCTGCAAGTTCCGCCATCTCACCTGCGCCGACAAGCATTGCAGTTTTATTTTCTATTGCGCCGAAAATCTTTTTTGCAAGTTCAACAGCAGCGTAACTTATTGACACAGCGCTTGAGCCGATTTTAGTCTCCGTCCTGATTCGCTTTGCAACAGAAAACGCCTTGTGAAATAATTTATTTATGATTATGCCTGCTGCCCCATGCTGGATTGCATAACCATAGGCATCTTTCATCTGCCCCAATATTTGAGGCTCGCCAAGAACCATTGAATCCAAGCCTGCCGCAACCCTGAACAGATGCTTTACAGCATCCTCGCTTGCAAATGTGTATAGATGCTCGTCAAGCGCATCATTGAAAAGGGGGATATTGTGATATTCTGATAAAAATCTTTTAACCTGCCACAATCCCTTTTCAATATCAGGCGTAACTGCAAATACCTCGACACGATTGCATGTTGATACAATAACCCCTTCATTTATGCCGTAATTGCCGCACAACTTTTTTAGAGACTCAGCGATAGTATCAGCAGGAAACGAGAGTTTCTCCCTGATTTCAACAGGCGCTGTTTTATGGCTTAAACCTACGATTATAATATTCATAATTTGCCTACTTCACGCTGAAAAACGCCCATCTACTTCGTTGTCTTCGTCGCTGCGCTGCTCACATACCTAAAAAGTATGCTCCGCTGCTCGCTCCTTGACGCCTCGTATCTGTGCGATTTTTGAGCGTGAATAAGACCTTTATTTATCTCAAAAACCCGTGCTCGCCTAATGACAAAAGATTTATAATTAAAAATGAGCCTAATAAAACCATAAAACCGATAATTGCGTATATTGCAGCCTTTCTGCCTCTCCAGCCCACTGTGAGCCTTCCGTGCAGAAGCGCTGCGTATAAAAACCATGTTATTAAAGACCATATCTGACGAGGCTGCCATGACCAATAACTGCCCCACACATATTCAGACCATATCGCGCCTGTTATCATTGCAATGGTTAAAAGCGGAAAGCCGTATGTCAAAAATTTGTAGCCGAGTTCATCAAGCACATCAAGGGAAGGCAGGAGAAAATATAAGCCGCCGACCTTTTTTGATTTTAGATAATGCTCCTGTATGAGATACATTATGCCGAATAAAAATGACAGCGCAAAAAATGCGTTGCCGAGTATTGCCAGAGGCACATGGATATAAAGCCAGTAACTCTCAAGTTGAGGCACAAGCGGGACAATCTCTTTTGGAAGGAGAGACGCTGTTATCAAAAATAAAAGCGCAAGGGGCGAGACAAAAGAACCAAGCGCGGCAATATGGTATCTAGCATTTACTAAAAGGTATACGCCCACAATCATCCACGAAAAGATAGAAAGGGATTCGTGCAGATTTGTAAAAGGAAAATGCCCTGCCTCAATGCCTCTGGAAATGATGGTTATAGAATGAAACAGAAATGAGAGAATCAAAATTTTATTTGCTGTCTTGACTACTTTATCATTGTGGGAAAAAAGATATACAATATAAATGACTGTGGCTATAAGGTAAGATGCTGCTGTTATGTGGAAGAATATGAAGTTCAAATTTCATCCCAATCGTATCTTCATTTTTGAGAGCGTAAATTCGCTCCCGACATCTTTTTTCAAAAGGCTGTTGATTTCCCTTTTCTTATTTTGCTTTATTAAATCTATCAGCCGCGAATCCACCAACCCTTCAAATATCCTTTTATTTTTATCAGATTCCATGCCTTTTTTCAATAAACTCTTTCTTACAAACCCCATAATCTTTAAGAATATCGCATATTCCCTGCCAAACTTTTTTTCTAACTGCTGCCTGATTTTTTTTGCCAGAGCAGGGGATTTGCCAGATGTGGATATTGCGAGCAAGAGGTCTCCTCTTTCAACAACTGAAGGGACTATAAAATTGCATAACTCAGGCACATCAACGATATTCAAAAGTATGCCTTGTTTTTTAGCCTCTTGAAAAACCTTTTGATTTACTGTTTTATTATTTGTAGCGCTGTAGGCAAGAAAAGAATTTTTTAAATCAGCAGTCTTGTAAGCCCGTTGTATAAGTTTTACCCTCTTTTTTAAGGCAAGTTTTTTTATAGCGGGTGTTATTTCAGGAGATATTACGCAAACCTTTGCCCCTGCATCAAGAAGGGATATAACCTTTCTCTCTGCAACCTGACCGCCTCCAATAACAATGCAGGGCTTGTTTTTTATGTCCAGAAAGATTGGGTAGTATCGCACAGGATATATCTATATCCAATGCGCTCTGTATTTGCAAGGGGTAAATCATCTATCCAGCACATCCCTTAATTTTTTTAAAAATTCATTCGGCATAAAAGGTTTTTGTATAAATTCCAATCCCTCTTTTTCTTTCCATTCTTTATTGATAATGTCAGCAGCATAACCGCTTGCAAAGATAATCTTAATATCAGGTCTTATTTTCTTTATTTCTTCATAGACCTCTTTGCCGTTTTTCTTTGGCATTATTACATCAAGGATAACGAGATGTATATTATCCTTATTTTCTTTAAACGTCTTTATTGCATATTCTCCATCTTGAGATTCTATGACCTTATAACCGGCGTCCTCTAGCATGTCTTTGCTAGCCCTTCTTACTGCAGCATCATCCTCTGCCAGAAGTATGGTCTCTATCCCGACTTTTAAGGCAGTTTCTATTTTTATCTCCTCAACAACCTTTAATCTGGACAGAGGAATATATATATTGAATGTAGTCCCTCTGCCGACTTCACTGTATACATTTATATAGCCGTTGTGCTGTTTAACTATGCCGTAAACAATTGCAAGCCCAAGCCCTGTCCCTTTCCCAGTCTCTTTTGTTGTAAAGAAAGGTTCAAATATCCTTTGTTTTATATCCTGACTCATGCCTATGCCAGTATCTTCAAAAGAGAGCAGAGCATATATCCCGCTATTGCCATAGCCGTAGGCGCTTATAAACCCTTTGTCAAGTTCCACAAGTTTCGTGTTTATTTTTAAATGTCCTCCATTAGGCATAGCATCCCTTGCATTTGTAGCAAGGTTCATCAAGAGATGCTCCATCTGATTAGCATCTGCCATTACAGCCATATCTTCCTTTGAAAGATTCGGCTCAATGATAATATCTTCTCCCACAATTCTTTCTGACAAATCCAGCCATTCTTTTATAATCATGTTCAAATCACGCGATTTGAGATTGACAGGCTGTTTTCTGCTAAAATCAAGGAGGTCATTTACTAACGCAGAGGCATTATCTGACAATGCGACCGCCCGCTTCACATAAACCCTTAACGGGTCATTTTCATTCATCTTTCTCTGCAGGATATATAAAGAACCTAGCATTGCTGTCAGGATATTATTAAAATCATGGGCAATGCCCCCTGCAAGCCTGCCGACAGCCTCCATCTTTTGAGAGTGCAATAACTGGGACTCAAGTTTTTTCCGTTCTGTAATATCGCGGGCAATGGTGGAAAGGAATTTAACAGACCCATCTTGCGCCTTATGTGCGATGATTGTTTGGGAAACATGGATTTCTTTTCCGTCTCTATTTAAAAATGCTGTCTCGCCTGTCCATGTGTTGTTTTGAATCGCAGATGGAATGCCTTCATCCAAAACAATCCTGCTTGCCCATTCAGGATGGGTATCAGGGATGCGGATATTTGAGATATCCTCATTTTCACCAATCCCCAGCATTCTCCTTGCTGCTTTATTGTAATAGGTTACTTGTCCATCGGGATTAGCAGTAGCAACAAAATCAGCGGTAGATTTAATGATTTCTACCATGTGCATCAATTTTTCTTCTATGCGTCTTTGTTTTGTAATGTCCCTTGAAACCCGCAGTATGCTTGTAATATTGCCATTTTCGTCTCTAATAGGAGATACCGTTGAATCCCACCAGATTCCTCTGTTGTTTTTGTTTATGGATTTATATTGAACATAGGCGGTTTCGCCTTTTGCTGCCTGTCTTATTGCCTCATCTGCCTCCTCCTTATTTTCTACAACACTGGCAGTAGAGTTTCTGCCGATTGCATCTTCAGGGTTGTTAAATCCATTTATTGCGCAGCCTGTTTTATTCATTTTTAAAAACTTGCCGTCAATAGAAATATGACAGATGCAGTCCCCTGAACTGTCAAAGAATTGTCTGAAATCTCTTTCCATTTTTTTTGCATCAAGAGTGATTTTATAAAGAGGCTTGATGATCAACAGCCACATGAATGGCGCTGTAAAAATAGTTAATATAACAACATAAGCAACAATCTCTTTTAAGGAATTAAGAGAAGGCAAAAGCAGATGCACAAAAAGCGCTGCGGCAATATTTAGCGCAATGATAATTCCAAACAGTTTAAAAAAGATTTTAAAAGGAAAAGGAGTCATGCAATGTTTGATGGTTAGTGGTTAGTGTTTAAATAAAGAAACAAAAATATAGCATCAAACACTAAACATTATCAATTATGGTCTTGGACATCTCATCCAGAGGGACAACCTTGTCTGCCGCCCCCATTTCTATCGCCTTTTTAGGCATTCCAAAGACAATAGATGATGCCTCATCCTGAGCAACTGTATGCGCCCCTGCCTCTTTCATTTCAAGAAGCCCCCTTGCCCCATCCTCGCCCATGCCTGTCAGAATAACCCCGACTGCGTTTTTGCCTGCATATTTGGCAACTGACCTGAAAAGGACATCAACAGAAGGTCGGACATAATTTACCATAGGGCCGTCTCCTATATCCACATAATACATTGCGCCATTCCGCTTGATTGTCATATGTTTGTCCCCGGGCGCAATCAAGGCAGTGCCTGTTAAAACCCTGTCGCCGGTCTTTGCCTCTTTAACATCAAGTTTTGAAATGGCATTAAGCCTGTCTGCAAATGAACGGGTGAACACAGGCGGCATATGCTGGACAATAACAATGCCGGGTGTGGATTCAGGCAGACGGGTTATCACCTCTGTTATAGCCTGCGTGCCGCCAGTTGATGCGCCTATTGCCACTATCATGTCAGTGGTAGCCATTTTTCTGGTGTCAAGGCCAGAGGCGCTTTGGACAAGGTCTTTTTTCCCTTGCCCATTGGCCAATACCCCCTGCTTAAAACCTGCATGGGCAAGCCCTTGATCCTTGCCTATTACCCTTACCTTTGCCTTTGCCGCAATCCTGACCTTTTTTATAATCTCATCAGCAAGGGCAATAACGCCGCTTGACACATCAATCGCTGGTTTAGAAACATAGTCAACAGCGCCCAATTCAAGCGCCTTGAGCGTGGTTTCACAGCCCTTTTGCGTTAATGCGCTTACCATGACAACCGGGAGCGGATTGGTTTTCATTAATTGGTCAAGAAAACTAAGCCCGTCCATCCTAGGCATCTCAACATCAAGGGTGAGCACATCAGGCTGGAGATTTTTTATCTTGTTGAAGGCGAATATCGGGTCCTGCGCGGTTCCGACAACCTCTATATCTCCAGCCTCATTTAAAATCTCTGTGAGGAGATTTCTTATAACTGCCGAGTCGTCTATAATCAAAACTTTTATCATTTCTAATAATACCTTCCTTTAAATATTCAGCACATGACATCAAGGGATAACTCCTTTATAAATGCCTTTCCTGTGTCAGTATGAAAAACCAGTTTTATCCCATAGTCCTGCTGTATGAATTCATTTATTATAGGAATTTTATATTCTTTTAACATATCCTTTGCAATTCTTACATTTTCTCTTCCAACATCAAGGTCATAAGAAAACCCTTGAATCACCCTGTTTCCTCCAAATAACTTCGCCCTTACATGCTTCATATTAGAACCCATCTTTAAAAGGGCATTTACCAATTGCTTTATAGATTCTGTTCCAACACACCCAGATTTAACATCTCTTGTTATCTTTGGCAGCATAAAATGATTCATGCCGCCTATATGCAGTTTTTCATCCCAGAGACAGGTGGAAACGCATGAGCCTAAAATCGTCTCCAATATGGCAGGCTCGTTTGGCACAACAATATCGCCTATGTCTAAAATAATATTTTTCATTTGAAAATCCCCACTTTTAACAGGTCTAAATCTGTAGCACCCCCGTTTATCGGGGGCGGTTTTTCGTCGGCAGTAAATGCCGACGCTACAAAATATTATTCATCACCTTTTTCTATGCACTGTTATATGCACAGGAATAAACCTCTCCTTATTGAGTATGGTCTCAGAATGTCCAAGAAAAAGATGTCCATTGTCTGAAAGATGCTCATAAAATTTGTTTATTACATGCGTCCTCATATTTTCATCAAAATAAATCATCACATTCCTGCAAAATATAACATCAAATTTTTTTGAGAATGGATACGCAGACTCTTTAAAATTCAACCGCCTGAACCTTATCATATCCTTTATAAAACCCTTTATCATTATCTTCCCGTCATTTGCTTTAGCGCCTTTCATAAAGTAGCGGGACATAATATATGTCTGCATATTATCAGGGAGTTGTTGATATTCATAAATGCCTGTCTTTGCGCCATCCATCGCCTTTGTAGATATGTCTGTGGCAAGAATTTTTATGTTCCACTTCCCCTCCCCAGCAATGTGCGAGGGTAAAATTGTTTTCATTGCCTCGTGAACCGTTATTGCTATAGAATACGGCTCTTCTCCTGTTGAGCATCCTGCGCTCCATATCCTGATGCTCTTATCAGAGGCATTAGTTTTTAGCAATTCTGGCATGACCTTGTTTTTTAAATATTCAAAATGATGCGCTTCTCTAAAAAATTTGGTTGTATTAGTGGAAATGCAGTTAAGCATCTCTACTAATTCATCCTCATTGGTTTTTACAACTTGATAATAGTCATAAAACCCTTTTATGCCCAGCATGGCTATCCTTCTTGCAAGCCTTGAGGTCAAGAGGATTTTTTTTTGAATGCCCAGCCTTATCCCTGATTTTCCGTATATCAGTTCAGAAAAAAGTGAAAACACCTCATCGCTGATAGATAAATTAGCAGGGGCAAGAGACAAACCGCAAAGGGCAATATTATTTTCTTGACCACTAACCCATGTCCTTTCTCTTTTTTGCCATTGCCCCATGACCCTCGCCCCCCCTCATAATCTAAAACTCCTCAAATCCTTCCTGATGAGACGGCTGATGCGTCTCGTGATGTTCTGCATGTTGCGCCGTCACATCCCTGCCATTGCCGCCCTTCTTCTTTTCTAAACCATGCGGAAGCGCTGCTGCTGGTTTTGAGATTACATGCTTAATATCCTTGCTAATGCTTGGCCGTTGCTCTTTTTCAATGCGTCCTCCTGCCTCATCCAGTTTAAAGAATGCTATCAGGCTGTTCAATTCCCTTGCCTGCGACGCCAATTCCTCAGCTGCTGATGATGTCTCTTCCACAAGGGATGCGTTCTGCTGCGTGGTCTGGTCTACCTGCGACATGGCTGTATTTACCTGACTGATTCCAGACGCCTGTTCCTGCGCCGCTGCCGCGACCTCATCCATTAAATCCGCAACCTTCTTTATATTTGTCCCGATTTCGCCTAATTTTTTGCTTAATTCCTGAGCAAGATTTACGCCCTTGCTTGTCTTTTCAACGCTGTCGCCTATAAGGGTTGTGATTTCCTTTGCAGACTGCGATGCCCTCTGCGCAAGGCTTCTGATTTCTGATGCGACAACTGCAAATCCCTTCCCATGCTCCCCTGCCCTTGCCGCCTCTACTGCCGCATTCAGCGCAAGGAGGTTGGTCTGAAATGCTATGCCTTCTATCACATCTGATATATTTGCAATCTTGGTGGACGATTTATTTATATCATCCATTGCCTTTATTGTATCCTCCATAACTACACTCCCTGAATCTGCAAGCGTCTTTGCATGCTGGGCAATCTTATTTGCGCCAGAGGCATTTTCCGCAGTCTGTTTTATGGATGCGGACATCTCCTCCATAGTTGACGATGTCTCCTCAATGGATGCCGCCTGCTCTGTTATTCTCTGAGAGAAGTTCTGGTTTGCCTCTGCAATCTGGTCTGCTGCTATTGAAACCTGATTTGACGCCTCTTGAGTTTGAGACACAATCCGTCTGAGGTTCGCAACCATATGGCTTAATGAATCTGCCATTTGACCGACTTCATCGCTTGATGTTGAGTTAATAACAACCCTCAAATCGCCTTCAGCAATCTTATTCGTAGCCTCGTTTGCAGCCTTTATTGGATTTGTAACCATATTGGCGATAAGCAGGGATACGATTATCCCGATTGCTATTGCGGCAATGCTGATGCCTGCTGTTGTCGTAATAGCCGCTTTATATACATCCGCACCCTGTTTTTTCAATGCCTCTTTTTCCTTTTCGTGCTCGCCGATAAGTTCATTTGACAGACTGTAAATCTTTTTAAACCTTGCTGCATTCTCGCCAAGTCCGATTGCCTTTGCCTCATCAGTCTTACCCTCGTATATCAGCGGAACTATCTTTTTGTCGCGAACATCCCTGAACTCAAACCATGTCTTTTTCAGGTCATCCAGTTTGGCGCTCTTGCTCTTTTTCTCCATTTCTTCAAGTGTCTTGGCTGTTTCTGCTGTTGTCTCTTTTACGATTGCGTTCTGCGCATCCAATTTTCCTTTATCCTTTTCTGCAAGCATTGTAACAAGCGCTGCCCGCGCAGCATTCATGTCTCCCTTGATGCTTGCAAGCCCATAGACATTATCGGATGCTATGGCCAGGAGCACAAATGTGCCTGTCAAAATCTTTGTCTTGACCTTGAGCGATTTGAATTTTGTAAGCATTGTTTTCTCCTCCTTTTTGCTATATTTTAAAGTTGCAGCCCTCTATACCTTTATATCTCAACCATTAAAATTTATGAAAACCTTAATGGCTGTAATTTGAAATATCCCTATGGACGGCTGTTTCCGCATGCTTTGGCAATGCCATCGGTTTTTTCATTTTTGAAACAGCATGTCCAGCGGTTTTTCCCGCATTGACAGATGGACTACGGATACTCGCCGCATCTATTCCAAGATTGAATTGGCTTATAATTTTCTGAAGGTCTTTTGCCTGCTCCGCCATTGTCTGCGCCGTTGCTGTAAGTTCCTCTGACTGCGCTGCATTAGTCTGGGTTGCTTCATCCATCTGAGCCACTGCCTGATTTATCTGCCCCATGCTTATTGCCTGCTCCTGTGATGTAGTTGAAATCTTGGCAATCATCTCTGCAACCTGTTTCACTACGCCCGAGCCTTCGTCAACCTTATGGACAGCATCCTGAATGAGATTTTTTATCTCCTTTGCAGATTCTGTCGAACGTTGGGCAAGGTTTCGCACTTCTGAAGCGACTACGGCAAACCCTCTCCCCTGCTCGCCTGCCCTTGCAGCCTCAACAGCGGCATTCAGAGCCAAGAGGTTTGTCTGGAAGGAAATACTATCAATCACTGTTATTATATCCGCTATCTTTTTGGAGGAATTATTGATTTCACTCATTGCTGCTACTGCTGTCATTCTGCCGTTTCCCTGCCCCGTAACCTGCTGGCCTCCGCCGACTGCAAGTCTGCTCGCCTCAGCGGCGTTGTCGGCATTTCCACGGATAGTTGAAGTAATAGACTTCAATGCGGCGGAAGTTTCTTCCACAGCCGCTGCCTGCTGCTGCACGCCGTTTGAAAGCTGTTCCGCAGACGCCGAAAGCTGGGAACTTGCGGAGGCAAGGCTTTCCGATGCATTCGCCAGTCCTTCTAAAGCCCCTCTGACAGTATCTTTAAGCGGCCCATAATAATCTGAAAGGTCCACATCAGCGGAAGATACATTAACCTGCTGCAAATCCATTCCGGTAGAGGAAACAAAGTCAAAAAAGAATGCGTCAACAACTGCCTGCAAGTCTAAATTGAATACTGTCCTGACGGCTCGCTCTGCCTTCGCTCTGAAAAACGGGCGAAGAGGATAAGACTTGAAAAGATATTTATGCACCAGATCCTGATACAGGACATAAGAGCCAAGGTACCACTTTTGCGGAAGGTTAATCACATTATGGACAGTCCCGACAAACAGCCGCTTCTCAAAGTAATCTGCGCCATAGTTTCCGCCTCCAGCGGCTTCCTGAAATATCTGGCGAAAATAGCCTGCCTGCGTTTTTTCCAACGCCTGACGAAGCTGCGGCAGAGCTATTCCCTTTTTCTGCGCATGCGCCTCAAAAAACGCATGGGCGGGCGGAAAGGAAAATTGGCTATCGTAAAACTCCTTGGCTATTGAATCTGCCGCACGTTCCGCCCATCCTGCCAGACTTTTAAGTATCCTTATGTCCTTTTCAGTAAGACTGATAAACTGCTTTCTTAAATTCAGATTACTATTGTTGATTTTGTATTCTTGCGTCAAATTTCTCATAATTTCTCCTTTTTTTATCGGCGTTTGTTAAAAATAAATAACCTTTATTGAACGTTGCTTGCCGCCGCCTCTGCTATCACAGAGGTCTCTTCGCTTGTTAGAACCTTATCCACATCAAGGACAATCACAAGATTGTTGTCAACCTTTGCCATGCCCTTGATAAAATCAGTTTTCACCTTTGCTCCAAAAGACGGCGTGTTTGAAATAGCCTCTTGAGACAGGTTCAAGACATCTGACACAGCGTCTACAATAAGCCCCATAACGCCGCCTGAAAATTCTGCGACAATAATGCAGGTGTGTTTTTTATACTCGATGGAACTCATCCCGAATTTTAATTTCAAATCAATCACAGGGATTATTGTCCCGCGGAGGTTGATTACGCCTTTAAGAAATTCCGGCAATTGCGGAACCCTTGTTATATTCGCCAATTCAATAATCTCCTGAACATTCAGGGCATCAATTGCAAATATCTCATCATTTAAACCGAAGGTTACATATTCCCTAGTTTCTGTCTGCGCCCTTGTTTCTTTCGTTTCTCTTACCATAGTTGCCTCTTGCATAAAGACCTCCTTTGAAAGAAATTGATTACACAGAGTTCAGTGTCAGTGAACAGTGTCAGTGTCAGGTTTTTACTGACACTAATCACTGACACTAATCACTATTATAATCGGTGTAATCATATCATCTCCTTTCTTGATTACATTTAATTTTACGCCATTACATCAATCATTTTATTGCTGCCGCTGTTTCTCATGGTATTTGCAGCAAGGATTGGACAGCGGCGGTGGTTTGTTGTTGTGCAGTACATGCCTATCTCGTACATGCTGGGCACCATCAATGTCATAGACGCATTGCACATACTCATCTTTTTCCCCTCTTCCAGATGCGGGCATAACATCATCTCCTTCATCTCTTTCATAATCATCACCTCCCTTATTCTTATTATTTAACTGCTGCCTTCACAATTCCATGGACATCAAGGACAAGGGCGACCCTTCCATCGCCCAGTATCGTGCCTCCTGATATTGAATTAACCTTTGGTATCGCCCTTCCGAGGCTCTTTATAACAACCTGCTGCTGTCCCAATAGTTCATCCACCAAGAAGCAGTATTTCGCTTTTTCATAAGACACAAGCACAACAATGGCGTTCCACGGCTCTTTCTTCCACGGCTTTATGTTCAAATTTTCATAAAGCCTTATTAGCGGAATAAATTCTCCCCTGACATTTACAACCTCTCCTTTTTCAGCAAGTGTTTTTACATCCTCTTTGTTCGGCTTGATGGATTCAAGAACAGAGGTTATGGGAAGGATAAAGGTCTCTTCGCCGACAAGCACAGCCATCCCGTCTATGATTGCAAGCGTCAGAGGCAGTTTAATGGATATGGTTGTTCCCATGCCGGGTTTTGTGCGGATAAACACCCTGCCGTTCAAAGAGTCTATATTCTTTTTAACAACATCCATGCCCACGCCCCTGCCAGAGACATCTGTAACCTTGTCAGCAGTTGAAAATCCCGGCAGGAATATGAGGTCGTAGATTTGCTCATCTGTAAGACCCTTTGTGTTATTTATAATCTCTTTTGAAACTGCTTTTTCAAGGATTTTTTCTTTATCAAGACCCTTGCCGTCGTCTTCCACATCAATATAAACAGAGTCGCCCATCTGATATGCGCTTAAATGGATTGTCCCTGCCTCAGGCTTTCCTTTGATGAGTCTTTCTTCAGATGTTTCTATTCCGTGGTCTATTGAATTCCTTATGATATGGACAAGCGGGTCTGTAATTTTTTCAAGCACGCCCTTGTCAAGTTCTGTTTCCTCGCCGCTTATAATCAATTGAATCTTTTTATTTTTGCTGTCCGAAAGTTCCCTTACAAGCCTTGCAAACCTCTGAAACACATCGCCGACAGGCAGCATCCTTAAAGACATGGCGCTTTCCTGTATCGCCTTTCCTATCCTTTGAAGTTGTGAAAATATGACATCCATTCTCTCTGACATGCCGCTGTTTTTATCCTGAATTGTCTGCTGAAACATTGAGTTTATTATAACCATCTCTCCCACAGTGTTTATAAGGTGGTCTAGTTTCTTCAAATCAACCCTTATTGTTGATGAAACAGAATTTTTTAAAGATTCGGATTTTCTGTTCCTCTGCTTCTCAAGCGCATTTTCAATTTCCTTTTGACTCGCCTTGCCTTGTTCAACAAGGATTTCACCTAATTTCTTTTGGCTCTTAACCGCTTCATCTACATCTTCAGGCTTTACAATGCCTTCATCAACAAGCATTCCGCCTATGCATAAATTTTCGTTCTTCTGGGTATTTATCGGCAGGATTTTTATCTCGCTTCCTTCCTCAATAAATTCAAATACCTCTTTTATCTTTGCTCCGCCTTTATCTGTCTTTAGAAATATGTCCCATCTTAAATACAGTTCCTCAGGGTCAATGTCTGAAAGTTTAGGAACATCTTCTGAAAATGCCTTTATATTTACAATCTCTCCGATATTTTTCAGGTCTTCTATTATGATTAGAGGGTCTATGCCCTTTTTAAAGATATTATGGTCGGGAATAAATATGATTTTGAAGGTTCTTTTTTCACATACGCCGCTGCCAATCGCACAATCTTTCCCATCCTGCTTCATTTCCTCTCCACCTTTGCCTTTTCTTATCTCCTCCATCTGTTTTGTTAAATCATTGCATTTAGAAAAATCAAATTGAACATCTGATGCCACACATTCAACCATCTCTTTTATCAGGTCAGTCGCTTCAAGAAGAACGGTTATCAATTCTTTTGCGGGATTGAGTTTAGCGTCCCGCATCAAATCTAAAATCTCTTCCATGCTATGCGCAAAACTTGAAATATCCTTTAACCCGACTGTCCCGCCAGAGCCTTTTATGGTATGGGCGGCGCGGAAAATCGTATTTAAGAGTTCCTTGTTATCAGGGGATTTTTCAAGTCCTAAAAGACCGTTTTCTATCTCCGCCAGTCTTTCCATTGCCTCATCTACAAAAACACCTTGCAGTTTTTTTACATCCATTGTTTACCTCACAAATTTCTTTACAATGTCTATCAGTTGTTCGGGGGTAAAGGGCTTTACAATCCAGCCGCTTGCGCCTGCCTGCTTGCCTTCCTGCTTTTTTGTTTCCTGAGATTCTGTTGTCAGCATGACTATTGGAGTAAACTTAAATGCCGCATTGCTGCGCACCTGTTTTATAAATTCAATGCCGTCCATCTCCGGCATATTAAGGTCGGTTATTACCATGCTTGCCTTTGCATCGTTCAGTTTAGCCAAACCATCCTTGCCATGAACCGCTCCCACTACCTCGTATCCTGCATCCTTAAGCGTAAAAGACACCATCTGCCTCATGGATGTTGAGTCATCAACTATCAATACTGTTTTTGACATTTTGCACCTCCTTTAAACACTAAGCATCAAGCATCGCTTTTTTTAACACCTGCCTCTCACTTTCCATTGTATACATCTTCTCAAGCCATGCAGGGCTGGAACTCTCTTCCCATTCGTGCATCTTCCTGTCCATACTCATCTCATCCTGCACAATTTTTTCCATCTCCTCTTTAAATTTTAAAAGAGGCTCAATCACATGCTCAATGCGCTGTCTTGTAATGTCCTGAAACTGCATGGACACAATAATGCTGCTTATATCCTTTGCAAGGGTTTCTGTTTCTAAAATAAGTTCATTTAGTTGATTTTGCGCTGTGCCTACTGACTCATCTATATTTTTTAATGTATCTTCAACAACCCTTTCTGCATCCAGCGCTTTCCGGCTTGTCTCAAGAGTGCTCGCCTTTGTCTTTGCATGAATTTCCCTGATGTCCTTTTCCACCTTTGTAATGAGTTCCCTGATTTCATTTGCCGCTGCATTGCTCCTGTCTGAGAGTTTTCTGACCTCGTCAGCGACAATGGCAAAACCCCTTCCATGCTCTCCAGCCCTTGCAGCCTCTATTGCCGCATTAAGCGCAAGGAGATTTGTCTGGTCTGCCATATATTCAATCTCAGCCACCACCTTTTTTATGTTTCCTGCGCCTTCAATAATCAAATCCATGTTTTTTAATGTCTGCTCAGCGACTTTAGAAACCTCTTTTACGCTTGCTGCCTCATCTGAAAGAGCCTTTTTGCTTAAATCAAGGAGGGCATTATTTCCGTTTCCATTCCCATTTCCTGCGCCATTTCCAGCAAAACAGGTAAATATGCCTGATGCTTTTTTTGATTGGTTTCTCGCCCTCTGAACAATGCTCATAAACCTCTCGCCAATATCGACTGCCGCATTTTCTGTATGCTCTGTAACCTCTTTAAGTTGATTGGTCAGCACAGGGATGAGCTGCGCCCTTTCCTGCAGCAATCTTGTTATCGGCTCTATAAGCGCCTCTAATTCATTAAGATGCTTTTTTTCCATGTCTTTTTGTTCAGCCTTTAATGCCTTAATATTTTTCTGTGTCAGCCAATATATGATTGCAACCGCGGCTGAATAGGCAATGAAAGCAGATGCGATACTGAATATGGAATTGCTTGTTATAAGAGAGGGCAGGGCGGCAAAGGATATAACAAGCGCTGTTTTTAAAAATAATCGCAAGTTAAATTTCATAATCCTATCCCAATCACTGACATAAGATTTGCTACTGCTTGAGATTTCTCTAGGATGATTTTGCAGCCTTTGCTTTCGCATTCCTTTTGCGCCGCGATTATTGCCTGAATACCGGCAATATCAATGTTTTTAACATCTTTAGCGTCAACTATCAGACCATCCCACTGCTTTATTACCTCTTTCCACTCCTCCATTAAATTCCTCAGGGTATTAACCTCATCTGAAATCTGGTTTATTGTAAAATCATGTTTTAATGTTATTGTCCATACCATATGACACCTCCTTTACTTTTTTATAATTTACTAAATAGCAAGGGCTGTGCCAAAATATATCTAATTGATTTTAAAAGAATTTTAAAATATAGAGGATTTAGCGCTATGGAATTATTCCATAGCATTTTTTTCGGGGGGGGGTAGATTTTTATAGCATTTTCAGATACTTAGAAGCACTATGGTTGATTATGGAAAAAATTCCATAACCATTGGAGGATTTCCAGAAAGGCAGCAAGAAATAATCATCAACCAAATTACAAACAGTTTGTAATTTGGCACTTGGTTATTAT
>JACRNI010000058.1 GCA_016234925.1 Deltaproteobacteria bacterium | reverse complement strand
TTTCAACCTCATTGAATAGACTCTGCAGCCCCTCTTTATCCTTTTTCATCTCTCCTGAAATGAATGCAACCAGAATTGCCACAAGGACCATAATTATAACAAGCGGCAGATCTCTAATCATAAGGGGTGATGTCAGATATTGGATAACAGTAGATATCGAATAATTCTCCACAATTATATGAGATATAAGTGTCAGAATGATTGTTAATGCTGCCCCATAGTACCTGTAGAAGAAAGAGGCAAGGATTATTGGAAGGACAGATAATACTAAATAAGGGCTTCCTGGACCGCCCGTATAATAAAGGAATAGATGTATAAAAAAGATGTATGATGGTATGGAAAAGGGGATAACCTTTTCAAACCAGTTTAAAGGCATTGCATGGAGGATGGATGTAGCGGCTATGCCGGAAATAAGCAGGAAATAAATACCCCAGGGGATTGGCGGGACCGTAAAAAATAGTGTTAGAAGGATAAGCGCTGTAAATAACCAGCCATACCAGACCATGAACCACTTTACCCTGTCCAGTGGATATGTCATCCCCCCCGAAAAATTTTCAGTTGGCTTTATATCAGTTGGCTTTATAATAGCGGACTCCTATCTTTTGTGTATCGGGGTGTCGGTGATATTTACCCCGTTACTCACTCACTCCCTTACCCCGACACTTTGAGAAAACTACCATAATCTACCCAAAATTACAAATTTTAAAATCTACAGGTAATGTCATTGGTTTGTAATGTCCATAATTTTGTGTAATTTTATACCCAGATTATGCGTGAATGCCAAAATTATAACAATATCAATAAGGTAGTGCGAAACTTTAGTTTCGCTTTTGCGAGGCTAAAGCCTCGCACTACGTCTATTTATTTTTAGCGTTCACTATAGATATCACACCGCTGCACACCTTTATAACCTCTTTGGCAATCATCTCCAGAGGTAAAACCTTTTGAACCGCGCCTCGTTTAACAGCCTCTTTTGGCATTCCGAACACAACGCAAGATTCCTCATCTTGAGCAATGGTAATTGCGCCTGCCTGTTTCATTTCAAGGAGACCCCTTGCGCCGTCATCACCCATCCCTGTCATTATAACGCCTACTGCATTTTTGCCTGCGTACTGAGAAGTGGAACGGAACAACACATCCACTGACGGACGGTGCCGTGAAACCAGAGGTCCGTCCTTTACCTCAACATAATACCGAGCCCCGCTTCGCTTTAGGAGTGTGTGGCGGTTGCCGGGCGCTATAAGCGCGCGGCCCCTGACTACTGTGTCATTGTCTTCCGCCTCTTTAACAGATATTCTGCATACGCCGTCAAGCCGCTTTGCAAACGCAGCAGTAAAATTCTCAGGCATATGCTGGACTATCACCATGCCCGGCGCATCAAGGGGCATGGACTCAAGGAGAACCCTGAGCGCCTCAGTGCCGCCTGTTGATGCGCCTATAGCGACTACCTTTTCTGAAGTCTCAAGCATTGCCTTTGTCTTTGTTTTTGGTATTACAGCATCAGCAGTTAGTTTTGGCGATACATGCAGGGGTTTTGCAGAAATGGGTTTCATCCTTGCTAAAGATGCAGCCTTTATCGCATCGCATATAAGAATCTTTGATTCTTCAATAAACTGCTTTGTGCCCAAGCGAGGCTTCTGAATAATATCAACTGCGCCGTATTCAAGAGCCTTAAAAGCAGTTTCCGAACCTTTTTCAGCAAGACTTGAGACAATAACAACAGGGATTGGGTGCTGGCTCATAATCTTTTGCAAGAATGTTATGCCGTCCATGCGCGGCATTTCTATATCCAGTGTAATTACATCAGGGATTTCCTTTCTTATCTTTTCTGCTGCAATGAATGGGTCAGGGGCTGCTGCCATTACCTCCATATGCGGGTCAGCAGAGATAATATCAGCCAATGTCTGCCGCACAACCGCAGAATCATCAACTACAAGCACCTTTATCTTTTTATCCATATAGAAAACATCACAAACAATAATCAAATCCCAAATTACAAATTACAAATAAATTTCAATAACCAATTACCAAAAAGGCCATTCGGTCATTGGAATTTTGGTTATTATTTGTTTATTGGTGCTTGGAATTTGTTTGTGCTTTGGTTATTGATTATTGTTATATTGGCATCTCATTCTTCTTCAGCCTTTTCACAAAAACATCGCCTGAACCTGTGTGAAAGATAATCTTTCTCCCGGTATTTCCGCCTGCATCATGGCTTGTAATGGGTATCTTTTCGGACTTTAATATATCGCGGGCAAGAATAATATTTCGCTCCCCAATATTCAGCATCTCGTGAGAACTTTCCAGCACATTCCCGCCGCCAAAATACTTTACCACTAAATCCTCTTTTCTAGAACCAATGGAAAGCATCTTTTCAATCAGCATCGGTATCGCAACATTGCCGTATTTAGGAGAAGGCAGTCCTTCGCCGTTCCATAATGGGAGCATATAGTGATTCATACCGCCAACCTTTAAGATAGGGTCCCATAGACAGATAGAAACGCATGACCCCAGTACTGTTGTTATGACATAATGTCCATTTTTGGCAAATAGCATACCTGGATACAAAAAATGATTTATGCCTTTTTTCGCCTTTTCCATTGCATCTATACGCATAAGTGTCAAAACTGTTTAACCTGTTTATCGCCTTCAAAAAAGAAATCATTGCCATCATCAGAAAAAGTATCCGCATTTATTTCAGAGATATTTTCAGGTATTGATACAGTAAAGGCTGCGCCGCTGCCCATTTTGCTGTCCACAGATACTTTTCCATTTAAGAGTTCTGCCACTGCCTTTACTATGCTGAGTCCAAGTCCATGCCCCCTGTGGCTTTTAGTAAGCCCTGTATCAAGTTGCCTGAATCTATCAAAGATTATCCTATGGTCTTTTTCATCAATGCCGATCCCGTTATCCTTTATAGAAGTATTCAGACTATCTCCATTCTTCCAT